>CAZYMF010000004.1:0-72645 GCA_964648215.1 uncultured Binatia bacterium (SeqCode) | reverse complement strand
GTTAAATCCTTGGAGAAGCGTTCAGGCGGCGCCCGATGACCTCCACCATGGCCGGGTGCAGGCGGCCGTTCGAGGCCAGCGTCTGCTCCCCGTGCGGGTCGAACGCCGCGCCGCGGAAATCGGTCACCGCGCCGCCCGCCTCGCGCACCATCAGCGCGCCGGCGGCCGTGTCCCACGGGCGCAGCTTCCACTCCCAGAACCCGTCGAGGCGGCCGCAGGCGACGTAGCAGAGGTCGAGCGCGGCCGAGCCCTTGCGGCGCACGCCCTGCGCGCTGGCGATGAAGTCGGCGACGAAACCGAGATAGAAGTCGACGTGGGCGCGGCGGTCGTAGGGAAATCCGGTGCCGATCAGGCCGCGTTCGAGATCGTCGACGTCGGAGACGCGGATCGCCTCGCCGTTGAGCGTGGCGCCGGCGCCGCGTCGGGCGACGAAGGTTTCGCCGGCAATGGGATCGTGCACGATGCCGAAGAGCAGATCGTCGGCGTCGGCGAGGGCCAGGGAGATGGCGAACGACGGGTAGCCGTGGGCGAAGTTGGTGGTGCCGTCGAGCGGGTCGAGGTACCAGACGTACTGCGCCGGCCGCGCGTGGTCGCCGGTGGCACCCCCGCCTTCCTCGGCGACAATGCGATGCTGCGGGAAGGCGCGCTGCAGATGGCCGACGATCAGCGCCTCCAGCTCGCGGTCGGTTTCGGTGACCAGATCGACCGGCCCTTTGTACTGGATGACCTTGCTCTCGCGCCAGGCGAGACGCAGTCGTTCTCCGGCCTCAGTCATCGCGGCACGCGCGACGCGCTCGAGCTCGTCCATCGACGCGAGCAGTTTCACAGGGGACCAGGCGAATCAAGCCAGAGAGTCGGAAAGGTCAAAGGGGGAGGGCGTTGACGGCCGACGCGCAACAGGAGTAGGGCAGGTGGACGATGGATCTCGTCGTCGACGCCGACGGGCACGTGCTCGAGCCGGGGAACGTGTGGGAGCGCTACATCGATCCGGCCTATCGGGCGCGTGCGATGCGGGTGCGTCGCCGCAGCGACGGCCGCGATTTTCTGGAGATCGACGGGTACCCGGCGCGCCTGACGACATCGGAGATGCTCGGCGGTTTCGGCGGCATGGGGAAGTCGCTCGAGGAGCTGGCCACGGCTTCGCTCTCCGGCCAGTACGCCGAGAACGCGCCGGCGGCGGCCACGGATCCGGGCGCGCGCCTGGCGCTGCTCGATCGCGACGGCATCGCCCACGCCCTGCTCTACCCCAGTCTCGGCCTGCAGTGGGAGGCGGAGGTGAGCGACGCCGGCTACGCGCTGGCGCACTGCCGCGCGTACAACCGCTGGATCGAGGAGTTCTGCGCCGGCAGCGGCGGGCGACTGGTGCCGATCGCGCACCTCTCGCTCGGCGACGTCGACGGCGCGGTGGCCGAGCTTCGTCGCGCGGTGCGCGCCGGGGCGAAGGGAGCCTTCGTGCTACCGTTCACGCTCAGCGGCGTTCCCCACGGCCATCCGGCGCACGACCCGCTGTGGGCGGCGGCGCAGGAGCTCGACGTGCCGATCGCGATCCACACGGGCGTCGATCCGCCGGCACGCGATCTCCACCGCCGTTTCGACGGACTCACCTGGCCCGAGGGTGTGCTGACGGGAATCTGGTACCTGCAGATGATGTTTGCCCAGGCCGTGCAGCAGGCATTCTCGACTTTCTTCGTCTTCGCCACCTTCGATCGCTTCCCGCGCCTGAAGCTGGTGCTGCTCGAGTCCGGCGCCGGCTGGCTGGGCTTCTGGATGGATCGGATGGACGCGCTCTACAAAGGTCCGCTGCGGGTGACGATGGCGCTGCGCGAGTGCCCGAGCGAGTACGTGCGCCGCCAGTGCTGGATCTCCGCCGATCCCGACGAGCGCTTCCTGCCGCGCACGATCGAGTACGCCGGCGACGATCGCTTCCTGTGGGCGACGGACTATCCCCACAGCGACCACGGCGCCGACTACATGGAAGAGCTCCACGAGCTCAGCGCCGGCCTGGCGCCCGCAACGCGCCAGCGCCTCCTCGGCGAGAACGCGGCGCGACTGTACCATCTGAGCTAGCACGCTGACAGGCCTGCGCTACCGCCCGATTCGACGCGATTGCTTGCGATCGGCGGGCCCGTCGAACCCATCTGCTTTTCTTCTCGGCGTGCATGGTTCATCCTTTGCCCCGCTGGAGGTGAGTCATGCAGCACGTAGAGGTCACGGAGATCATCGACGCGCCGGCCCAAGCCGTGTGGGATCGCTACACGGATCACGTCTCCTGGAGCGACTGGGCCGGCCTCGGCAAGGTTCGCCTCGAGCGCGAAGGTACACCGTCGCCCAACGGCGTGGGCTGCGTGCGAGTCTTCTCCAACGCCGGGTTGAAGGTAGTGTACGAAGAAGTGCTGTCGTTCGAGCCGCCGCGGCGGATGACCTACCGCGTCGTGCGCGGTGCGGTCCCGTTCAAGGATCACCTTGGCGAGGTGCTGTTCGAACCGCGCGACGGCCGCACGCTGGTGACCTGGCGTTGCCAGTTCGACTCGACCATCCCCGGCCTCGGCGGGCTCTTCCGCGCACTCGTCACACGCATGTTCCGCAACGCCCTGCGCGGGCTGGCGCGAACGAGCTTTTCGCCCTGACGGCCGGGAGCGGCGAGGAAACGCTTGCTCCGCGGTGACGGGTTGCAGTAGGCGAGCACGGCAGGGACGAGCCATGGAGCCGCGGATCCCCGTCGTCATGCTCGGCGTGCGCGACCGGGAGAGATCGATTCGCTTCTAGTGCGATGGCCTCCGGCTACCGCTGCGCGATCGCATCCCGACGCGGCGTTCTTGATCCGCCCCCTTGACTCCGTTCCGTACGGTCTGTACGGTCCTGGAGTGGCAAAGCTCGAACAGAAGGGCGCCGAGGAAGCGCGTGCGCAATTGCCTTCCCTGTTGGCGGACGCGGAGAAGGGACGGACGACCATCATCACGCGCCACGGGCGATCGGTCGCGGCCCTGGTTCCGGTGAAAGGGGTTGCGGGGTCGCGACAGATGCCGCTCACCGCGCTGGCGGGCTCCGGCAAAGGAATGTGGGGCGACGACAGTACGACCACCGTGCGGCGGCTACGCGACGAATGGGTCGACTAGGGGCGGCGGCGTTGGCCGAGGGGGCGCTGGTGCTCGTCGATACCGCTCCCATCATCTACGTTCTCGAAGGCCACCCGACCCTCGCGCGTCGTTTCCGGCCACTGTTCGACCGCCACGCGAGGGGGGAAATCGCCTTCGCCGTCACCACCATCACCATTGCCGAAGTTCTCACCGGGCCGCTCAGCGTCGGCGACGAAGCGCTCGCCGAGCGTTACAAGGCGGTGCTCGAATCCTGGTACGTGGTCGAGCTGACGGCGGACATTGCGGAAGGCGCCGCACGGCTGCGCGCCACTCTGAAGCTCAAACTGCCGGACGCGGTGCAGGCAGCCAGCGCCATCGCCGTGAATGCAGACGCGCTGGTGACGCATGATCGGGATTTCTCGCGACTAACGGCACTGCCGGTCCTCGATTGAAACGTCTCTTCCCGGTAAGCACGCCGAGGCGCTTCCCGTCAGCCGGGACGCTCGACGGCGAGGCGTGGGGTTCAACACCCGGACTCGACACATTGGCACCGACTGCATCGCTCCGGCTGGCTTACTCGGCGCGGCGTCGCAGGCGTCGTTGATCCACCGCGACCGGTCGCGATAGAGGAGCGCAGAAAGGGGAGCTCGCCATGGAGCCGCGGATCACCATCGTCACGCTCGGCGTGCTCGATCTCGACGCGTCGATTCGCTTCTACCGCGACGGCCTCGGACTGCCGCTGCGCGATCGCTATCCCGATGCGGCGTTCTTCCGCCTCGGCGGGGTGACGCTCGGGCTGTATCCGCGGCCCCTGCTGGCCAAGGACGCCAACGTGCCGGCGGACGGCAGCGGCTTCGCAGGTATCACCCTCGCCCACAACGTCCGCTCGCGCGCCGAGGTCGATCAGACTCTCGAAGAGGCCGCGGCCGGCGGCGGCAAGATCGTGCAACCGCCGCGCGTCGCCGACTGGGGCGGCTACTCCGGCTACTTCGCCGATCCCGACGGCCATTTGCGGGAGATCGCGTGCACGCCGGACGGATCGGTGGAGTGAGCGGCAGCCACTGGGCCGCAACGAGCCGACGCCGTACGTCTACTTGACCACGCCGAGATCCCGGCTCTATATGCTGCCAGCGCCAGGAGTTTCCGCGGCGCGGAAGTGGAGTGGTCGTGTCGACGAATCGGAAACATTCCGCCCTGGCCTCGGTCGCATTCGCCTTGATTGGATTGGCGCTCCTGCTGCCGATGAGCGGCTGTGGCGGCAGCGGCGGCGGCAACAAGTCGGCCACGAGTGGCGGCCTCACGCTGCACGCGGTCTGGCAACACGCGGCGGCGGCCACCGCGGAGCTGCCCTTGTCCGTACGCACGGTGGAGGTGCGCATCGAAGGCGTCGCGACCCCCACGTTCACCATTCGGCAATTCGTCGATCCGGCTGCCCGCCAGGCCGTCATCGACAACGTCCCTGCCGGACCGGTGCGCATCTTCGTCTTCGGCTACGACGTTCCGTTCGGCGGGCCGCCGGATCTCAACACCGTCGCCCTGCCCCCGTCATACGCCAGCAACGAGATCGATACGTCGGTGGGGCCGGGGCGGACCACCGACGTCGGCACCGTGGAGCTGTTCGCCCGTCCGTTCGTCACCGAGTTCTCGCCCCTGCCGGGAGCGACCGATGTACCGCCGCAAGCCGGCGTGTCCTTCGTCGTCGGCATCGGTGACGGAGCGATCGCCGCCTCCAGCGTCGCTGTCACGGTAACGCAGCAACTTCTGGTCGCCGGTGGCGTCGCAACGAGCCAAGCCGTCACCTTCGATTCCTGCGACGACAATGGCGAGACCCCGTGCGTCTCCCCTCCCCGCGGTATCAGCGGCTTCCACTTCAGCATCCTCAGCGCGTTTGCCCCGCGGAGTTCGGTCCCGGTGACGGTCGGCGCGACCGATCAGAACGGGCAACCGATGCTGCCAAACCCGTCGTTCGCCTACAGCTTCACCACGGGGAACGCGATCGCAACGCCAACGACGATCGCAACCGCGACGAGCATGCCGACGCAGAGCGCGACGGTGGTCCAAACGCTCGCGCCGACCGGGACCCCGACCGTCCCCTCTCCGACGGCGACGACCACTCCGACCATAACTGCCCACGAGACAGAGACCGCCACGGCGACACCGAGGCCAACGGACACCGAGGCCGAGACGCCGACCGCCACGCTCACCGAGACCGCGATGATCACGGCAACCGAGACGAGGACGCCGACCCTGTCCCCGACCGTCAGCGAGACCCCGAGCGCCACGCCCACCGACACCACCATGATCACGCCGACGGAGACGAGCACGGCCACTCCCTCCCCGACCGTCAGCGAGACCCCGAGCGCCACGCCCACCGACACCACCGTGGTCACGCCGACGGAGACGAGCACGGCCACTCCCTCCCCGACCCTGAGCGAGACCCCGAGCGTCACGCCCACCGACACCACCATGGTCACGCCGACGGAGACGAGCACGGCGACGCTGACCGAAACCGCCACCAGCACCCCCAGCCCCACCGCCACGCCCAGCCCCAGCGTGACGTTCACGCCCGGGATCGCCGTGATCAGCGGCACGGTGGTCGATTGCCTGACCGATACGCCGATCGAGGGGGCGCTGGTGACGACGGTTGCGCCCCAGGGTTTGCTATCGCGAACGACCGGTGCCGACGGCACGTTCAGCTTCGAGGCGCTCGGTTTCGGCGGATACGTCGTGAACGGCTCGACCCCGGGCTACATATCTTCGGGCTCCCTGGTGACTCTCGACGCCGATCACGTCGAGCAGAACATCACGCTGGCGCTCTGCCCGGCCACGACGCCGACACCCGGGAGCAGTTTCCTGCGGATCGTGCTCACGTGGGGCAGCGCTGACCCGGCTCCGCCCGACCTCGACTCACACCTGCGCGGCCCGGCTCCGGGCACCGACGTCGGGGGCAGCCCGGTGGAGTTCCACACCTACTACAGAAATTCCGACATTACGTTTCCCACCGGCAGCCATGCGACGCTGGACATCGATGCCACCGACTACAGCGGCCCGGAAACCAGCACCGTCGACGCGCTCGCGCCCGGCGTCTACCACTTCTGCGTCCACGACTATACCGACTCCGACATCCCGCAGTCGGACGGCCTGGCGAACTCGGAAGGTCGCGTCCGCGTCTTCATCGACAACGTGCAGCAGGCCGAGTTCCTGGTGCCCAACGCCCTGGGCACGGTCTGGGACGTCTTCACGCTCGACACGACCCAGAACCCCCCGGTGCTCACGCCGATCAACACATTGAGTGACGAAGCGGAGCCGGACCTCGTCTGCCGCCGCGAGACGGACACCGACGGCGACGGGCTGACCGACGCCCAGGAGGAGACGCTGGGGACCGATCCGAGCGACTTCGACACCAATGGCGACGGCGAGGCCGACGGGCAGGACGTGATCGACGGCGTCGATCCGCGCGCGGCGACGCCGACGCAGATCCCCTTCTAAACCGGGGTTCGAGTCTCAACCCTCCGCCGCCTCCAAAACGGAAACGCCGAACCACAGAGGTGCAGAGGACACAGAGAGCGGCCCGAGAGAACCCACCGGAGCATCACCGGCAACCTCGCCCCAACGCTGCGCTTCATCTCGACGCAGCAATGCTCGGTGATTTTGGGAGTCGGGCGTGCCCGGTGGCGCAAATCTTCGCGCCGCGCGCAGGCTTGCGGCAATACTGG
Source organism: uncultured Binatia bacterium (SeqCode) (assembly GCA_964648215.1). Taxonomy (GTDB): domain Bacteria; phylum Desulfobacterota; class Binatia; order HRBIN30; family JACQVA1; genus CAZYMF01. Next base: position 65,852 of record CAZYMF010000004.1, on the reverse strand, counting down.
AATAGAGGCCTGCCACCCCCATCGGCGGCGCCGGCGCCTCAGTCGAGCGCGGCGGCCGTCCGCGGCGCGCGGCGCGAGCGCAGGTACTCGATGATCGGCGGCAGAATCGACAGGATGATGATGGCGACGATCACGTAGTGGAAGTTGCGCTTGACCGCGGGGACGTTGCCGAAGAAGTAGCCGCCGAGGAGGAATAGGAAGACCCAGGCCAAGCCGCCGATGACGTTGAAGGCGGCGAAGCGCGGGTAGCCCATCTTGCCGATGCCGGCGACGAAAGGGGCGAAGGTGCGGATGATCGGCATGAAGCGCGCCAGGATGATGGTCTTGCCCCCGTGCCGTTCGTAGAACGCCTCGGTCTGCATCAGGTGCTTCTTGTTGAGCAGCCAGGAGTCCTCGCGCGTGAACACCTTGGGCCCGACGCGATAGCCGATGGCATAGTTGACGGCATCGCCACCGACGGCGGCGATGCACAGCAGAGCCAGGAGCAGCGGCAGGCTCAGCGGCGAGTTGTCGATCGAGGCCAGGGCGCCGACGGCGAAGAGCAGCGAGTCGCCCGGCAGCACCGGCGTCACCACCAGGCCCGTCTCGCAGAACAGGATCACGAAGAGCAGGACGTAGATCCACGGGCCCAGCATCCCGGCCCATTGGTTGAGGTGGACGTCGAGGTGGAAGAAGATCTCGAACAGTTGGCGGATCAAATCCATTCAGCTCTCCGGCGCCGGTCGTTGCTCGAAATTGGAAGCATAGCCGAGGTCGGCCGCGCCCACAAACAGCCGTCTCCGACCGCTCGAGATCACTCGGCCTCGCCGTGCGCGACGAACACCGGGCACGGCGCGTGACGCACGATCTTCTCGGTCACGCTACCGATGACCAGGTGCGCCACACTGCCCCGACCGCGCGTCGACATGACGATCAGATCGGGGTGGATCTCCCTCGCCGCCTCCATCAGCTTCTGGTACGGGTCACCGTGCAGGACGTGGATCTCGGGAGAGACGTGCGCCTTGACGCACCGCCGGGCGAAGGCCTCGATCATCTGCCGGGCCTTCTTCTCGGCATGATCGACCATGTCCCAGTTCGGCACTTCCTCCGGCTCGTATACGGCATCGGCCGGGTTGGCGATGACGTGGACGACGTGAATCGCGGCCTTCGAGATCTGCACGAACCAGGACGCGTACTCCGCGGCCTGGTCGCAATGGGTGGAGAAGTCGATCGGCACCATGATGCACTTGAAACCGTCTACCATCACACCTCCCTCCGGCTCTTCGCTTCTTAGCGAGGGACGGCCGACAACGCCAGCCGGGCGACAGGGCGAGGTGCTGTCCTCCTTTGAGTCTTGGCATCCTCATCATCCGCCCGCATGCGATCCGGTTCCCTCTCGCGGATGAGAGGGTCAGGGTGAGGGGGACCTAGTGGCGCCGCAGGCCACGATCGTTGTGGGCCAGGCGATTCATGCAACGGAATTCATCGGTGGGCTTCGGACACCTTCCATCGCCCTCATCCTGGCCTTCTCCCATCCGGGAGAAGGAACCCTTGCCCCCAGACTTCGGTTTCAATCCCAAACAGCTTGTCAACCCATGGTCTGCCGCAAAGTAGGACACTACCACAGGCCGAGGTGTGCGTCCCCGCGGCGGGTGGCGCGTTCGGTCGAAGTTGGCTACGGTGGCGCACCGACCGACAGAAGGGGACCGAGACCATGGCAGAGACCGATCTGGAAAAGCCGGATGCGCTCGCGGACTTCGAACGCCGCCAGGTGACGCTACAGGGCAAGACCAAGCTCGTCTTCGTCGCCGGCAGCGGACCCGCGGTCATCGTCATGACCGAGATGCCAGGCATCTCGCCGCACGTCGCCCGCTTCGCGCGCTGGATCCGCGACGCCGGCTTCGCCGTGTGGATGCCGAATCTGTTCGGCGATCCCGGACGCCCGGTGTCGACCGGCTACAGCCTCCGCTCGATGGTCAAAGGGTGCGTCAGCGCCGAGTTCCGTGCCTTCGCCGCCAACGCGTCGAGCCCGGTGACACAATGGCTGCGGGCCCTGGCGGCGCACGCCCACCCGCTCTGCGGCGGCAAGGGCGTCGGCGCGATCGGGATGTGCTTCACCGGCAACTTCGCCCTGTCGATGATGCTCGAGCCGGCGATGCTGGCGCCGGTGCTGTCGCAGCCGTCGCTGCCGCTGCTACAGGCGGCCGGCATGCACATCGCGCCCGACGAGCTGGCGGCGGTCAAGGAGCGGCTCGATCGCGAGAACCTCACCGTGCTCGCCTATCGCTTCGAGGGCGACAGCTTCTGCCGCGCGCAGCGCTTCGCCGCGTATCGCCAGGCGTTGGGAGACCGATTCCAGCCCCGGGTGCTGCCCGACAGCGCCGCCAACCCCGACGCGCCGATGAAGAACCCGCACAGCGTCGTGACGCTGCACCTCATCGACGAGCAGAATCAGCCGACGCGCCAGGCGGTGGCGGAGATCATCGAGTTCTTCACCAAGCGTCTGAGGTGAGGGATGGATGCAGTGAATCACTGAGTCCACTGAGTCACCGAATCAGTGATTTGGGGAAGGAACTCGGCGAGGATGGCGAGCTCGGGGCCGAGAGAATCGGCCGCTCGCAACGCGTGGAAGAAGCCGTGGCCGAGACCCAGTAGGGCCGCCAACCGTAGGTCCGCGGAGGTCCCGTCCAGGCTGCGCACCACGGCCCGCAGATCGTCGGCCCCGCCGACTCGCCCGATCTCCGCCCCGCGGCGGTAGCACGTACGGAAAACGCCCGCCGGAGGCGCTGTCAGCCCGAGAGGGGCCGCGCAATCTTCTCCCGTCGCGGGCCGCGTCAGAAAGCGCTCGACGAAAGCGTGCTCCGCGTCGGCCGTGTATGGGCGCAGCGCGTCGGCGCTGCCGCCGACCAGGCCGAAGACACCGTGGGTCAAGCCGAGCAGGGCGATGAGGGCGGAGGGGTGGTCGCTGCGTCGCACGCGCTCGGTCATTTTCATCAGGAAGTCGGCTCGTCCCAGATGGCGATAGCGCGCACCGTTGATGCGGAACTTCGACAGCGTGTAGACGAGATCGTACGCGGGGCTGTGCTCGCCGAAGGAGTGCCACGCCCTGGGGTTCGCCCCCTCGTACCGGAGCGCCTCGACGAACAACCAGCCATTCCCGGCGAGGTCGCGAGTGAACAACGACTCGGGCGCAATCGAATCGGCGTACGGGGTCTCAGCCCAGCACTCGGTGCGAACCAGGCGAATCCCGGCGATCCGGCCGCACAGCGGATCGCGCAGGCGGCCCTGGACCAGGCCGACCCGATCCCTCATGAGCGGGCGCAGCGCCGCGAGGCAGCCCTCGTCGAGGACCATGTCGGCGTCGACGTGAAGGAAGAAGGGCGTGCGCACCTGCGCCGCCCCTCTATTCAAGGCACAGTGAAATGGCGAGACGCCACGCACCATAACGGTCTCGGCGACCGGCAGCGTCTGGCGCCCTACGCTCGCCAACGCCCGCTCCGTGTAGGGCTCCCCGATGCTCAGCACGACTGCGGTCACGTCACTCATGAGCGAGCTTCAGGCTACTGCATGAGACCGGAGCAAACGTCAAATCGGGGGGCGGAAACGGTGATGGCAGATCGACCCGCCCGCCGAAGAACCCCGCGCAAACGGTTGCTCGCCGGGGCAGACCAGCCTGGTCAGCAACGGCCGACAAACTTCGGGGAGATCATCGCACCGCCCCCGCCAGCGCGTAGCTGACGATCCACTCGAAGCCGAGGCGGCCGGGCTTGGTCACGACCGTGACGTGCTGGTGCGGTCGCGCGGCGCGATACAGGCCGGAGGAGACGACCAGGTTTTCCGCTTGTCTCGGTCGGCGCCACGACGTCACCACGACATGGTAGGTCGTCGTCCGGCCGCCGCGGCGGTACGTCCGGATCACCTCCGTGTCATGCGAGGTGGGCGAGCCCAGATCGGCCCAGCCGTTGAAGGCGACTTCGAGCGCGTCGCCCCCGAGACCAAAGGCGAAGGCGGACAGGCAGACCACGAGCACCAGCTCCTTGTGCGCCGTCGAGCGGCCGCGGAGCTGGACGAACGCGAAGGCGAGCCACACCACCAGCGCCGGGATGCTGTAGCGAAGCGAGTCGCGCAGGACGGCACCGCCATCGAGCGGCCGAAAGCGGTCGGCAACGAGCCATAGGACCAGGGCGGCGATCGCCATCACCACCGCCGCGGCGACGACGGCCTTGGCGATGGGGGTACGCGCCGGCCGTGCCGGCGGGGGCATCGCCGGCATCCTGCTTGCCAGTGTCGCCAACGGCGCGACGGCGCCGGTGATCAGCGCTGGATCCATGTCGTCGCGCAGCTTGAACGGCGACCAGACGGCCTGCAGCCGCCGGCCGTCCTGGTGCACGGCGGTGAAGCCGAGCTGGAAGACGTCGCGCACCGCCTGGCGCGCGTCGTCGCGCATCAGGAGGGTTCTCGTGAACTCATCGGCCTCGGTCTCGATGTAGAGGTCCGCGTCGAAGGCAGGATCGCCCGTCTGGATCTCGGCCGACAGCCCGATCCGCTTCGACAAGCGCTCCGCCCGGCCTTCACGCACGATCCGAAGCGGCTGGCCGGCCGGGCTGTCGATCGAGACCTTCAACGTCGCCGGGCTGTTCCTCGCCGCGGGCGAATAGTGGAAGCGATAGGCAACCCCGTCGCACACCCCCTCCCCGCCCGTGCCCGACGGCACGGCGCCGAGCGCGCTCGCCAGCTTCGCCATGCGCCGCTTGTTCCGGCGATCCGTGCGGGCCGTCCAGACGACGATCACGGCCAGCAAGCCAAAGAGCGCCGCGACGATCAGAGCCGTGGTCATCGTGGTCATCGGACTCTCCCTGGAACAGCCCCGCTAGTCGAAGTGCGCGGGTCGCCCGCCGTGGCCTCCATCACCTCGGCGCCCCCCTTTCTCCTCTGCCGTCCAATTCGACATGGCCGTTAACACGGAGGCGGACGGGGTTGTCAATCGTTGTTTCAGCGGTGTAGACGACCAAGCAGCTGGACGGCGCTGGTTGCGGTAAGTGACTCGGCGACCACGACGCCGCAGACACCCGAAAAGGGGACAAGTCCCATTTCGCCATGGCGAGTAGTATGCTCATACAGGACGGCCAGGACGGCACCGAGCGGCACTCAATGTGCCGAGCGCGACTGCCAAGACGGTTGAGACTGGAGGAACGGTCGTGGCAAAGCTTGAAGCTGGACAGACGGCGCTGGTTACGGGCAGCTCTTCCGGAATCGGCCGGGCCTTCGCGAAGGCCCTGGCCGCGCGCGGCCTTCAGGTGATTCTGGTGTCGCGCGACAGAGCCCGACTCGAGCAGCTTGCGTCCGAGATCGAAGCGACGGGCGCACGTGCGGAAGTACTGGTCGCCGACCTCGAGAATCCAAGGGAGCTCGGCCGGGTCGAAGAAAGACTCGGGACCGGCCCCGCCATCGATCTGTTCGTCAACAACGCGGCGCTCGGCGTCTCCGGGCGGTTCAGCGATGTCAGCGTCGAGGCGGCGGAGACGCAGATCCGAGTCAACGTTCTCGCCCCGACCCGGCTCGCTCACGCCGCGATCCGCGGCATGCTTCCGCGGGGCCGCGGGGCTCTGATCAACGTTTCTTCCGGCGCGGCCTTCGTGCCCAGCCTCTACAACGCCGCGTACTCCGGAACCAAGGCCTACCTCGCGATCCTCTCTCTCACGATCGCCGAGGAGCTGAGGGATTCGGGTATCGAGGTCGTCACCGTATTCCCGGGCTTCACGCGCACGGAGTTCCAGGCTCGCGCGCGCTTCGAGGTGAGTCGTGTGCCACAGTTCCTCTGGCAGGATGCCTCCGAAGTCGCCGCCGCAGCCCTGGCGGCACTGGAAGCAGGACGAGGGTTCTGCGTCCCGGGGATCCACAACAAGATCGCCATCGCTCTCAACCATCTCGTTCCGTATTCCCGACTGGGATGGTTCGCCGGCTGGCTGACGCGCCTCGTTCCGACGCGGCCTTCCTAAACGAAGGCGCTCGGAGCTCTCGCGCCCGTCCGACCCCCGACCCCCGTTTGATCGGCCGCCAAGGAGTGCAGACACCTCGACGGCGCGGGTTCAGAAGAGCTCACCTGCGCCCAACAGGTCGCAGAACTCCCGCGCCGGGAGGACCTCGATGCCGTCATCCGTCCTGTGACTCCTGGGCTCGAGCGACACAACCACGCGGCGCTTGACCCGCGGATGGTCCTCGCGCAGGGCGCGCAGCCCCTTCAAGTGATCCGCGGTCACCTTGGCGGTGGCCTTGGCCTCAACGGCGAGGCGCATGTCGTCCACCACGAAGTCCACCTCGATCCCGCTGGCCAGCCGCCAGTAGCTCAGCTGGGCGAATGCTTCGGCATAGGCGTTGTGGGCCGAGAGCTCGTGAAAGACCCAGCTCTCGAACGCCTTCCCGTACAGCTCCGAGCCCGGCCGCAGTGGACCACGCCGAGCCAGGTGGTTCACCATTCCGACGTCGGCGAAGTAGAACTTCGGAGCCCCGATGACGCGCCGCTTGGGGCGCTTGGTGTACGCCGGCAGCCAGCGACCCAGGAGCGTATCCTCGAGAATCTGGAAATACGACTGGACCGTGTGGCTGGAGACTCCGCAATCGCGCGCAATGGTCGAGAAGTTGACCAGCTCCGCATCCGACAGGGCCGCAACGTTGAGGAAAGCAGAGAAGACGGGCAGGTTGCGCACCAATCCCTCGGCGGCGATCTCCTCCTTCAGGTAGTCGGCGACGTAGGCGTTCACGAGCCGCTGCGGGCGCTCGGCCAAGTAGTGGCGCGGCAGATAGCCGTGGTTCAGCATTCGGGTGAGATCGAAGTCAGAGCCGATCTCCGCCGCCGTGAGGCCGTGGAGCTCGTAGCGCACGGCGCGACCGCCGAGCAGGTTGGCAGCGCCGCGCTTGACCTTGCGGGCGCTCGAGCCGCAGAGAGCGAAATGGACGCCGCGGTTCTCGATGAGCCAGTGGACCTCGTCGAGGATCTGCGGCACCTTCTGCACCTCGTCGATGACGACCTCCGCGCTGGGCCTCTGGCTCAGCTCCTGGCGCAGCCGCTCGGGGTTCTGCAGATAACGCCGATATTCCTCCGAGCGCAGGAGGTCGATCCATAGAGCGTCCGGGTAAGCCTCCCGCAGCAACGTCGTCTTGCCCGTCTGGCGCGGCCCCCAGAGAAAGAAGGTCTCCTTCCCCGAGGGCGGTAAGCGCAGAGCACGCCTGAACATGCACTTCAATTTATCATGATAATTCGAAGTAGCAATGGCAGCGATCGCCGCCGGCGAGGCCAGGAGGAAACCCGCACCGGAGATCTCCGCACATGCCTCAGCCGAAGCTCCCGCGCGCCGGCGGCAGGTTCTCGAGCTCCTTCACCACCGGGATCGCCGTCACCAGATAGATGCGGTCGGGCGGGTTCACCAGGACCAGATCCTGCCCCGCGATCCGCGTATCGCTCGGCACGCTGGCGATCGACGATGCCGTCGAGCGCGCCGAGGCGGCCGCACAGCCCGAGATGCGAGCGCCCGTCGACGCGCAGGACCTCGGCTCTTTCGATCCGAATCGCCCGGGACCGTTATCTCGTCGCCCCCGCGACCATTCCCGTCCAGCGCGCGAACACGGTGCGGCCGATGGCCTGCAACGGCGGCAGATGATGCGGGATCGACCGTACGATATCGGCGCCGTCGACGCCCGCGGCGCGGCACTCGTCCGCGAAGGCCGCCACCATCGCGGCGATGATGGATTCGGTGACTTCCAGGTGGAACAGCAGCCCGTACGCGGAGCGACCGTGACGAAACGCCTGACACGCCGTCAGCTCCGAGGCAGCCAGAGCCGTGGCGCCGCGAGGAAGCTCGAAGACGTCGCCGTGCCAGTGGTAGGCGGTGAAGGAGCTCGGCATCCCCATCCACAAGGGGTCCGATGCCGCCGGCGGCGCCAGGGTGACGCGATGCCAGCCGATCTCCTTGCGCGGCCCCGGGTTCACCGACGCCCCCAGCACCGCGGCCAGCAGTTGGCTGCCGAGGCAGACACCGAGCACCGGCTTGTCGGCGCGCAACGCGCGCTCGATCAGACGCATCTCGTCCGCCAAGAAGGGATAGCGCGCCTGCTCGTAGACACCCATCGGCCCGCCCATCACGATCAAGCCGCCGGCGTCGTCCAGGGCTGCCGGCACCGGCTGCGGGCGGAAGACCTGCACCGAACGAACGCCCACGCCAGCCGCTTGCAGGGCCTCGTCGATGAGGCCGGGAGTTTCCGCTTGCACGTGCTGCAACACGCAGACGTTCGCCATCCTCGCTCCTGGAGACCAGCATCGCCTGGCGCCGATCCCGGCGCAAGTCAAGGGAAGCGCCGCGCCGGCTTTCCGGCCTCCTCGTCTTGCCGCCGGGTTGCGCGGCGGCTAGAGAAACAAGGTGCGGCCGGGCACGCACCGACCTCACCGCACGTAACGACGAGAGGATTCGCAAGGAGAAGGGATGAGGGTCGCACGTCTCACGCTGGCGGTCTTGCCGGGACTCTTGCTCACACTGGCCGCCGGCGCCCCTGCGGCCGAAGGCGGCGGGACCATCGTGCCGGAACGGCACGCCGAACAGGTCGTCGCCGTTCGCGACGTGCGCGTGCGCGACGGCGGCGTGGTCTCCGGCCTGATCGTCAACGACGCGGCGACACCCCTGCGCGACATCAAGCTCCTGATCCGTTACCAGTGGGTGTGGCAGGACGAGCGACACCCGGGCAGCAACAACCCGGGGCGGGTCGCGTATCACACCGTCTACAACGAGATCCCTCCCGAGGTCAGCGTCAACTTCACCTATCGTCCCGACCCTCCATTGCCGGACCGACAGGACGGCCACTTCGAGACCTCGGTCGAGGTGGTCGGCTGGGTCGAGGTGGGGCGCTAGCGTGAGAGCATCCCGGTGCGACGCTCCACTCGACGATGCGGGGAGCGAGAGGCGATGAAGCTCGGCATGTACCTGCGCAACATGGGGCCGCAGTCGACGCGCGCCACCGTCGTCGCGTGTGCCCGCGGCGCCGAGGCGGCGGGGATCGACGACCTGTGGGTTGCCGATCACGTCGCCATACCGCCGGACGACGCCGAGGGCTCGGGCGGGCGCTATCTCGATCCGCTGGCGACGCTCGCCTTTCTGGCGGGCGCGACCAGCCACATCGGCCTGGGCACGGGCGTGCTGGTTCTCCCCTACCGCCCGTCCCTGGCAACGGCCAAGTGGATCGCCACCATTCAAGAGCTGTCCGGCGGCCGCCTGCTCCTCGGCGTCGGCGTCGGCTGGATGGACGCGGAGTTTCGCGCCATCGGCGCGCTGCGCTCGCAGCGCGGCAAGGTCACCGATGCCACGCTGGAGTTTCTCCATCGCTGTTTCGCCGCGGACGAGGTCGAGAGCAACGGGCAGCGCTTCCTCTTCTTGCCGCGTCCGCCGCGCCCGCCGATCTTCGTCGGCGGTGCGCCGCCGTACGCCCTGCGGCGCACGGTGCGCTTCGGCGACGGCTGGATCCTCACCGGCGCCGACCCGGAAGGTCTGGTGCCGCGGATCGCCCAGCTGAGCGAGGCCGCCGAGCAGGCGGGGCGCTCGATGCCCGAGGTGGTGGTGATCGCCCGGCTCCCGCTCAACGACCCGCCCCGGGCGATGGCGCAGCTGCACTCGCTGCGCGAGATCGGCGTGACGCGAGTGATTCACGCCTGGCGCTACCCCGACGCCGACGCCTTCCAGCGCGCCGCCGAGATCATCTGCAGCCAGCTCCGCCCCTCCCTGCGATGAACATCGTCGTTCTCGACGGGCACACGCTGAACCCGGGCGACAATCCCTGGGACGCGCTCGAGCAGCTCGGCCGCCTGACGGTGTACGAGCGGACACCACCGGACCGCATCGTCGAGCGAGCACGGCCCGCCGACGTGTTGCTCACCAACAAGACGCCGCTCACCGCCGCCACGTTGCGCCAGCTTCCCCAGCTGCGTTTCATCGCCGTGCTGGCGACCGGCTACAACATCGTCGACGTCGCGGCGGCGCGCGAGCGCGGCATCCCGGTCGCCAACGTGCCCGAGTACGGCACCGACTCCGTGGCGCAGCACGTCTTCGCCCTCCTGCTCGAGCTCTGTCACCAGGTCGGTCACCACGATGCCGCGGTGCACGCCGGCGAGTGGAGCCGGGCACCGGACTTCTGCTTCTGGCACGACTCGCCCATCGAGCTCGCCGGCCGCACCATGGGGCTCGTCGGTTTCGGTCGCATCGGCCGCCGCGTCGGCGAGCTGGCCCATACCTTCGGCATGAGCGTCGTCGCCAGCGGCGGGGCGCGCCGCCTGCCGCCGGCCTACGCGCCCTTCGCCTGGCAGGAAAGCGTGGAGGAGCTGTTCGCCCAGGCCGACGTGGTCAGCTTGCACTGCCCGCTGACTCCCGAGAACCGGAGCTTCGTCAACGCCGCCTTGCTCGCCCGCATGAAGCCGAGCGCCTTCCTGATCAACACCGCTCGCGGCGGGCTGGTCGACGAGCACGCCCTCGCCGCCGCGCTGAACGCCCGCCGGCTGGCCGGCGCCGCCGTGGACGTCGTCTCCGTCGAGCCGATGCGAGCGGACAACCCCCTTGCCGGCGCGGCCAACTGCATCATCACACCGCACATGGCCTGGGGCAGCCTCGCCGCCCGCCGGCGCTTGATGGCGACGACGGTGGACAACGTACGCGCTTTCCTTGCCGGCCACCCCATCCACGTCGTCGAGTGAGCCGCTGGCAATGCTGCCATCACCGGCGAGATCCTCCCCCACCCGAGGCTGACAGGCGACTGTGGCAAGCCAGAGTTCGACCCGCAGGCGAAGAGCCGCTACAAAGCACGCACGAGAGGAAACGATGGCAGGAATCGAGTACGACGGTCCCAACGCGCAGCAGATCCAGTACTGGAACGAGCTCGCCGGACCCAAGTGGGTGGGGCTCTATCGCCTCATCGACGCCCAGATCACACCCCTCGGGCTGCGCGCCATCGACAGGGCCGCCGTGCGCGGCGGAGAGCGGGTGCTCGACGTGGGCTGCGGCTGCGGCTCGACGACCGTCGAGCTGGCCCGTCGCGTCGGCCCCACGGGATCGGTAACCGGCGTCGACGTCTCGACCGTCATGATCGAACGGGCACGGGCGACGGCGCGTGACGCCGGCCTCGCCCACGTCGAGTGCACCAACGCCGACGCCCAAACCCATCGCTTCGCGCCCGGCTCGTTCGATGTCCTGTTCTCGCGCTTCGGCATCATGTTCTTCGCCCAGCCCGAAGAAGCCTTCCGCAACCTGCACGCGGCGCTGCGCCCGGGGGGACGGCTGGCGTTCATCTGCTGGCGCGCGTTGCCGGACAATCCGTGGATGACGGTCCCCCTCGGCGCCGCGCTGCAGCACATGCCCCCGCCGCCGCTTCCCGCCCCCGGTGCGCCGGGGCCGTTCGCCTTCGCCGATCGTGACCGTGTCCACGATATCCTCATTGCCGCCGGATTCGACGACGTCGCGATCGAGAGCCACGACGAGACGATCGCGGTCGCCGGCGGAGCCGACCTGGCGCAGGCGGTGGACTTCGTCGCCCGGATGGGACCGCTCGGCGCGCTCCTGCGCGAGGCCGCCCCCGAGCAACGCGCCAAGGTAGCCGTGTCGGTGCGCGAAGCCTTGCAGCGGTTTCAAACCCCGGAAGGCATCCGCATGGCTTCCGCCACCTGGCTGGTCACGGCCCGTCGCCGGTAGCGAGAGTCCCGAGCAAAGCACCTTCGAGAAGGGAGAGGTCCATGTCCGAGCGAGTGAAAGTATCGAAGCAGGACGGCGTCGCCGATGTTCGCCTCAATCGTCCGGAGAAGATGAACGCCCTCGATGCCGCGATGTTCGAGGGCATCGTGGCAACCGCCAGAGCGCTTGCCGACGACCGCTCGCTGCGCGCCGTCGTGCTCTCGGGCGAGGGGCGGGCGTTCTGCGCCGGCCTCGACTTCGCCAGCTTCATGGCCATGGCCGGCAGCGAGCGCCCCGCGCGCAACCTGCTCGACCGCGGCGACGGCCCCGCCAACTATGCGCAGCAGGCCGCCTGGGTGTGGGCCGAGCTGCCGGTTCCGGTCATCGCCGCCGTTCACGGCGTCGCCTTCGGCGGCGGTCTGCAGATCGCGCTCGGGGCCGACATCCGCTACGTCAGCGCCGACGCGCGGCTCTCGGTCATGGAGATCAAGTGGGGCCTGATCCCCGACATGAGCGGCACCCAGACCCTGCGCCGCTTGGTGCGTCTCGACGTTGCCAAGGAGCTCACGTTCACCGGCCGCATCTTCTCGGGCAGCGAGGCGGCGACGCTGGGGCTGGCCACGCGCGTCAGCGACCATCCCCTGGAGGACGCGCTCGCGCTGGCCCGCGAGATTGCCGGCAAGTCGCCTGATGCCGTCCGCGCCGCCAAGGAGCTGCTCAACCGGGCGGGCGTGGTCGGCGTCGAAGAAGGCCTGCGTCTGGAGGAGTCGTTGCAGCGCGGCCTGATCGGCACGGCCAATCAGGTCGAAGCGGTTCAGGCCAATCTGCAGAAACGCGACCCGCGATTCAGCGACCCCGAGTGAGAGCGGGTGCTGGGGTTCACGGCGAGACGGCGGGCCGGAATGCCGCCGCGGTGCCGTGGGCACTGGTCGTCGCGCTCCGCCTGTCCTTTCGCGTCGTGCCGATCGGCTGGCCGAACCGGCGCGGTAGCTGCACGCTGAACGTCGATCCGCTGCCGACCGTCGAGGTCACCTGGATCTTGGCACCGAGCAGCTCGACGAACTGCTGGACGATGTAGAGGCCGAGCCCCACACCCGAGACCAGGTTCTGGGTCGAGTTGGTCGCGGCACGCCGGAACTTGTCGAAGATGTGCGGCAGCTCCTCGCGGGGGATTCCCACGCCGGTATCGACCACACGGATCTCGAGGCCGTCGCTCCCCTCGCACCGATCCCCCTCCACCGTCACCGATCCCTGCGGGGTATACTTGATGGCGTTCTGCACCAGATTGCGCAGAATCGTGGCGAGCTTGTCGCGATCGGTATAGAGATTCGGCAAGCCCGCAGCCAGGCGCCATTCCACGGGCGTCGTCAGGCTCGAGGGAAACTCCGCCCTCAGATCGCCGAAGAGCTCCACCAAGTCGACTTCGCGGCATTCCACTCGCTCCTGGCCGGACTCGAGGCGATTGACCATGCGACTGACGTCGAGCAGGCCACCGATGAACGCGTGGAGCGTCCCGCCCGCATGCCGAACCTGCCGCAGGACCTGCTCCTGCTCGGCGTGGAGCGAGCCGAAGGTGTGATCGAGCAAGAGGTCGAGGTAACCGAGCATGACGTTGAGCGGCGTACGCAGCTCGTGGGAGATGGTGCCGAGGAACTCCGACTTGATGCGGTCGGCCTCGTCCGCCTTGCGTCGTTGCCGGCGCGTCTCGTCCACCAGATAGCCGTAGAAGGCCGCCGCCGTGAACAGGAATGGAATGCGGATCAGCGAGGGCGAGCTCCACAGGGACCAGTTCCGTCCCGTCACCGTCAGCAGATATACGTAGGCCGCGCAGACGAGCACGGCGCCGATCGCTATCAAGCCGAGGTTCTCCCCGATGGCCGCCAGGAGAACGACGAAGAAGTAGAGGAAGAAGAAATCGGCGTTGAACTTCCCGCTCCAGACCAGTGCCAGCGTGATCCAGATCGTGTCCCCAAGGACGATGCAGGTGTCCAGATAGGGCCAACGCGCCACACGGGGGTGCAACGCGGTCAGGACGAGGTTGGACGCCAGGGCCCCGGCCAGCAGCAAGCTGACTCCCGTCGGGGGCAAGTGGAATCCTTCCTCCACCAACAACAAATAGGCCGTGGCGAGGATCAGCGTGTAGCGCAGGAGAAGAAAGGCTCTGCTCCGCGGCAGATCATCGCCGGGGCCTATGACGACCTGTCCGATGGGCACGAGCACCCCCACCAGCAAGCTCGGTGCCGCAGGCGGTGACACGGCAAGCATCAACAATCCGGCTCCTATGCCACCTCACATGCAGGCGCATTTTGGCGCCGAGCGTCAATTCGCGAAGCACGACCGCCAAAACGCGGCGGCGGACTCAGGTGGCGCCGCCCGTGTCGCCGCCGAGTGGGAGCAATGCCCGCAGTGCCGGCTCGGCCGCCGCCGCACAGGCCTGCCCCTCGGCAATCACCTCCTCGCCGTGATCGAAATCGAACAGGCGAATGTGACCCAACCGCGGCGTCAGGACGATGTCGGCCGGATCGCCGGCCATGCGGCTGCGGGTGATGCGGTCCTGCATGATGTAGATGGCGCCGGCCAGGACCTCGAAGAACCCTGGGCTCTCGTGCTTGGCGGAGAGAATCTGGGCGGCGAGCAGGCTGGTCGTGCCGCGAAATTGTTGCCGCAGCCGCGCCGACAACTTGCCCACCTCGGCCTTGCGCCGGGGCTTGCGGCTTTGGCGCTTGGCCCGCCGCGGGGCGACGTTGCGTCCGACGATATCACCGTTGAGGTTCACCGCGATCACGATGTCCGCTCCCAAGGCGCGGCAAACCGACACTGGCACCGGGTTGACCAGGCCGCCGTCGACGAGCCAGTGGTTGCCGTCTTGCACCGGCGACAGCAGACCGGGCAGCGAGATGGAGGCCCGCACCGCGTCGAGCAAGGCCCCCTTCTGCAGCCAGATCTCGCGACCGGTGGCGAAGTCGGTGGCGACGGCGGCAAAAGGCTTCCTCAGCTTTTCGATCGCGACGTCCGCCGGGGTATTGCGCAGACTGCGGAAGAGTTTGTTGCCCTCGATGACTCCTCCGCGCGTGAGCGTCACGTCCATCAGGCCGACGATGTCGAGCAAGGTGATCGAGCGCGCCCAGCGCTCGAGCTCGTCGAGCTGGCCGGCCACGTACGCTCCCCCCACGAGAGCCCCGATCGACGTACCGCAGACGATGTCGGGGGCCAGACGCATCTGCTCGAGAGCGCGCAGCACGCCGATGTGCGCCCAGCCGCGCGCCGAGCCGCTGCCGAGCGCCACGCCGATACGGGGCTTCGCCATGAGCGCAACTAGAGCAGCGGGACGCCACCGTGGCAAGCCGCGGCGAACGAAGCGAGGGTCGCGCTGGACGGCTTTACGGGGACGGCGGCGGGCTCCCCCGGCCGGTGGCGGCCGCCATGGGGCCGAGGGTCTGGGCTGTGGTGGATGGCATCGCGAGCCGCACCACCGTGCCGGCACCGGCGGCGGTGATGACATCGAGCGTCGCCCCGATGGCCATCGAGCGCTCGCGCATCCCGACCAGGCCGCCGCCGAGCACGGCGTCGTCGAGGGAGAAGCCCGACCCGTCGTCCCGCACGATCAGAATGGCGTTCGTGCCGTCGCCGACGAGCTGGATCCGAATCGTCGTCGGCTGGGCGTGTCGGACGGCGTTGGTCACGGCTTCTTGTGCGATCCGGTAGACGTCGCGCGTCGCCCAGGAAGGGATCTCGACCTCCGCGGACAAGTCCACGTCGCAGGCGATGTCGTGCCCGTTCTCGATCACCTGCGCGTATCCGGCAATGGCGTCGCGCAGGCTGGCCGCGCTCAGATCCGCCGGGCGCAGGTCGTCGACCACCCGTCGGACCTCTTGCATGGTCGTGATGACGGCGTCGATCACCGCAGGCAGCGCGTCCACCGAGCCCCGCTTGAGCGCCGACTCCAGACCGAGCTTGACCGCCCCGAGGTCTTGCAGAACGCTGTCGTGCAGCTCGCGACCGAGTCGCAGGCGCTCGGCGTCACGGGCGGCGCCGGCCGCCTGCTCGCGCAGCTGCGCCTGGCGCCCCAGCTGCGTCAGCAACGAGGCGTTCTCCAGCGCCAGGGCGCCGTTCTGGGCCACGCCGCGCAAGATGCGCAGCTCGCTCGAGGACCAATGGCCCTTGTCGCGGCCGAAGATCGCGAGCGCGCCGAGCGGAGAGCCATCCGAACCGGCCAGCGGAGCGACCGCGGCGCAGCGGGCGCGGCCGGCAGCGAGCAGCTCTCCCAGCTTGCCGCCGGCGCTGCCGACGATCCCGGCCGCGGACGCCCCGGGCGCCAACCCGAGCACCTCGGGGCCAAACCTGCAGCTTCGCAGGCGCTGCAGCTCGGTGGGCGAGAAGCCGCGGCCCGAGTGCACGACGTACGAGCCGCCGTTTGCGTCCCAGTGCAGGGTGAGATTGCTCTCGGCGCGGATGAGCCGATCGACGACCTGCGTCAGGTGCAGCAGGACGCCGTCGAGCGAGGCCGCGCGCGTGTTGAGCTCGCGCGAGGTTTCCAGCATCGACGCGCTGACCCGCAGCGCCTCGCTCAGCTCCGCGGAGCGCACCTGATAGAAGGCCTGCCCGAGGATGCTGGCAAACTGCAAGGCGACCTTGCTGTACGCCGACAGCATCAGCGGCAGCCGGGGGTTGTCGGCGCACAGCACGCGCACCCGCTCGAGGATGAGCGATGCACACGCCTCCAGCGACTGGTAGAGCTGGTCGAGCTTTGAGCGGAGGGCGGGATCGGATTGCGAACGGAGCAAGGCGAGGTTGTAGTCCAGCGTGGCCTGAAAGATTTCGTCCAGCTTCCCCGACCGCAAACCCACCAAGAGCCCTTCGAGAAGCCAGCTGTGGACCTGGATCAGGGCTTCGGCGGACAGGCCGCGATACCCGTGAGCCGCCGCCGCATCCACCACCGTTTCGGTCCAGGCACGGCCCACCTCCGCCACCTGCCCGGAGAGCACCGAGCCGATCTCGGCGAGAGCGGCCAGCTCCTCCTCCGTCCACTGGGATCTCACACCGAGGAAGGCGGTCTGCGTGGCGGTCGGCGAGCCGGGGGGACCGCCCTGCCGCTCGGCAGCACACGAGGCTCCGGATTCGCTCATGGGTCCTACCCTACCAGATCCAACCCCCTAGAGAAGGGAAAGAATGCGCCGACGCACGCCATCGGACCGGGCGCGGAACCGGCTCAGCGCCCCCGCCGCCGGCGCTTCGGCGCCGGCGCACGACTCCCGCCGGCTTCCGTCACGGCGGGGGCCAACCTCTCGAGCAGCGCGAAGTCGATCTCCCGCCGGCGCAGCGAGACGTCGATCGCCTCGACCTCGACACGGTCGCCGAGGCGGAACCGTTTCCCCTTGCGCGTCCCCTTGAGGGCACGCTCCTCCTCGAGGAAGACGTAGCGGTCGTCCTCCAGATCCTGCAGCCGCACCAGGCCCTCGATCGGGTAGGCGTCGAGCTCGACGAAGAACCCGAACGAGGTGACGGAGACGATCGTCCCCGGCTCGGGCTCGAGTAGATGGTCGAGCATGAACTCGGCCTTTTTCAGATCGAGCATGGCGCGCTCGGCCTCCATCGCCTCGCGCTCGGCCTGCGAGCTCTGCACGCTCGCCCCCTCGATGGCTTCGGCGTCGGCGCGCGCAATCTCGAGGTGGCCGTCGAAGAGACGGCCGAGCTGGCGGTGGACGATCAGGTCGGGATAGCGCCGGATGGGCGAGGTGAAGTGGCAGTAGATCGGGAAGGCGAGGCCGAAGTGGCCGGCATTGCGGGTGCTGTACTGCGCCTGGGTCAGCGAGCGCAGGACCTGGCGCGACAGCACGCGGGCCAGGCGATGGCCCTCGAGCTGCGTCAACAGTCGCTGCACGTCCTCGGGCTGCACCCGGCCCTGGTAGTCGACGTGGAACCCGAAGGCGCCCAGGAACCGATTCAGGTCGTCGATGTCCTCGGGGTTGGGCGGCTCGTGGATGCGGTAGGGAAACGGCAGCTGCTGCGCCTCGAGATGTGCCGCCACGGCGCGGTTGGCTTCCAGCATGAACTCCTCGATGATGCGGTGCGCATCGTTGCGCCGGAACAGGCGCACGCCGATGCTGCGTCCCTCCTCCGAGAGGTCGACGAGCGCCTCGGGCAGGTCGAGGTCGAGCGATCCCGCTTCGACGCGACGGCGGTAGAGCTTGATCATCATCTCGCGCATGCGCCGGAGCTGGTCGACGAGCGACTGCAGCTGCCCGCGCCATTTCGCGACCTCCCCGGTCTCGACGTCGGACAGCACCGCCGCCACCCGGGCATAGGTCAGACGCGCGCGACTGCGAATCACCGCGCGGTAGAATCGCGCCTGGCGCCGGCGCGCCAAACGATCGAAGCTCATCTCGGCGACGAGAACGAGGCGATCGCGCTCCGGCTGGAGCGAGCACAGGCCGCTGGACAGCGAGGGCGGCAGCATCGGGATGGCGCGATCGGGGAAGTACACGCTGGTGCCGCGACGCGCCGCCTCGGCGTCGAGCGCCGTGCCCGGGCGCACGTAGTGCGACACGTCGGCGATCGCCACCCACAGCCGACAGCCGCCCTGGGCCGCCTCCTCGAGACAGACCGCGTCATCGAAATCCCGAGCCGTCTCGCCGTCGATGGTCACGAACGGCAGCGCGCGCAGGTCCTCGCGGCCGACCAGGTCACCCTCGCCGGGATCGGACGGCAGCTCCTCCGCCTCGGCCTGCACCTGCGGCGGGAAGTCGACACGCAGACCGTGCTCGAAAGCAATACCGAGGAACTGCACCTCGGCATCGTCGGCGGGGCCGAGGACGCGCTCGAGCTCGCCCGCCAGACCGCCCGGGGCGGTCGCTGGACGGCGCAGGCGAGCGAGGGCGACCAGACCGGCATCGCTCGCCCGCGGCGCCGCGCCACCGGCGGCCGTGAGCAGGAGCACCGGCGGCAGCAGCTCGCTGTGCGGCAGCAGGCGCCAGCGACCACGTTCGCGTTCGAGCGTGCCGATCACCTGCTCGTGTACGGCGCCGGTCACGCCGGCGACGCGACCGACAACGCGGTGCTGGCGCGCATCACGGCGAACGATCTCCACCTCCACCCGATCGCCGTGCAGCGCGTCGCCTTCCATCCCCGCCGGGATCAGGATGTCGCGCGGAAACCGGTGCGCCGCGCGTCCCAGCACCTCGACGAAACCGTAGCCGGCGCGCACGCGGGCATAGCGGCCCTCCACCCGAGCGGCCGCGCTCGGCCGAGCGCCGTCGCGGTCGTACCCGGTCGCGCGGCGGGAGCGCGGCACCGCCGCGCGCTCGAGGTCGCGAATCCACTGGTAGCGTGTCTTGCCGATGCGGCGGAGCTTGCGCGTTGCCACCTCGGCTTCGAGCGCCTCGCGGATCCGGCGCCGGTCGTAGCGCGGCAGCTCGAGCAAACGAGCCATCTCCTGGATCGAGAGCGGGCGCGGCGCGCGCTGCTCGAGCAGTCGCAAGAAGGGGGCCGCCACCTCCGTGTCCGGTAAGCCAGGCATCAGGTCTCCCGCGCGGTCATGCGCGGTCGGAAGCTGGCGCCTGCGTCACCAGCCGAGCTGCCGCCGGCCATACTCTGTCCCCCAAGCGGAAAATGGCTGCACCCCCATTGCACGGATCGCCTTCGCATTGCTATAAAGGAGTTTCTGATTGCATCCCCTCACATGATGGGGGCGCGCCAACGCGCCTCAACCGGCTACACCGCCACCACGGCAACGGCCGTCGTCGACGGCGCAATTCGGTCTGGAGACCAAGGAGCAGGTAATGGGTAACAAGCTGTTCGTCGGTAATCTGTCCTTCAACACGACCAGTCTGGATCTGAAGGACTTCTTCACGCAGGTCGGCACCTGCGAGTCTGCGTCCGTGATTACCGATCGCAACACAGGGCGCTCGCGGGGCTTTGCCTTCGTCGAGATGGGATCTTCGGACGAGGCCGCGCGCGCCGTCGCCGAGCTGAATGGGCGCGAGCTGCAGGGACGCACCATCAACGTCAGCGAAGCGCGGGAACGCGCGCCGCGTGCCCCGCGGGGGGATTTCTCCTCTCCCGGCGGCGGCTTCGGAATGTCGGCGCCCCCGTTCCGCAAAGAGGGCGGTAGCCGTCGCGGGCTACGCGCGAAGAAGCGCAGCATTTATTGATTGACGCGAGCCGTTCGCCCTCCCCGCCGACTCAGTCCGCCGGCTGGTCGATCGGCTCGCCCAGCTTGGCCGCCAGCGTCTCGAGCTGCGAGCGCAGCCGCGCCACCTCCCCTTCGAGCTCCACCACCCGCGCCTCGAGCGCCGGCGTGGTCGGGCTCGCCGCGCGCGCTTCCGGCCCGGAGACGGAGGACGGTGCGGCGACCTCCACCGGGTGCAGCCCCGGGCTGAGCAGCTGCACGTAGCGCTCGGCGCGCGCCCCCGGCGACGGGGGCAGACGCTCGATGAAGCCGCCTTCCAGAAGCGGCTGCAACAGCTGGTGCAAGTGCTCTTGCGAATCGATCGGGCTCATCCGGCTTGCGCGCGTGCGCAGCTCGCCCGGCATCTGCGGCCCGCGCATCAGCAGCTCCGCCACGATCGCCAGCTGCGGCGTCTCCAGGCTGAGCGTTTCCCGGCCGTTGTGAAGGTAGCGCTCGACGCGGCTGAAGACCTTGCGCACGAGATACTTCTGCTCCAGCCGATGAAGCCCCTCGGCCACCTGGTCCTCGTCGAGGGCGAGGACGGGATCGCGGTTCGATTTCTGGTTGGCCCCGTTGGTCGCGGCATTGAGCGACAGCGGGTACTGGTCCGGCGTCGTGAGCTGCTTCTCGACGAGCACGGCGAAGAGTCGAGCTTCGATCGGGTCGAGTTGAACCGAGAGTGCCATCGCACGAGACTAGCAGAAACCGGGCAACGCCAGAACGGCGCTCAGGCAACGGCCGAAGCCTGTCGCCCGCGCCGCAGCTCGTACATCCCGGCGAACATGCTCGGCACGTCGATCGGGGCATCGAAGGGCTCGCCGCGAAACTCGCGGTAGGCCCGCTCGACGTTGAAGAGGAGCCGCTCGGGCTCGGTCCAGCCGGCATAGGGACCGAGATCGATCCTCTTCGCCGCCGCCAGGGCCGACAGGCCGGCGTTGAAGAACCGCTGCGATTCGGAGCGCACGTACTGCAGGTACGCCTTCATCTCCTTGGGCCCCTCGATGCCGCACAGGGGGCCGTGCCCCGGGACGATCACCTCGGGGGCCAGGGCGACGATGCGGTCGAGCGCGGCGATCCACTTGGCGTAGGTTCCCTCCCAGCCGATCGGGGTGCACAGGCGGAACAAGATGTCGCCGACGAACATCACCCGCTTCTCCGGCAGATGCGCGATCACGTCGCCGGCGGTGTGCGCCGGGCCGACGTAGAGCAGCTCGACGGCGGTGCCGTCGAGATCGAGAGCCAGACGATCCTCGATCAGCGTCGTCGGCGGGGTGAGCTCGATGCCGGAGAAGTCCCATCCCGAGAGGGACTGCGCCAGGGCCGCCACCGCCGGGTTGTCGCTGCCCGCGGCGTTGCGCAGGATCTGCATCGCCTCGGGCTTTTCCTTGCCGAAGGCCTGGGCGCAGAGACGGTGCCCGATGATCTCGGCGCCGCGAAACAGCTGATTGCCCCAGGCGTGATCGCCGTTGTGATGGGTGTTCACGACTCGTCGCGCCGGCTCCTTCCACACGCGAGCGTAGTTCGCGATCAGCTCGCGGGTGTGGGGCAGATCCCAAAACGTGTCCACCACCAGGCCGCCGCCGCGGTCGACGAATCCCGAGTTGCTCGTCCCCAGCCCGCGGTCCTCCTGCAGGCAGGCGTACACGTCTTTGGCGATTTGCCTCAGCTCCATAGAACCTCGCTAGACTCGCTATAGCGGAAGAGACCGCCGCCCGTCGACCGCTCCAGCGCCGCTAGGGCGCCCCCGACAACTCGAGCGTCTCGCGGTAGAGGCGATGAACGGCTTCGATCTCGCCGTCGAGGTTCTCCGGGTTCCAGCTCGCGGTCGGAATCGGCCGGTGGACGACCACCTCCACCGTGGCCGGGCGCACGACGACGCCGTGCTTGGGCAGGGCGTCGAGCGCGTTGCGGAACACGATCGGGACGATCGGCACCTGGGCCGCCAGCGCCAGGTGGAAGGCTCCCTTCTTGAAACGCCCGAGCCGCGGCGTCGGGCTGCGCGTCCCTTCGGGGGCGATGGCCAGCGACAGGCCCTGGCGCAGCGCGGCGATCGCCGGCTCGAGCGCGGCGATCGCCTTCTCCCGGTTGAAGCGATCGATGAACACCGTGCCCGCCAGCGAGAACGCCGGCCCGAAGACCGGGTTGCGCCGCATCTCCTGCTTGGCCACGCCGACCATGTCGCGGCGCAGCAGCTTGCACAGCAGCAGCACGTCGACGCCGCTCTGGTGATTGAAGATGAAGACGGCGGGGCGATGCGACCACAGGTGCTGCTCGCCCGTCACCTGCAGCTCGATCCCGGCCAGGGCGGTGCCCAGCTCCCCCCACGTGGCGGTGGCGATGTTGACCGCGCGGCGCCAGCCGCCGTCGAGCACGGCGGTCGGCAGGCCGAGAGCGAACGACGGCACCAGGCTGCCGATGGCCAGGGTGGTGCGCACGACGTCCATGACGCCCGGCGTGCCACGGCTGGTGAACCGCCGCGCCGGCCAGCCGCGCCGCGCGGCGATGCGCGCCAGCGGCGCATTCGGGTTGGTCGGTCGCGGGCGGCCGACGACGTCGAGCAGAGGGAGATCCTCGTCACTGTCGGTGTAGAAATAGCTCTGCGCGAGATCCACGCCGGCGGCGGCGGCCAGCCGGCGCGCGGCGCGCGCCTTGCCCTTGCCGTAGCACGTCGGCCGCACCAGCTCGCCGGTGAAACGGCCCTGCCGCACGCGCAGCCGCGTGCACAGGACGTGATCGATGCCGAGATCCCGCGCCAGCGGCTCGATCTGGTAGCGCGTCGCCGCCGAGACCACCGCCAGCGTGTGGCCCCGGCGCCGGTGCGCGTCGACCAGCGCCCGCGACTCCGGGTAGATCCCAGCCGCCAGTCGGTCGCGAAACAGGCGCTCGCCCGCCAGCGTGAACTCGGCCTCGGACGTGCCGCGCAGCATCCCGGCGGTGCCGGCGACGAACGCCGAGAAGCCGATCTGGCCGAGCTGAAAGCGCGTGGCCGTGACCAGGGCGTCGGCGAACTCGCGCGCCCCGAACAAGCCGCTGCGCAGGCCGTCGCGCAGGAACTCCGTGGCCGAGAAGCCGGCGATCAAGGTCCGGTCGACGTCGAAGAACGCGCCGATCCGCGGACCGGCCGGCCCCTCGTCGATCTCCCGCGTCAGGTTGGCGTGGACGCCCATGGGCGGCTTCCCGTAGCACAGTCGCGCGGCCGGCGTCCAAGTCGCACCGCGCGCCGGCCCTTGGACATCGCGACGACGGCCGCGCTATGAGAGCGGGCGTGGCGGTCGAACAGCGACAGGCGCCCGAGGAGCCCGAGTGGCCGGCGGCAAGACGGCATCGGGTCGTGTTTCTGCTCGACGCCTCGAGCGCGCTCGAGCGGCGCCTGCTGCACGACTGGATCGAGCGGCACCGCCCGGGCGAGATCGACGGCGGCGGCTTCGAGGAGATCCCGCTTCCCCCGTCGCGCGGCCGCCGGCGCCCGCTCGATCCGCGGCTGGAGGCGGCGCTGGCCACGGAGGACGATCCCCTCCTCGCGCCGCTGCGCGTCGCCTGGCAACCGGAGCAACGAGACGGCGTGCGGGCGGTGCGCCTGACCGATCTGCTCACCTTCGGCGATCCGCGCGATCCCGGCGTCCTGCGGCAGCGCTGGACGCTGCATCGCCATCCCGATCGCTGCACCATCGTGGCCGGCGAGCCGGCGCCGGTCTCCGAGCTGCGCGAGCGCTGGCGCCGCGCCGGCGGGACCGATCTGGCGCAGACCACCGGGCTGCCCGACTTCGTCGCCCGCCAGGCCGCCCTCGCCCTCGAGCGCGCCGAGCGCCGCTTGCGCGGCACCCGTTACAAGGTGCCGCGCCTGGTATACGAGGACATCCTCGCCCGGCCGGGCTTTCGCGGCGGCGTCGCCCGGCTGGGGCGCGAGCTCGGCAAGAGCGAGGCGCGCGTGGCACGCGAGGCCTCGCGCTACCTGCGCGAGATCGCCGCCACGCACAGCCCGTACGTCATCGATCTGGTGGCCAACCTGATTCGCTTCATGTACACGCGCGGCTACGGCGAGGCGCTGCACTACGATCGCGCGCAGCTCGAATCGATCTACGCCCTGGCGCAGCGCCACCCGGTGGTGTTCCTGCCCTCGCACAAGTCGAACCTCGACCACCTCGTCCTCCAGTACGCGCTCTACGAGAACGGCCACCCGCCCAACCACACCGCCGGCGGCATCAACATGAACTTCTTTCCCATGGGTCCGCTGCTGCGGCGCAGCGGGGTGTTCTTCATCCGGCGCACGTTCAAGGACAACGCCGTCTACAAGTTCGTTCTGCGGCAGTACATCGACTACCTGGTGGAGAAGCGGTTCCCGCTCGAGTGGTACATCGAGGGCGGCCGCTCGCGCTCGGGCAAGCTGCTGCCGCCGCGCTTCGGCATGCTCGCCTACGTGGTCGACTCCTACCGGCGCGGCAAGAGCGAGGACGTCTTCCTCCTGCCGGTTTCGATCGCCTACGATCAGATCCAGGACGTCGGCGACTACGTCGCCGAGCAGCGCGGCGGCGCCAAGCAACGCGAGAGCTTCGGCTGGTTCCTCGGCGTGCTGCGCCGCCTGCGGCATCGCTACGGCAACATCCACATCCGCCTCGGCGAGCCGCTCTCGCTGGCCAAGGTCATCGGCCCCGCCGACCCCGAGGCCGAGCCGCATCCCGACGAGCAGAACCTGCCGCTGCAGAAGCTCGCCTTCGAGGTCATGGTGCGCATCAACCGGGTCACACCGATGACCGCCACCTCGCTGGTGACGCTGGCGTTGCTCGGCGCCGGCGACCGCGCCGTCAGCGTCGGCGAGACCGTGGTCATGCTGCAGAACCTGCTCGACTACGTCCGCCGGCGCCGCCTGCCCACCACCGGCGAGATCGATCTCGACACGCCCGACGGCGTGCGCCGCGCGCTCGAGGCGCTGATCGAGAACGGCGTCGTCACCTGCTTCGCCGAGGGCCCCGAGGCCGTCTACGCCATCGGCCCCGACCAGCACCTGACCGCGGCCTATTACCGCAACACCATCATTCACTTCTTCGTCAACGGCGCCATCGCCGAGCTGGCGCTGCTCAAAGCCGCCGAGACGGTCGCGGCAAGGCCGGCCGCAGACGCGGAGCTCGAGTTCTGGGACGAGGCCATGCGCCTGCGCGACCTGCTCAAGTTCGAGTTCTTCTTCGCCGACAAGGAAGAGTTCCGCGACGAGCTGCGCGCGGAGATCACCTTGCAGGACCCCGGCTGGGAGCAGCATCTGACCGGCGGCGCCGCCGAGATCCAGGCGGTGGTGCGGCGCTTTCGCCCCTTCAGCGCCCATCGCGTGCTGCGGCCCTTCGTCGAAGCCTACGCCGTGGTCGCCGATGCCCTGCAGCAGCAACCCACCGACGCCGCGTTGGACGAGACCGCCTTCCTCTCCAAGTGCCTGGCGTGGGGCAAGCAGTACCAGCTCCAGCGCCGCATCCGCAGCGCCGAGTCGGTCTCCAAGGTGCTGTTCGAGAACGCGCTGCGCCTGGCCCGCAATCGCAATCTGCTCGGCGCCGGCGCCGAGCTCGCCGCCCGACGGCGCGCCTTCGCCGCGGAGATCCACGACGCCGCCCGCCGCATCGACACCATCGACACCCTCGCCGCCAGCCGGCGCGCGGGGCTGATCGAGTGAGCCCGACGGGCGCCGACCACGAGAGATCCACCGTGGAGAAGAACGCGCGTCCCGATTGGACTGAGGGGTTCGCCCGGGTGCTCGCCGAGGAGAGGCGGTGGAACAGCCGGCAGATCGCGGTCCTTCGCTTCCTGGCCGCCTCCGGGCTGCTGTTGCTCTCCCTCGTCTACTCCGCGTTGCACCCCGGCTTCATCGGCGCGCCGAACAACGTCCTCGCTTTGTACGTCGTCGCCGCCGGCGTCGTTCTGTGGGTGCGCCAGCGCACCTCGCGCGCGGCGCAGCTCGACGCGCTGGCGATTCCTCTGGTCGACATGCCGATGGTCTCCCTGCTGCTGTGGGTTTCCACCCAGCGGCTGCACGAGGTCGGCGCCCACGCCGACGCCAGCGCGGTTCCGCTGCAGGGCGTCGTGTACTTCGCGCTGCTGATCTTTCTCGCCTCGCTGTCGCTCGACGTGGTCCAGATCTACCTGGCGGCGGCGGTGGCGATCGGGCTGCAGGCCTGGCTCATCTATGCCGAGCGCCCCGATCTGGTCTTCGTCATTCTCGAGACCGTCCTGACTCTCGGGATGACCACGCTGCTGTGCGTCTACGCGCGCGGCCGCATCGTGACCCTCGTCGAGGTGGTGGCGCGAGAGCAGCTACGGCGCGAGCGCCTCGGCCGCTACTTCTCGCCGCAGGTCGCCGAGCACCTCGAGCAGCACTCCGCCGAGCTGGGCGACGGCGAGACGCGCGAGGTCACGCTGCTGTTCGCCGACCTGCGCGATTTCACCGCGCTCGCCGAGAAGCTCGACGGCCGCGAGATCGTCGCCACGCTCAACGCCTTCCACACTCGCATGGTCGAGCAGCTGTTCTCGTTCGGCGGCACGCTCGACAAGTACATGGGCGACGGCCTCATGGCGTACTTCGGCGCCCCGGTGACCCAGCCGGATCACGCCGAGCGCGCCGTTCGCTGCGCCCTCGCCATGCAGCGAGAGCTCGGACGACTCAACGACGAGCGTCGGCAGCGCGGGCAGAGCGCGCTGCGCATGGGCATCGGCATCCACACCGGCCGGGTGACTCTGGGCGACATCGGCGCGCCCCGGCGGCGCGACTACACCGCGGTCGGCGACACGGTGAACGTCGCCGCGCGCATCGAACAGCTCACCAAGGTGCACGGCGTTCCCATCCTGGTCTCCGAGGAGACCAGGCGCCGGATCGGCGGCGACATCGCCTTCACTCCCGCCGAGCCGATGCGGGTGAAAGGCAAGTCCGAGCCGCTGCAGACCCACGTGCCCGCCCTGACCGCTGCCGACGCCGGTGACTGGACTTCGACCCCGATCGCGTCGTAGCTTCCCGGCCATGACCAACGATCTGGCAACCCTCGATGCCACCGCCCAGGCCGAGCTCGTCCGCAACGGCGAGTTGAGCCCCACCGAGCTCGTCGACGCGGCCATCGCCCGCATCGAACGCATCAACCCGACACTCAACGCGGTGATCATTCCCCTCTTCGAGCAGGCCCGCGCGCGCGCCGCCAAGGACCTGCCCGCCGGCCCATTTCGTGGCGTGCCGTTTCTGCTCAAGGACCTCGACGTGTTCTCCGCCGGCGATCCCTTCTACGCCGGCACCAAGTTCCTGCGCGACGCCGGCTGGACCGCGCCGCACGACTCTCATCTGGTGGCAAAGTTCCGCGCCGCGGGCTTCGTCGTCGTCGGCAAGACGAACACGCCGGAGTTCGGCCTCAACGTCACCACCGAGCCCGAGAGCTACGGCGCCAGCCGCAATCCCTGGAACCCGGAGCACTCGACGGGCGGCTCCAGCGGCGGGTCGGCCGCGGCGGTGGCGTCGGGCATGGTACCGGCGGCGCACGCCAGCGACGGCGGCGGCTCGATTCGCATTCCGGCCAGTGAATGTGGCCTGGTGGGCCTCAAGCCGTCGCGCGGGCGTATCTCCATGGGTCCGGAGCACGGCGAGTACTGGCACGGGCTGGTGATCTCGCACGTCGTCAGCCGCTCGGTGCGCGACTGCGCCGCGATCCTCGACGCCGTGGCCGGCGCCATGCCGGGCGACCCCTACACGGCGCCGCCGCCGGCACGGCCGTTCGCCGCCGAAATCGGCGCCGCTGCGGGCCGCCTGCGCATCGGCCTCGTCGACGAGATCCCCGGCGGCGCCGTCACGCTGCATCCCGACTGCGCCGCCGGCGTGCGCGAGACCGGCAAGCTGCTCGAGTCGCTCGGCCACCGCGTCGAGCTCGCTCATCCCGCGGCGCTGGCGGAGACGGAGGCGACGTCGCAGCACTTCATGACCCTGGTCACCAGCTGGACGGCGGCGGGCCTGGATGCCTGGGGGGCAGAGCTCGGCCGGCCGGTGAGCGCCGACGGCGTCGAGCCCGCCACCTGGCTCTTCGCCGAGATGGGCCGCGGCGTCTCGGCGGCGCAGTACATCCGCACCATCGACGAGCTCCACGGCTACACGCGAAGAATGGCGAGCTGGTGGCAGAGCGGCTTCGATCTCCTGCTCACGCCGACCCTGGGCGAGCCGCCGCCGAAGCTGGGGGAGCTGGTGCCACCGCGCGACAACTTGCTGGCCGGCCTGGCGCGCGGCATGGGTCTGATCCCGTTCACCCCGCCCTTCAACATCACCGGGCAGCCGGCGCTGTCGCTGCCGCTGCACTGGAACGAGGCGGGGCTACCGATCGGCATGCAGCTGGTGGCCGCCTACGGCCGGGAGGACGTGCTGCTGCGCGTGGCCGCGCAGCTCGAGCAGGCGCGGCCGTGGAACCGCCGGCGTCCGGCGCTGCACGCGTAGACACCCGAGCGAGGCTCGGGGCGATGACGAGCGCTTTTGTCGGGCGACGAGCCGGGCCCGCAATATGTGCAGCGACTGGTCCTGGAGTTCCTGCGCCGACTGGATGGCCCCGGCGAGAGACTTCGCCCGGCGCTCCCGTGCGCCGCTCTCCCCGGCGACTCGTTGCAACCCGAAAGGGGAAGTTCCGCATTTCGAGCCCCTCGGCCAGGATCGCTAGCGCAGCAGCGGCGGCGGCAGCTTGGTCAACGGTCCCTTCTCCTGTCCCAGCTCCTCGATGAACGTCCGCAGCGGCGGCTTGGCCCACGGGGGAGCGACCGCCAGGGCGGCCCGCGCCTCGCTCAGAGCCCGCTCGGGATCGCCCTTCTGGCGGTAGAACACGGCGAGGTTGCGGTGCGCGATCAGGTCCTTGGGGTTGCTCTTCAAGATCCGCCGATTCAGGTCGATCGCCGCGTCGAGACGGCCGACGCGGTTGAGCACGAACGCCTTCGCGCTCAGCAGCGGAACCAGGCCGGGATGGACGGCCAGCCCGCGATCGTAGTCGGCCAGCGCCTCGTCGAAGCGACCGAGACCGGCATAGATGTTGCCCCGGATGAAGTAGGTCCTGGGGTAGAGGTTGTCGATCACCAGGGATTGCTTCAGCGTCGCCAGCGCCTTCTCGTGATCGTGTCGCTGGACAAAGAGCAACGCGAGCTCGTCCCACAGAGATGCATTGTTCGGGCTGATCTCGAGAGCTCGCCGATAGTAGCTCTCCGCCTGATCGAAATGACGCGCGCGCGCGGCGGGATCGGCGACCAGCTGCGCCCAGGTGCGGTGCAGGCGGCCCAGAGCGCGCGGGTTGTCCATGTTCAACGGCACCGCCCGCCAGGCGCGCTGCATCCAGGCTTCCGACTGCTCCATGTCGTCATCACGCCGCCGCGGCTCTCCCGCGCGCCGGCCCAGCTCCATGAAGGTGCGGGCAACGTCGAGCATGTAGTAGTCGAGGTACGGCACCAGACGCGTCGTCTCCTGGCGCAAGGGCAGCGCCGTCGACCAGTGGTTCTGTGATTCGTAGTAGCCGGCCTGCCGGCTGAAGACGTCGGCGCGGGCGGCGTCGAGATTGGTGCGCACGGCGACGAACGCCGCCGCGAGAAACAGGGCCGGATAGAGGATCACCTGCCAGCCGGGCGGCCGCACCAGGGTTG
Source organism: uncultured Binatia bacterium (SeqCode) (assembly GCA_964648215.1). Taxonomy (GTDB): domain Bacteria; phylum Desulfobacterota; class Binatia; order HRBIN30; family JACQVA1; genus CAZYMF01. Next base: position 36,386 of record CAZYMF010000004.1, on the reverse strand, counting down.
CGGCCGGCAAGCCGCGCCGGCCGGCAAGCGCCGCGGCGGTGAGCGCCACGACGAAGACGACGAAGCCGTAGAGCACCGAGGTCCCGTGGGTGAGATGCACGGCGAGCTGTTGAATCTCTTCGGGGCCGGCGTCCGCCGGCCTCCACGTCATCCAAGCGCGATACACGGCCAGGAACAGCAGCCACGCGCCGAGACTGATGCCGGCGTAGCCGAGAGCCCGGGCCCCCAACTCTTCGCCGTCGGCCGCGGACTCGGCGATCACCACGATCGCGGCGAAGAGCCACGCGCCCGCGAACAGCCACACCAGGACGTACCCCTGCGTGCTCAACACGGCGGTCGGCTTGTAGAAGTCGAAGGTCAGCACCACCAGCAGGAGACCGACGAGCGAGCCGAGAACGAGCACGCCGCCACTGGACGGCCGTTGCGGGAGCGGCGGCCCAGGCTCTCGGGCGCAACTTTCGCTCGCCGTGCGCGCGAGGACGACTGCCAGGCCGGCATAGACCCAGAAGTAGAGTCGCGTCGCGGCCACCGCGATGCCCACCTGCAGCTCGACGAAGTGCGCCACGGCCGCGGCAAGGAGCGCGATGAGCAGCAGACCCTGGGGATGCCCGCCCTCGCTCCGCTCCGGCATCCGGCCGAGCCCCAGGCTGACGAGATAGACGAGCACACCAGCGACCAGACCCGCCGCCAAGCCGATTGCGCAGAAGCGCAAGCCTCCCAGGCCACCGGCGACGGCAGCTCCCGACAGCGCGCCGGCGGCCGCGACGGCGGCGCAGGCCCGCCGCCGCCGAGCCGTCTCCAGCAGGCCGAGCTGCCACAGCACCAGCACCACCAGGGAGAGGAAAACGGCGAGCTCCGCCAGCAGCCCGAACACGCCGGTGGTCACGACGGCATCGAAGAGCTCGTTGTGCGCGCGGTCGGCGGACACCGTGCGGCTCTCGAAGTGGGCGAGGTCGGGGGGGTAGAAGCGATTGTAGGCGAAGAAGAGGGTCTCCGGGCCGTAGCCGATCAGGTCACGCAGCGGATCCGCGCGCAGTAGATTGGACACCCCCTGCCAGATCAAAACCCGAACCTTGCCCGAGCCCTGCTCCAGGGCGAAGACCTGGCTGAGGCGGCCGATACCGCTGGCCGGAGCTCGGTCGTCGGCGCCCGGGCCGCGAGCGTTCAAGAGCAAGAGCGCCAGCAGTCCCGCAGCCGCCGCCAGCGCGACCGCCCGGACCAGCCAGCGCCAGCGGCGGTACAGAGCGAAGACGAAGCCGAAGAACACCACTCCCACCAGCAGCCCGGCAAAAGGCCCGCGGCTCTCCGAGTACACGATCGCCAATATCTGCAGCACCGCCAGCAGCAGGTAGGCAACGGCCAGCAGTACAGCGGCGAATCGCCCCGGGGCAGCTCCCGACCGCGAGCCGCGGGCGGCGGCTCGCTCGATCCGGGCGAGCAAGCGCGCCAGGGTGAGCGGCAGCACCATGATCAGATAGGCGCTGAGGAAGATGGCGTTGCCGGCCGTGCTGGTCACCCGATCGCTGACACCGAACCCCCAGGCAATCGGGTCATGGTCGAAGTGCTGGATCGCGGCGTAGGCCGCCACCGGGAAGCTGGCCAGCAAAGCGGCCGTGACGACTCGCTCGACCTGCTCGCGCCGACGGACCAGCAGAGCGATGCCGGCGAACACCGCCATGTAGGCGAGCCAGGTGTAGGCTCCCTGACAGCGGTCGTAGCCGCCCCACCACGACACCGCGGGAACGATGCTGAAGGCCGTGGCCGCCAGGTAGGCGGCGGTGAGCACGAGCGCCGCCGTCCCCAGGGGTGTGCGCCAGAGGAGCCGCGATTCGAGCCGCAGGGTCCGCGGTCCGCTCTCGATCGCCCACACGGCGAGGCCAGCGGCGAGCGCGGTCGCGATCGACCGCAGCAGCAGCACTTTGTCGGGCTCGAAGATGCGCTCGGAGTGAAAGTTGAAGAAGACCGGGACCGCCACCACGGCGGCCAGCCAGGCGCTCTCCACCCAGCTCGCCGCCACGCCGCTCAGCTTGGACTGCATGACCCGAGGGTCGTCCTGTCAGTTGTCGCGGCGGGCGTCAACCCCGCGGGACGGAGGGTGCGGCGCTCATCGCCAGGGACGCGGGAGTCGTTCGACCGACCGCGGCCGCCTCTACCTTCGCCGACTCCATCGGCCTATAAGAGACGGCCACGATGGAGCTCCATCACGTCGATCTGCTCGGGGCGGGGCTGGCCGCCGCTGTCGCCTCTTTGCTCGCCACCGGGTTGATGGCCTGGGTGGCACGCCGCCTCGGCGTCCTCGACCAGCCTGCCGGGTACAAGGCGCACGCCGCGGCGACTCCTCTGCTCGGCGGCCTGGGCGTCCTTGCCGGCATCGTCGCCGGGGTGGTGCCGTTTCTGCCGGGCGGCAGCCGAGCGGGCATGGCGGGCTTGGCCGCGCTGGCCCTCGGGGCGCTGGTCATCGTCGGCGCCGGCCTGCTCGACGACATCCGCGGGCTGGTGCCGCGGCACAAGTTCGGGTTCCAAGTCGTCGCCACCAGTCTGGCGGGACTCTGCCTGGCCCTGCTCGGCGTCCACCTCAGCCTGTTCCTGCCCTGGCCGCCCCTGCCGATCATACTGCTCACCATTCTCTGGGTGGTGGGAATCACCAACGCGCTGAACTTCCTCGACAACATGAACGGCCTCTGCGCCGGTCTCGGGGCCGTCGCCGCAGTATCGCTGGCGGTCATCAACCTGCGCTCGGGAGAGCTGACCGTGGCCGTGGTGGCGGCGGCGCTCGGCGGCGCCTGCCTCGGCTTCCTGCCCTACAACTGGCCGCGGGCGCGGATCTTTCTCGGCGATACCGGCTCGATGTTGATCGGCTTCCTGCTCGCCGCCCTGTCGGTGATGGGCGTCTACACGCGCGGCGCGCACATTCCGGTCCTGGCCGTGTTCACTCCCCTGTTCGTGCTCGCCGTGCCCGTTCTCGATCTCGTTCTGGTCACCGTCCTGCGACTGCGCCTGGGCCACCCCCCCTGGGTCGGCGACCGCCGGCACATCAGTCACCGGCTGGTCCGGCGCGGCATGCATCCGGCCACCGCCGTGGTCACCCTGTGGTCGGCGGCGGCAGCCTGCGGCCTGGCCGCGCTGCTGCTGCCCACGGTCGGCTCCCAAGAGGCGCCGCTGCTGCTGGCACTGCTCTTCTGCGCGCTCGGAGCGCTCGCGGCGGCCGCCGGCACCAAGGGCCTATCCTGAGACCTCGTCGCCGCGGCGCAACACGCGGCGATACACCTGCACCACGGCCGCCGCGGTCCCCTGCCAACGAAACCGGGCCGCCCGCTCCAGACCGCGCCGGGACAGCTCCCGCCGGCGGTCAGGATCGTCCAGGAGACGTTCGACCGCAGCGGCAATGGCGTCGACTGCCGACGGATCGAAGAGCTCCGCCGCCGGGCCGACGACCTCCGGCAGGCTGCCGCCATTGGAGCAGGCAACCGGGACACCGCAGGCCATGGCCTCGAGGACCGGCAGGCCGAAGCCCTCGTAGCACGACGGGAAGACGAACAGCGAGGCGCCGCCGTACAACGCGGGGAGCCGGCTTTCGGCCACGGCGCCGAGGAAGCGCACGCTCTCCTCCAGCTTCAACGCTGCCGCGCTCTCCCGGGCCTCGGGGAAGCGCGCATCCCAGGGACCGGCGACGACCAGCACCGGCACGCGATCCCGCAGCTTCGCCCACGCCTCGACCAGCCGCACCAGATTCTTGTGCGGCTTGTTCGAGCCGACGTAGAGAGCGTAGCCCTGCGGCAGGCCGAGCGGCTCGCGCGCGGCCGCAACCTCCTGCGCGCTCTGCGGACGGAAGGTCTCGTCGACACCGAGGGGGATGGTCACCAGACGCTCGGCCGGCACCCCCAGCCTCTGCCGCAAGTCGCCGGCCGTCGTCGCCGACGGCGCGATCACCGTGGTCGCCGCGCGCACGGCCAGGCGAACCGTCAGGGCGAAGATCAGCCGCTGCGCCGGGGAGAACAGCCGCGGGTAGTGCAAGGGGATGAGATCGTGAATGCTCACGACGCCGGCGACTCCCGGCCGATACGGCATCAGGTAGTACGGGCTGTGGTAGAGCTCGACGTGGCGCCGGCGCAGCAGGTGCGGCAGCTGCCACTGCTGGCGCAGCGAGAACGGCGACAGCGGCACGTCCCAGATCGTCACCCGATCGCCGCGCCATGCCGCAAGATCCCAATGCGATGCCGCTCGCGGATCGCGCAGCAAGACCAGCTCGTCATCCTCGCCGAGCAGCGGCTGCATCGCTCGCACCAGGCCGATCGCGTAGCGGCCGATCCCGGGGAAATGTTGCTGCACGCAGCGGGCGTCGAAGCAGATCCTCATCGGTGCGCGGGTTCTAGGCGATTCGTCGCGTCAGGGGAAATGGAGCTGCTACGACGTCGACGGCATTCGCCGGCATTTCCGTCTCGAGCGCCGCGGGCCGATCTATCGCTTGGTCCCGCTGCCTCGAACGCCAGCGGATGCTCGGCGTGCTCCTGGCTACCGCATCACCTCGTCGTAGAGCTCCGCGATCGCCGCCGTCATCCGGCCGGAGCCGAGACGATCCTCGGCGTGCGCCCGCGCCGCCGCTCGCCGAGCGCTCGCGTGCTCCGGGTCGAGGCACCAGGCCAGTGCCTGCGCCAGGGCATCGACGTCTCCCGGCGGCACGACGCGGCCCGACACGCCGTCGCGCACGGTCTCCGTCGTCCCGGTGCCGACGTCGGTCGTCACCGCCGGCACGCCGCACGCCTGCGCCTCGGCGATCGACAGGCCGAAGGCTTCGGCACGCGAGATCGAAGGCAGAGCCGCTGCGTCGACGCTCTGCAACAGCCGCAGCAACAGGTCGTCGGCGACCTCGCCGAGCAGGTGCGCTCGCTCGCGACAGCCGTGCACCTCCAGGGCTCGTTCCAGCGCGGCACGCTCCGGGCCGTCGCCGACGACGACCAGGTGGGCTCGCGGCAGGCGCCCGAGCGCCGCCGCGAGCACGGGCAGCCCCTTGTAGTGGCGCAGCCGGCCGACGAACAGGATGCGCGGACGGGGAACATGCGGGATCGGATCGGCCGCCGTGGGAGCGGGCCGGAAGCGCTCGACGTCGACGCCGAACGGAATCACCCGGACGCGCCCGGCATGCTTCGCGAGCAACGGGGTTCCGGCCAGCGCCGGGCTCGATACGACGATGCGTCGTGCCGCGCGCAGCACGCGTCGGGTGAGCGGCCGCAGGGCCCTTGCCAGACCGGGATAGCGAATCACCTCGCAGTGCAGCGTTACCACCAGGGGGCGGCCGCGACCGCCGAGCAGATAGGCGAGCTCGGCCGGCGGCCACGGATAGTGCAGGTGCACGATCTCCGCCGGGCTGCGGCGCAACCGCCACGGCAACGCCGGCGGCAACGGTGTCGAGGCGAGCGTCAGCAACGGCGTACAGCGGTGAATCCTTACGCCGTCCCGCACCTCGTCCGCCGGCGCGCCGGGAGCGGACGCGCACAGAACCTCGGGCCGCAGGCCCTGTCGCGCCAGCAGCCGCGTGAGCAGATCGACGTGGCCTTCGATGCCGCCGCGCACCGGAGGGAAGCTCTTGTAGACGTGCACCACACTGAGCGAGGGCGTCATCGGCGCGCTCCCCTTAGCACAGATCCGCGCGGCCCGAACGTGTCTTGCCGAGCGGCGCGTGGTAACGGTGCGTGGACGAGATGGCCACCGCAACCCACCGCACCTCCCCGACGCCGCTGCTCTTCGTGGACCACGCCCAGGCCCGCGGTGGAGCGCAGAACGCCCTGCTCCTGTTGCTCGAGCAGATCGACCGCAGCCGATTCGCGCCTCACCTGGCGACGCAGCCGGGCACGCTCGCCGAGGCGGCGCGCTCTCTCGGCGTGGCGGTGCACGAGGTGCCGCTGCCGCGTCTGCGCCACCGCCCCGCGGCACCGTGGCTGCTTGCCCGCGGCGCCGCCACGCTGACCCGCCTCATCCACCGCGAAGGCTGCGCCCTGGTCCACGCCAACAGCCTGCGCGCCAGCGCGTACGCCGGCGCGGCGGCGCTGCTGACTGGGCGCCCTCTTGTCTGGCATGTGCACGACATCCTGCCGGCGAGCGCCTATGTGCGCTGGATCTGTCGCCGCTGCCGACTGGCGATCGCCGTCTCGCAGGCGGCCGCGGCGCCGCTGCCGTGCGCCGAAAAGGTAGAGGTGGTCTACAATGGCGTGCGCGCCGACGACTTCGCCGCGGATCGCGGCGAAGAGGCGGCGCGCCTTCGCCGCGCGTGGGGAGTGCCGCCCGACGCCATCCTCATCGGGCACGTCGCCCGCCTGCAGCCGTGGAAGGGTCAGCGCGACGTCATCGCCGCGGCCGAGCTGCTGCGCGATCTCGACGGCGTCTACTTCGCCCTCATCGGCGGCGACATCTTCCACGACGCGGCCACCTACGAGCGCGAGATCAAAAATGCGGTGCGCTCGCGCAACCTCGCCGGCCGCGTCGTCTTCGCCGGCCACCAGGAAGACATGCCCTCCACCCTCGCCGCCCTCGACATCGTCGCGCACGCGAGCAGCAACGAGGCCTTCGGCCGCGTCCTTATCGAGGCCGCGGCGGCGGGTGTCCCAACCGCCGCCTATGCCGGCGGCGCCGCCGCCGAGGTGATCACGGACGGGCAAACCGGTCTGCTGGTTCCACCCGGGGACGTCGTCGCGCTGGCCGCGGCGCTGCGCCGCCTGGCGAGCGAACCCCAGCTCCGCCGGCAACTGGCCGAGGCCGCGCGCCGCGAGGTCCGCCAGCGGTTCGACGCAACGAAGATCACGCGTGCGACCGAACGGCTCCTGGCCCGTCTGCTCGAGCCACACCGTCCTCCGGCAGACAGGCGATGACGGGCTTTCCGTCGACGTCGGGCAGGGTGCAGCCGAGCAGCGCCGCCACCGTCGGCCCGACGTCCATGATGGAGACGGGCGCCGGCGCGCGGCCGGGTCGGATGCCCGGGCCGCAGACGAGGAACAGCCCCTCGCGCTTGTGATGGCCGGTGCGCGTCCCGTCGAAGGGACGCTGGATGGTGCCGACCTTCGCCGACGACACCGTGGTCAGGGGCGCGTCCGAGCTCCATTCCACGAGCAGGTCGGGCAGGTCGTCGAGACAGGGGCCCGGATAGAGCTCGGCGGTGCGCAGCACCCGGCGGACGGCCGGCTGGCCGGTGTCGTCGTTGATCAGGGCACGGAGGTCGGCACTGAGCTGCTCGCAGAACGCCTCGTAGTCGGCGCCGGGACGGATACGCCCGGCCGGCTCGCGTCCCGCCAGGTTGATACGAATCGCCCCGTAGACTTCGCCGTTGGGCATGTCGAAGCAATCGGCTCTCCGATCGAGCTTCGGCCACACCCGATCCACCGCGGCCTTGTGCAGCGGCGTCAGCCGCGTCCGCAAGCGCAGCGGCAGCAGCCGCCAGCCCCGGCGCAGCAGCGCCCAGGTGCGCGACGGCGCCCGGGGCGGCGGCGCGTGGCCGAGGCGGACGAGGATCTCCCCGAGCAGGTGCGCGCCGTTGTAGAAGGGGCCCATGCCGTGCGTGGCGAGCACGCACACGGTCGCCTCCGGTCCGGCGTCGCGGACAAGCGCGCCGATGGCATCGTCGAGGGCGCGGTACACGTCGAGCATCGGGTTGCCGGCAACGCGCGCCACGGCGGCATCGAACCGCGGATGGCGTGGATCGTTGAGGTGCCAGCACTGGTGACCGGCACAGTGGCTCTCGCCGAAGGCGGTGAGAAACAGGTCCCACTCGCCGCGCGCGAGGAAGTGCCGCGACAGATCGAGCTTGAGCCTCACCTTGGCCGTCAGCCCGTCGCGAAACGCGGCGATCTCGGCGCCCGTCTGCAGGTGCCGGTGATCGCACAAGCCGATCGGATCGTCCCCGAAGCGCGCCCGTATCTCGCCTGCGAGCGCGGGCGGCTCGGTGCAAAAGCCCGTGTCCTTTGCGTGCGTCGTCCAGTCCAGCACGTGCATGCCGTTGATGCCGCGCAACAGGGGAACATACGGCGCGTCGATCACCGCCACGCGGCGGCCGGCACGGCTCAGCGTGTGCCAGAACGACTCCCGCTTCGTGTCCGTAGGCTGGAAGCGGTACATCTCGTAGGTGCCGGGGCGAACCTGACGATCGCCGTGACGCCCGTGCTTTCCCGGTGTGACCGCGGTGACAAAGGAGTGCCACACCGAAGCGGCGTGCATGCCGAGGGGCGCCAACGTGGTCGCCGACGCGCCGCCGTCGAGCAGGCGGCGCAAGGTCGGCAGCCGACCCTCTTCCGCCCACCGCAGGATGTGATCGCGATCGGCGGCGTCGAGGGCGACGAACAGGATCTTGGTCGCCACGCTCATCCCCCGGCAACGCGCTCGTGCTCGAGGACGCGCCGGATCAGCTCTTCGAGCGTGGTTCTCGGCTCGAACCCGATCAGCTCGCGGATGCGGCGAAGATCCGGGACCCGCCGGCGCATGTCCTCGAACTGCTCGTCCCACGCCTGCTCGTACGGAACGTGAACGATCGCGGACCGGCTGCCGGCCAGCGCCTTCACGCGCACCGCCAGCTCCTCGATGGAGACCTCTTCCCGGCTGCCGATGTTGAACACGCGACCGGGCGCGTCGGGGTGCTCCATCACCGCCGTCAGGGCGGCGACGACGTCGCGCACGTCGCAGAAGCAGCGGCTCTGCTTACCGTCGCCGAAGACGGTGAGCGGGCTCCCCGACAGGGCCTGGCGGGCGAAGGTCGGCAGCACCATGCCGTAGCGTCCCGTCTGCCGCGGGCCGGTGGTGTTGAACAGCCGCACGACGATGGCCGGCAGCTGCTTCTCGCGGCAGTAGGCGAGGGCGAGAAACTCGTCGAGGGCCTTGCTGCAGGCGTACGACCAGCGCCCGGTGCGGGTGTTGCCGAGCACCAGGTCGTCGTCCTCGCAGAAGGGCACCTTGTTCGCCTTGCCGTAGACCTCGGAGGAGGAGGCAATCAGCACCCGGGTGCGCGACCTGGCGGCGGCGGCGAGGATCAGCTCGGTGCCGGCGACGTTGGTCTCGATGGTGCGCACCGGGCTCTCGACGATCAGGCGCACGCCGACGGCGGCGGCGAGGTGAAAAACGGCGTCGGCCCGGGCCACGAGATCGGCGACCAGCTCGCGGTTGAAGATGGTGTCGACGGCGATCTCGAAACGCGGGTGCTGCCGCACCGAAGCGACGTTGTCGAGGCTCCCGGTCGACAGGTCGTCGATCACCAGCACGCGATTTCCGGCGGCGAGCAGCGCCTCGGCGAGGTGGCTGCCGATGAAGCCCGCGCCGCCGGTGATCAGATACGTCTTCAATCCCTCTCCTTCGTCACCCAGCGTGCTTCAGCGGTTCATAAGCGATCGGAGGCCTGCGGTCCAACGGGTTCGGAGGCGCGTGCCGCGCCCCGCTAGCCGGCACGCGCCGCCAGCGCCGCCAGCGCGGCGCGCTGCGGCTTGGAGGTACCGCCGAGGGGAACCTCGTCGCGCTCGAGGAAGACGTAGCGCTCGGGGCGCTTGTAGTGGGAGAGCTGCTCGTGCGCCAGGGCGCGCAGCTCTCCTTCCAGGGCGCCGGCGGCGCCGGCCTTGGCCACGACGAGCGCCACCAATGTCTGCTCGAGCCCGTCGGGAGGCAGGCCGACGACATAGACGCCATCGACCGCCGGATGGGCGGCGAGAATCGTCTCCACCTCCAACGGCGACACGTTGATGCCCTTGACCCGCAGGAGGTCCTTGCCGCGACCGACGAAGTGGAACGTCCCCGCTTCGTCGATGCGGCCCAGGTCGCCGGTCCGGAAGCAGCCGTCGGCGTCGATCCCGGTGCCCGGCGGCCGCTTGTAGTAGCCGCTGAACATTCCGGGGCCGCGCGCGCGGACCTCCCCCACCTCGCCCACCGGGCAGGGACGGCCCTCGCCGGCCACGATGCGGATCTCGACTCCGGGCAGTGCCGCGCCGACCTGAGCGCGACGGGCCTCGGCCGAGTCGCGCCAGTCGAGCGCGGTAACGTAGCCGGCCATCTCGGTCATGCCGTAACCGGTGATGAAGCGCGCGCCCGGGTGGAGCGCGCCGCCGAACCACTCGACGCGACCACCACCCTTGCGCACGCGATCGAGCAACGCCGGGGAGAAGTCGGGGTGCGCCAGCAGCTGCCCCACCTGCGGCGGACGCAGGTGCAGCGCCGTCGGCCGATGCCGCCGCAGCGCCGCCACCAGGCCGTCGGCGGTGAACGTCTCGAGAAGAATCAGCGCGCAGCCGGTGGCCAGCGTCGGCAGCGCTCGGATCACCAGCCCGGCCACCCAGAACAGGGGCAACGTGGACAGCAGGGAGTCGCCCCGGTCCAGTCCGGTGCGCGCGGCCGTCGGGGCCATGGTCGCCAGAATCGCGCGGTGGCTGAGCATCACGCCTTTCGCGCGTCCGGTCGTGCCCGACGTATACAACATGCAGGCGATCGACTCGGGCGCCACCGGCAAGACCTCGGCCGAGGGACGCGCGGCACCGAGGAATGCGGCGGCGCTGCGGCGAGGTGGCTGGGCCGCCTGTCCCAGCACCACGACCTCGCGCAAGCGCGGCAGCGACGGCAGGCCGCCCAGCATCTCGAGGTAATCGTGCGAGCGTAGCTGCGGCTGCACGACCAGCGCGTCGATATCGGCGTGCTCGAGGATCTCGCCGAGCTCGCGCGCGGTGACGAAGGTGGACAGCGGCACCAGCGTCGCCCCGGCGCGCCAGACGCCGAACGCCGCCGCCAGCCACTCGGGCCCGTTGCCGGCCAGCAGCCCGAGGCGCGAGCCGGGACCGTAGCCCGCGGTGGTCCACGCGGCGGCCCAGCGATCGGCCGCCGCATCGAGGGCGACGAAGCCGAGCGAATCGCGCTCGCCGACGACGGCCGGCTGCTCCCCGTACGATTCGGCCCAGCGACGGAGAGCATCGCCGAGATTGGAGACGAGCTTGCTCATCTGCGCTCAGCGTGTACGACAAGGCGCCCGGCGCAACAAGGGCGGCACCCCGGGGCCCGCGACGGAGCGAGCCGGCACGAGCGTTGTGTCCGCGGCCGAACTTTGCCAAGCTGGGGGCACCGTTCAGGAGGAGTCATGGGCTTTCATCATACCGCGTTCGCCACGCGCGACATCGACGCCACGCATCGCTTCTACACCGAGGTCATGGGGTTCGATCTGGTCAAGGTCGTCGTCGGACCCACCGAAGGTGGCGGCTGGGCCAAGCACGTATTCTACGAGATCAGCCCGGACACCTACATCGCCTTCTGGGATCTGCACGACGACAGCATCACCGCGCCGTGGTCGCCGGCGATCTCCACCGGCATCGGCCTCCCCATCTGGATCAACCACCTCGCCTTCCGCGCCACGGACCTCGACGACATCGAGGCGCACAAGCAGCGCTGGCTCGGTCACGGCCTGGCCGTCACCGAGATCGACCACGGCTTCTGCACCTCGATCTACACCGTCGACCCCAACGGCATCCTGATCGAGTACTGCACGACCACCCACGCCCTGGGCGCGAAGGATCGCGAGGAGGCCAAGCGCCTGCTCGCCGACCCGCACCCGCCGCTCGAGACGCCGAAGCAGGTGATCGTGCACCAGCCGCCGAAGCAGGCGGCGGCCGGCGCTGGCTGAACGGCGAAGCGCTCTACCCGGTCGCTTTGCGGCCGGCACCGAGCGGCGGCGGCATCGCCGCGATTCCCTCGTCGCCGCTCGGCGCCGCCATCGCGCGGAAGGCGGCGTTGCGCCCGAGCAGCTCGTCGAACGAGCCGACGTCGGCCACGCGACCCTGTCGCAGAAAGACCAGCCGGTCGCAGCGCCGCACCGTGCTCAGGCGGTGCGCCACGATGATCAGCGTCTTCTGCCCCTGCAGCGCTTCGATCGCCTGCGTCAGCTCGCGCTCGGTTTGCGCATCCAATGCCGACGTCGCCTCGTCGAACACCAGCACCTCGGGCTGCAGGTAGAGGGCGCGGGCGATCGCAACCCGCTGGCGCTCGCCGCCGGACAGGCGCACGCCGCGCTCACCGATCGTGGTCTCCAGCCCGAGGGCAAGAGAGCCGACGACATCCTCCAGCTGCGCCATGCGCAGCGCCCGCCGGATCTTGTCGTCGTCGATCCCGTCGTCCTCGATGCCGAAGGCAATGTTGCGGCGCAGGGTATCATCGGTCAGATGCACCGTTTGGGGGACATAGCCGATCTTCCGTTGCCACGCCGCCAGCGCCTCGAAGATGTTCACGCCGTCGGCCGTGACCCGCCCCCGCGAGGGGACCAGCAACCCGAGCACGACGTCGATCAGGGTGCTCTTCCCGGCTCCCGTCGGGCCGACGATCCCGATCGATTCGCCGGGTCGAATCGCCAGCGAGACGTTCTCCAGCGCGGCAGCCGACGCCCCCTCGTACTGATACGACACGCCGTCGAGAACCAGCCGGTCGGCGAAGGTCACGGCACGCGCGGAGACGGCCTCCGGTGGCGGCGGCAGGCGAAGGAACATCTGCCAGTCCTCGTAGAGCGGCTCGACGGCGCCGGCGCCGTAGCGAATGCTGCTGACGTACATGAGAATCCGATTGAGCGAGGGAATGATGCGAAAACCCGCGTAGGCGTAGAGGCCGAGCAACGGGACGAGGTCCGGGCCCCGCCCCCGCAGGGTCACCAGGGTGATCACCAGCAGCAGGCCACACACGAAGACCGCCTCGATCAGCAGCCGCGAGGCCATCGACAACGTGTCGTAGCGCGCGCGCGCCCGCGCCAGATCGTCCTCCTGCGCCCAGAAACGCTCGAAGTAGAAGGGCTCGCAGCCGCGGAGCTTCACCTCCTTCACGCCCGCCAGCGCCTGCTGCAGGGTCTGCAGCGCCGCTCCCCGCAACCGCTGATCCTCGCGCCCCCATTGCAGCAGAACCCGTCGCGTGCCGCGGATGACACCGGCCAGCAGCGCGAACAGGATGACCACCGCGGTGAGCGCCAGCCCAGGCGCCGTCGTCAGCAGCACGACGATGATGCCGAGGACGATCAGAGCCTCGGCGCACCCGGCCACGATCGATGCCAGGACGAACCGGAACACGCGGTCGACCGAGTCGGTTGCGTTGCGGATCAGATCGGCGGAGTTGCGCCGCAGGTGGAAGGCGAAAGGCACCGCGAGGTAGCCCTTCAGCATCTCGCGCCCCAGCCGCGCCACCGATTCGCCGACGACCCTGTTCTGCCGCGCCGAGATCAGGGCCAGCGAGGCGTTCTTCAGCAGGTAGTACGACGCGATCAGAAACGTGGCTTCGAGAATGATCGCCTTGTCGCCGTGCCACGGCAGCCGCGCGTAGAGACCGGAGATGACCGGCACCGAGGACACCTGCGACGGATCGGCGGTGAGCTTGATGAGCAGGAACACGCCCGCGGCGCCGACGGCCTCCATCGCGGCGGCCACGACGATCAGCGGGATCAAGCTCGCCCAGCGCCAGCGGTCGCTGGGGCTGAGAAAGCGGAGGCATTTCTTCAGGCTGCCGAGCACGCCGCTCCCCTCTCGGCGCCGGCCTTCTTGGCCGCCACCTCGCGAACGATGGCGTCGAGACGCTCGCCGAAGGCGGCGCGGGAAAAGAGCGTCCGAGCACGCAGCCGCGCCGCCCGCCCCATGCGCGCGGCCTCGTCGCGATCGCGCAGCAAGCGCGCCAGGGCCGCGGCAAAAGCCTCCGGGTTGGGCTCGCACAGCAGGCCCGTCTCGCCGTGGCGCACCGTCTCCATCACCCCGCCCCGGCGCACCGCGACCACCGGTCTGCCCGCGGCCATCGCCTCGACGGGAACCAGGCCGAAGTGCTCGTTGGGCATGGTGTGGACGAGGCACGAGCAGCGCTCCAGGAGATCGATGCGCTCCGCATCCGACAGCGAGCGCCGCAGCGTCACCTGCTCCTGCAGCCCGAAGGCGCGCACGGCCGACTCCAGCTCCCGCATCGCCAGCACGTTCTCGCGAGAGCCGGCGTCGTAGTGACCGGCGATCACCAGGCGCACCTTGTCCGCCGCGGGCGCGGGCAGGCATTGGCGCAAGTGCGCCAGGGCTTCGACGGCGAGAACCATCTTCTTGGAACGATCATAGCGCCCGATCGCCAGCAACATGGGCTCGTCCCCCGGGGTCGTTTCGACGCAGCCGTCGACGTCGCCGGTGGCGGGATAGAGAACGTCGGGAGTGAGCCAGTGCAAACGGGGAAACGCCTTCCCAAACATCGCCGCGGTGAAGCGGCTGTTGACCAGGACGCGATCGGCGTGCCCCGTGGCCCATTGCTCGAGACGATCGATGGGCAGGCGATAGAGGCGATACGGCCACCGATCGCGCGTGACCAGCAACTGATCGGGAAAGTGACAGTAGAAGACGACCGGGGTCCGGGCGAGCCACTTGAGCGCCGGGATCACGTGCGCCACCAGGTCGCAGAGGAAGACGTCGAACGGGCCGTGGCGGGCCGCCGCCCCGCAGAGGTAGAGCATCCTCGTCACGGCACAGGGCGCGCGCAGATGCTGCGCGACGTGGCTCGGGAGAGACGCGCCGAAGACTCGCACCTCCAGGGTGCCGTCGGCGGTGGGCGCGAAGCAGTGCGCCGGGTCGTGGTGATTGGTGAAGATCGTGACCCGGTGTCCGGCAGCCTGGAGCTGCACGGCGGCATCGACGATCAGCCGCTCGGCGCCGCCGATGCCGAGGTCGGGATGAAGGATGGCGATCTTCAAGCGCTGCCTTTCGGAACCATTTCCCATGCCAGCTCTACCAAGGTGGGGCGACCGGGTCGAATCCTACTCGGCCCCCAGCAGCCGGGAGAGCACCGGCCAGGCCTCCCGCTGCCAACCTTCCTCCCACGTCTGGCGGTGCGCAAGGACGTTCTCCCGCAACCGCTCCAGCCACGACGCACCGCCGGGAAGCTCGCCCGCGACTCGGCAAAGCTGCCGCGCCAGCTCTTCGGCCGAGGAAAACAGCAGCCCGTTTTCGCCCGCGTGCACCAGCTCGGCGAGACAGGGCCCGTAGTCGAACGCGCACACGGGCAAGCCGGCGCCGAACATGTCGCTGACCTTCATCGGCAGATCTACTCCCGCGGCCGAGCGGTGGAGGCAGAGGCCGAGATCGGCGGCCGCCAGCAGCAGCGGATAGTCCGGCGGGCTCAGCCACAGCGCGCGCAGGCGAATCCGTCGCAGCGGCATCCGGCGCATCCGTTCCTCGTAAGCCGCGCGCAGCGGGCCCCGGCCGGTGAGAAGAACGAGGAGCGCCACGCGCTCCGGCTCGGACCCTGGCGCGGGCTCGGACAGCAAGCGGTCGCAGCGTTGAACGGCGTCGAGCAAGAGATCGAAGTCCTCGTCCGCCGTCCAGCTCGTCGGGCTGACGACGATGGCCGGCGGCCGGGCGACGACCATTTCGGGAACCGCCTCTGCGAGCCGTTGCCGCAGCTCCCGCCGCGCCTCGGCCGACGCCGCTTGAAAGCGCGCCGCGGGTCGATCGTAGAGCACCGCCGCCGCGACGCCCCACTGCGTTCGCATCGTCGCCTGCATCGCCCGCGACACGCACAGGTGCGCGTCGGCAAAGCGCGCCAGACGGCGCTCGTACCAGCGCGCGACGCGAACGAGCGGATGATGCGGGTCGAGCGACAGAGCGAGCATCGCGTACCCGAAATTGTGCCAATCGACCACCAGCTTGGCCCGGCGCACCCGCGCCGCCAGCACGGCCAGCAACAGCGTCGGCACCGCCGGCGGATTCTGCACCACGACGACGTTGGGTCGGTCGATGCGAAACAGCAGCACCCACAGCAGTTGGCCGCATTGCCGCAGCACGCGCAGG
This sequence comes from uncultured Binatia bacterium (SeqCode), assembly GCA_964648215.1. Taxonomy (GTDB): domain Bacteria; phylum Desulfobacterota; class Binatia; order HRBIN30; family JACQVA1; genus CAZYMF01. The sequence goes on along the minus strand of CAZYMF010000004.1, from coordinate 20,601 downwards.
GCGGAGCCGGCGACGAAGAGCAGCCGCGGCCGGCGCGGCGCCGGCCGGCTCGCGCGCAGCAAATGACAGCGCAGGCGCGGGCTCTCGCGCAGTTCGCGCGGCAGCTCGCTGCCCTCGTAGCCGATCAGATCCACCTCGACGCCGGCGCCGGCCAGCGCCTGCGCGTGGTACTGCATCCGCGGGCTGCGCCCGAGATCACCGAGCACGACGACGGCCACTCGCTGCGGTCGCGGCAAGTCGCTCAAACCCGCGCGGCCGCCGCCAGGATTTTCGTCATCGCCATGCCGGGGACGTCTCCGCGATCGCGTTGGTTTATGGCACAGCCCCGCCAAGAGGGGAACCGCCGCGGCCGGCTACAACCGCTCCCGCAACAGCGAGGCGCGAATCAACACCGTGGTGAAACGCACATCGCGGGAGACGAGCGCGTTCCCTTGCGCACCGTCCTCCTGGGTCACCTTGGCCAGCAACTGGCGCGCATAGGGCTTCTGTCCGCGCTCGAAGTTGACCACGACCACCCAGTCGCACCGCCGCAAGGCCCCGGGGAGATCCTTCTCGTCGGGGAAATCGACGACGTGACGATCGGCGTACCAGAAGATCTGCGGCACGCTGGCGCCCATCAGGACGGTGTTGGGCGCCGTGCGCTCGCGCACCGCACGCATCGCTTCGGTGAAGGAGGGATAGCCGAGCGTCACCGCGCGCGAGAAGAATCGGTGCGTCCTGACGAAGGAGAAGGCGAAGACACCGATCAGGAAGACGGCGACCCCGCCGAGCACGGGTGCCGTCAGCCGCCGCGGCAGAACGACCTGCGTCACACCGAGCGCCGCCACCATGGCCAGGAAGGGCAACGTCGACGTCGCCATGCGGATCTCCTTGAAGCGATAGGCGCTGAACCACAGCAAGACGAACCCGACCACGAAGAGGCAGTGCAAGGCAAAGCGGTCCCGCGTCCGCACCGCCCAGACGATGCCGACGAGCAACGGCGCGCACAGCAGCGGCGAGACCATCCCCGGGACGTGGGCCGGGTAGAAGTACCACGGCATCGAGACCCCCGGCAGGTACGCCTGCAGCTGCCCGGAGGCATGCTGAAACCCGACCAGGGCGCTGCCGAAGACGAGCTGCTGGCGCAGCAGCCAGGGCAGCAACAGCGCCAGGCCGGCGAAGGGGGAGAGCCAGAAGTGCCGCCCACGGATCCGTTGGCGGGCGTCGGCGGCGGCAAGCGCCATCAGCGTGAAAGCCAGCGCGATGGGCCCGAACAGCACCGCCGTGTAGCGGCTCAGCAACGCCAGCGCGACGGAGATCCAGCTGACATAGAAGAAACGCCCGTCACGGTAGAGGCCGAAATAGAAGCACGCGATCGCGGCGGTGAAGAACGCCATGAACGGAATCTCGGTCAGCAACCTGGGGGTGAAGAGCCAGAACGTCGGCATCAGCCCGAGAAAGGCGGTGGCGATCCAGGCGGTGAGGCGGTCCCGCTCGCGCGCCATCGCCGCGTAGACGACCAGGAGGGCGAGCGCGCTGAAGGAGAGGTTGGGCAGCTTCGCGGCGACGTCGCTGGCGCTGCCGGTCACCAGCAAGCTCGCCGTCACCGCCAGCGGCAGCAGCGGCGGGCGCAGCGAGTTGGGCCGCCCGCTGATCGAGAATCCCTCGCCCCGCAGCACCGAGCGGCCCAGCGAGGCGTACTCCGACTCGTCCCATCCCAGCATCCCCAGCGACCGCAACGTCGTGGCGTAGAGCCCGACGAAGAACAGACACAGCAGCAGGACGGGCAGGTGCCGCTTCCAGCCGCGGACGGCGGCGGGCGCGGCCGGGGGGTCAGCGCGGCGAGCCATCGAAGCGCCGGCCGATGAGGATCTCGCGCACGAGATAGAGAGCCGTCCTCCAACCCAGGGTCCAGGTCCCGGCGGTCGGCTTGCGCCAGCCGCCCATCCGCCGCAGCTCGCGGGTCGGGAACTCCTTGATCTTCATGCCCAGCTTGGCGGCGCGGATGGTGCTCTGCAGCTCGATCTCGTGCAACGGCGCGTCCAGACGCAGGCGCCGCATGGCCTCGACGCGGAAGCCGCGAAAGCCGTTGCACGAGTCCCACACGTCGCAGCCCCACAGCAGCCGGACGACCAGGCTGAAGCCGATCGAGCCGGCGCGGCGCAACCGCCAGGGGTCGTCGCTGTTGTCGCTGCACGATCCGGGGCGGAGGAAGCGGCCGCCGATGACCAGGTCGTTGCCCTCGTCGAGATAGCGGAGCAGCAGGGGCAGATCTTCCGGGTTCTCGTTGCCGTCGGCGCTGAAGAAGACCACCCGCTCGCTGTCGACGATCTCCGCCGCCAGCAAGAACGCATTGCCGCGCCCGCGCGCGGGTTGAATCACGCACGGAATCCCGCGCGCCTCGTACAGAGCCAACGTGCCGTCGGTCGAGCCCGGGTCGATGGCGACGACCCGCTCGAAGAGGTGGAGGGGGATCAGCGGCAGGAGCCGCTCGAGGGCCTCGCGCTCGTCGTAGGACAGCAGGACCAGTGTGGTCGAGCCCGCCGTGGGCGACGAGGGCCCGGGTGACGCTTCAGTCATGGGTCAGGGTTCCGCCGCGCACGAAGCCGTACCCCAGACGGCGCAGCCCGAAATAGCCGGCGAGGGCGGCGACCAGCACGAGCACCGCGCTGCCCGGTCCGCCGGCGACCACGGCGAGCACCGCCAGCAGGCCGAGGCCGCTGCAGATACCGTAGAGCAGCAACACCGCGCGCCGCGGCGCCATGCCCCGCATCACCAGGCGGTGGTGGATGTGCTCACGATCGGCGTGGAAGAGACCCGCCGCGCCCTCGCGACCGTAGCGGCGCACGACGGTGACCACGGTCTCCACGATCGGCAGGGCGAGCACCAGGATCGGCACCAGCAGGACGACGACGGTCGGGACCTTTTGCTGCCCTTGGATGGACAGCACCGAGAGCACGTAGCCGAGCAACAAGCTGCCGGAGTCGCCAAGGAAGATCGAGGCGGGATGAAAGTTGTAGCGCAGAAAGCCGAGCAGCGCGCCGGCGAGCACGGCGGTGAGCACGGCCGCGTCCGGGCGCGCCTGCACCCCCGCGAGCACGAAGATGGTCGCCGCGGCGATCAGGGCAACGCCGGCCGCCAGACCGTCCAGTCCGTCGATGAGGTTGAAGGCGTTGGTGATGCCGACGATCCACAGCACGGAGAGCAAGGCTCCCAGCGCGCCGAGCTCGATGGAGCCGCCGGTGAACGGATTCGACACGGCGGAGAAGCCGAAGCCGCCGGCGACCGCGACCACCGCCGCCAGCGTCTCGAACGCGAGCTTGGGCCACGGCGTCGCCTCGCGGCAGTCGTCGAAAACGCCGACAGCGGTGATCAGCAGCGTTCCCGCCAAGAACCAGCCCAGCCTCCAGCCGCGGGCGATCAGCGCGGCGAACACCGGCACCCCGCCCAGCCACGGCAACAACAGCCCGAGGAGGCCGGCACCCAACACGGCCAGGCCGCCCAGGCGCGGGATCCGCCCGCGGTGCGCCCGCCGGCCGCCGGGCTCGTCGACGGCGCCGAAATGCAACGCCAGCAGGCGCACCGCCGGTGTGAGGAGAAACGCCACCGCAGCCGCCGTGCCGCAAAGGAGACCGTAAGTCCACATGGGAAAGGACAGCGCCACGCCGCCTATACACGAGAACGGCGCCGGTGCCGAACGGCGTGCGCCGGCGCGGGGCGATTGCCTCGCCCCCCGGCGCCCCGTTACAGTCGCACGCCGATGCCGCCGCACTCCGATCCCGAGCCCACCTCTTCCGCGGCCGCCGCGTCGCGGCGGGTGGCCATGATCGGCGGCGGCACCGCCGGGCACGTCTCCCCGGCCCTCGCCGTCGCCGCCGCCTATCGCCAAGCCCGACCGGACGTCGACGTGCTGTTTCTCGGTACCCGCGCCGGATACGAGTCGCGCCTGGTGCCGCGGCACGGCTATCGGCTGGAGCAGGTAGCGGGCGCACCGTTGTTCGGGGCGAGCCTGGCCGGAAAGGCGCGCGCCGTCGCCGGCGTGATCGCCGCAACGGCCCAGGCGGGCCGTCTGTTCCGGCGGCAAGGGACGCATCTCGTGCTCGGCTTCGGCGGTTACACCTCGGCGGGCCCGCTGCTGGCGGCGCGCCTGCTCGGGATCCCCAGCGCGATCCACGAGGCCAACGTGGTGCCGGGGCTGACCAACAAGTGGCTCGCCCGCCTCGTCGATCGCGTCTACCTCGGCTTCGCCTCCGCCGGCCGCGAGCTCCCCGCGGCGCACCGGCGCATCACCGGGAACCCGGTGCGCCCGGAGATCGCCGCCCTGTACCACGAGCCGCGCCAGTCGCCGCACCCGTCGCAGAGAGCCGCGCACCTCCTGATCACCGGCGGCTCACAGGGGGCGCGCTTCTTCAACCGGCAGGCACCCGAGCTCGCGCGGCAGCTGGCCGCTCGTCGCCTCGCGGTCGAGGTCCGCCATCAGGTCGGCGAGAACGATCCGGCTCCCGTCGTTGCCGCCTACGCCGGGGCGGGCATCGCGGCGCAGGTGGAGCGATACTTCGACGACATGGCCGGCGCCTATCGCTGGGCCGACTTCGCCCTCGCCCGTGCCGGCGCGGCGACGATCGCCGAGCTCGCCGTCGCCGGTCTGCCGGCGCTGCTGGTACCGCTGCCGTCGGCCGCCGACGACCACCAGACGCCGAACGCTTCGACCTGGGCCAACGAGGCCGGTGGCTGGTGGGTGCGCGAGGAGCAGTGGCGGGTGGAGGCGCTGGCCTCGCGCCTCGTCTCGCTGCTGCGCGACACCGCCGGCTGGACCGCCGCCTCGCGCCGCTTGCGGCAGTGGGCAACCGTCGATGCCGCGGCACGGATCGTGGGCGAGTGCGAAGCCCTCCTCAGCCGGGGGGCGGGGCATCGGACCGATCGGACCGATCCGTCCGATCAGTCGGATCGGTCCGATCGGTCCGATCCGTGACTCCCCACCTCACCCGCCACACCTCGATGCGCTCGCCGTTGTAGGCGACGCGCTCGTCGAACTTCTGGTAGCGGTGAGCGTAGCGGCCATCGAGATACATCAACTGCACGAAGGTGGAGCGCAGCAGAAACGGGCTGCCGACCAGCACCCGGTGATTCGGAACGTCGACCAGGGCGCCGAACCGGGCCACGGTCGCCGGCCCCAGGGTGACGCCCCGCTCGCCCCCGGCGTCGGCCAGCAACAGCGCCGCCGGGGTTTCCTCCGTGACGCCGGCGGCGAGAGCGCCGCCGGGCGCGTGCCGCACCCGCAGTCGGCTGCGCTCGGGCGCGGCCGGATCGTAGACGAAGGCCTCGAGGACGTCCCCCGTCTGCTTGTCCGTCATTCCCAGCGGGCAGACCATCTTGCCGCCGGCCTCGCTGCGGCAGGGTACCCATTGCGTCGTCAGATACCACGCCGACGGTCCGGCGAAGTTCTCGCGTTCCTTCCGCGAGCGCAGTTGGCGCGCCTGCGTGTAGAGCGAAGTTGCCTTCTCCTCGCTGTAGCCGAAGCGTTTCCTCAGCTCCGGCACCAGCTCTTGCTGCGGTGTGTAAGGCGCCACCTGCGCCACGTACGCCTTGGCAAGATCCCAGCGGCCGAACTGCATCCACGTCGTCGCCGTGGCGAGCTGCTCGGTGGTGAGAAGCAGAAACGACTCCGGCGGCCGGCAGTGGGTGGAGCGCAGCACGTTTGCCTGCTCCGCGGCCGTGAAGCCTTTTGCCGCCAGCGCCACGCGCGCCGCGTTCTCGTCGAGGCTGGCGAGCTCGGTCACCAGCGCGGCGGCGGCGATCGGGTCGTGCAGCTTGGCGACGATCTTGCCGTACGCTCCCTCGGCTCCCTCCGGGTGCGGCGTGGCGTCGGAGCCGCAGTTGAGCATGCGCAGCAGGCCGATGCTCTCGGTCTCGCTCGGCGTCACCAGCGCGCGACCGAACCAGTGGTGCACGTGCGTCGACAGCGTGCCGCCGTCGCAGCTGACGCGGCGCTGCGCCACGTACTTCACCCAGTAGCCGTAGTCCCACAGCGCATCGACGATGGCATCGGGCGCCGAGTGATCACGGATGTTGGTCAGCGTGCCCCACCAGGCATCGCTGATCTTGGGAACGTAGGCGCGCGCGACGCGGTAGCCGCCCCAGAGGGGTGGCAGCACGAACGGAAGGGTGGCGGCGAGCACCGCGGCCCCGGCAACGGCCGGCCGGCGCGCGCCCGATGCGATCGCTCGTTGCAGACGACCGGCCGCTCCTCCGAGCACGAGACCGAAGGGCGGGCCGAGCAGCAGTAGAAAGCGCACGGCGCCGAAGCTGAGAGAGAAGGCGGCTAGGAACCACACCGCGATCAGGAGCGCCGCGTTGGCGCGCTCGCTCTCTGCGTCAGGATCGACCAGCCGCAGCAGCACGGTCGCGAGCAAAGGCGCCACCACCAGAGCCAGGACGGCGAACCGGGTCGACGGCGCCGCGAACAGCAGCACCGCGTCCGCGGCAACGCCAGCCACCAGGACAGACGCGTAGGCGTCGCGCCAGGGACCGCGTCGGCGCCACCACGCCTCCGGTTGCAGCAACAGCAACAGCCCGAGCAGAGCACCGAAGAGCGCGAGCTTGCCTCCCTTGCTATCGGCGATGTTGCCCAGATTCGGCGTCACCAGCTCGGCAACGGTGGCCAGCGCGCTCGGCCACAGGTCGACCGCGCTGGGTGGCGGCGCGGCGGCCTCGGCGACGCCGCCACCCAGCAGGCGCAACGGCAAGTCGAGATAGGACTGCGGCGCGCCGGCAAGCGTGGTGAAGACCCCCGCGCTGACGTAGAAGACGGCGAGCACGACGGCAACGTCGCGGACCGCGGTTGCCGCCCCGGCAACGCCACGCCACCGCTGCCACGCCAGGCGCAGAGCGTGGAACAGCAGCGTCCCGGCAAGGCCGGCCAGCAACACGACGTAGCCGAAGATCCATCCGCGCCACGTCGCCGCGTGCAGGCCGGCGAACACGCCGGCGAGAACGGCGAAGCCGATCCGACGCCACCGGTTCCCGGCCGCCAGCGCCTCGACCGCGGCCCAGAACAGGAACAAGGGCAGGACGACGTTCCACACGTCGTTGTCGCTGCCGATGCTGCGCGTCAACAGCGACGAGTCGAGCCCCACCAGCAGCGCGGCGCAAAAGCCGCCCGCGTTGCCGCCCAGGCGCCAGCCGAGGCCGAAGGCGGGCAGCACGCCGAGCACCCCGACGAGCACGGGCACCCAGAACGAGCTCGACGACAGCGGATAGCCGGGATGGAAGAAGGTGATCACCTCGTGCACGGCGACGATGGCGGCAATGTGCAGCGAGCGGTTGTAGATCATGCGCGCGCCCACCGGCGCGTCGGCCAGGGTGTCGCGGCACTCGCCGTCGACGACGGCGTCGCAGGTGGTGCCGTGATCGAGATAATTGCGCGCGGCGCGCAGCCATTGGTAGCTGTCGACGTCGCCGAGGAATACGTGCTCGCGGCCGTCGGGCCCGACGTGGCGCAGGCGCGAGCGCAGACTCTCCGACGCGGCCGCACGCTGCGCGTCGAAGCGCTCGGCATGGTCGTCGATCCAGGACTGCACCTCCCGTTCCACCTGCGCCGGAGATGCCGCGCGACCCCGGTGCCGATCGTCCTGAACGATACGGTAGGCGAGCTGCCGCCGCAGGAGTTGATCGGCCCAATCGTCGGTGATCGGCAGGGCGAGCGGCCGCGTGCGCACCCACAGCACGACCGCCATCGCCAGCAGCACGAGCGCCCAGCGCGCCAGCTTCTCCATCTCCGTGCTTGTCAGCAGAAATCCGCGGACGCTGCAATCCGCGGACGGCGCCGGCGCGGCATGCCCACCGTCAGAGCGGTCCGGAGCCGGCGTCGGCGGGCGGCGGCATCTTCGCCAACCGTTTCGGATGCAGATAGAGGAACAGCGCCGCCAGACCGAACAGCAAGGGCACGTCGCCGACGAGGTGCGTCAGCTCGTGATGCTGCGCGATGGCATCGTAGGTCATCACCCCGCCGTGGAGCAGGCTGGAGATGATCGTGAAGTCGATGATGATCACGTTGCGCAGCGGGTCGCGGGCGCCGAGGATCAGGCAGATGCCGAGCGACACGTAGATGGCGACGATCATACGCTCGTAGGCCGGGTGCCCTCCCGGGTGTCCCCACTGGAAACCCGCCGGCCACACCGAGAAGGCGAACGGCAGGAACGCAATCATCGTCACCCCCACGACAACCATCAGGATCGACAACCGCTTCATTGCCTCCTCCTCTCTCTCGCGCCGGTCAGGCGGCGCCCGTGACCAGAAACTGCGGCAGCACCAGCAGGTAGGTGCCGTCGGCCATCGCCCGCTGCAGATCTTCCAGCAGCGCATCCACCCAGGACGGCTCGAGGCGGCCGGACTCGCGCGCGTAGGTGGCCATGTTCAAGACCACCGGGGCGAGGAAGCCCTGCGTGTCCGCCGTCGCCAGGATCTTGACCTTGACTTCACGAAAGCCGGCCGCGCGCATGAAACCGTACAGCTTGCGGCCGATCAGCGGCGTGCGATAGGCGATGCTGGCGGCCCGGAAGAGCTCGCCCAGACGCTCGGGACCGATCGGCTCGACGGCGAGCATGCCCCAGTCGCTGTCGATGGCGTGCACCAGGCCGCCGGGCCGCAGCACGCGGCGGAAGTCGGACAGCGTCGCCGTCACGTCGCCGACGTACTCCAGCACGTTCTTGCAGATCACCCGGTCCACCGAGGCGTCGGCCAGCGGCACCCGATCCTCGACGATGCGATGAAAGCTGACCCGGTCGGCGAAGCCTTCCGCCGCGGCGTGCTGCCGCGCCCGGTCGAGGAAGACCTCGTTCAGGTCGACGCCGTGGACGTGTCCCGCCGTGCCGACCCGGCGCGCCAGCTCGAGGGCGAGCATCCCCGGGCCGCAGCCATAGTCCACGACGTGCTGCCCCGGGGCGAGAGCGGCGGGCAGGAGCAGCGGCTCCATCTGCGGCCGCCAGCGAAACATCTCCTCGTAGACATCGACGCGCTCGGGCGCGACCTCGATCCAGTGATCGCGGTAATACGTCTGTTCCTTCATAGCGGCTCCTGCCTCTGCTCCCGTGCCGGCCGCGACGGCCGCCGGTGACCGTTCGTAGCACCACCGCCGGGCATCGGGCCAGTCGGCGGGTATGTTGTTCCGCCCGGACGCGCCTGCTATCCGGTGAATCGATGACTCTCCTCGCCCGTGACGTGATGCAACCCCACATCGTCGCCGTGCCGCCGAGTATGCCGCTCAGCGACCTCGCCGACCTGTTGATCTCGCGCCGGATCATGGGCGCGCCGGTGCTCACGGCGGGAGAGCTGGTGGGCGTCGTGTCGCGCTCGGACTTCGTCCGCTGCCTGAGCCTGGATCGCGCGCTGGCGGGGTTGATCAACGACGGGGTCGAGCTCGACGAGTTCGCCCCGGCAGAGGTGGCCCCGAAGGCGACGAGGTCGGTGTCCCCGGCCGAGCTCGCCGGTCGCGTCGTCCGCGACATCATGGTGACGGAGCCGCCCACCGTGGCTCCGGACACCCCCGTCAAAGAGGTTGCCGCCCTCCTCGTCGGCCAGCACCACCACCGTGTCATCGTCACCGAGGGCAAGAGCGTGCGCGGTATCATCAGCACGATGGACCTGGTGCGCCTGATCGCCGACGAACGAGTGCGCGAGCCCTGACCCGAGAAGCGGTCGGTAGGCCGTCCCTCCCATCGCCCATCTTCCGCTCTCCCGTCTCCCATCCCCCGCCCCGATTCGCTTGCGCTTTCCCCGCAAGCCATTTATCGACAACCTCCAGCGACTGTCGGCGGCGCGACGATCCGGACGACGGCGGGGTGGATGGAGCTACGGCGGAAGCTCTTTTGGGTCTCGGTTCTCTACTTCGCCGAGGGGTTCCCCTTCGGCATCGCGGTCGACAACCTGCCCGTCTACTTCCGCGTTCACGGCGTGTCGCTGGTCGACATCGGGCTGCTCAGCCTGCTCGGCCTGCCGTGGACGCTGAAGGTGCTGTGGGCGCCGCTGGTCGACCGCTTCGGCGAGCGGCGCCACTGGATCACGGCGGCGCTGCTGTCGATGTCCGCGCTGCTGGTGGTGCTACCGCTGCTCGATCCCGGCCGGCCGACGTTCTGGCTGTGGGCGCTGCTGCTCGCCCTGACCACCGCCTCGGCGACGCAGGACATCGCCATCGACGCCTACACCATCGGCCTGCTGGCGCCCGGCGAGGAAGGCGTCGCCAACGGTGTGCGTGTCTCCGCCTACCGGGTGGCGCTGATCCTCGGCGGCGGCGGCCTGGTGATTCTGGCCGGGACGCTCGGCTGGCGGGTGGTCTTCTGGGTGGCGGCCGCCATCTGCGCCCTGCTCGCCGCCGCCGCCTGGCGCAGCCCGCGGCCGGCCTTTCAAGGCGAATCGGCCCAAGGTAGCTGGTTCGCCCCGCTGCTCGCCTGGCTGCAGCGCCCGGGAGCACCGCTGATCTTTCTCTTCGTCCTCACCTACAAGCTCGGCGACAGCAGCATGGGGCCGATGGTCAAGCCGTTCTGGGTCGACCGCGGCCTGACGGTGGCGGAGATCGGCCTGGTGTCGACCACCTTCGGCGTCCTCGCCAGCATCGCCGGCGCGCTTGCCGGCGGCGTGCTGACCACGCGTTGGGGCATCTTTCGCGGCCTGTGGGCCCTCGGCCTGCTGCAGGCCTGCTCCAACCTCGGCTACGCCGCCGTCGCCTACGCCGACGCCGGCCGGATCGGCATCTACAGCGCCTCGCTGCTGGAGAGCTTCACCGGCGGCCTCGGCACCGCCGCCTTCCTCGCCTTCCTCATGCACATCTGCGACAAGCGCCAGGCGGCCACCGAGTACGCGCTGCTGTCGGCGATCTTCGGCTTCACCCGCTCGCTGGCCGGCGGCGTCAGCGGCTGGGGCGCCGCGCGCCTCGGCTACGGCAACTACTTCGCGCTCACCTTCCTGCTCGCCCTCCCCGCCTTCGGCCTGCTGCCGTGGGTGAAGGGGTGGATCCACGAAGAAGAACTGAATCACTGAATCACTGAATCACTGAATCAGTGATTCGGAGTGTCGGAGCACCGGACGGAGCCCGGTGCCACCCACGTTTGGGAGTCATCCTACTGTAGATCTGCCTTTGGGCTCATTTCTCCGAGGCAATGACTCAGTGATTCACTGATTCAGTGACTCACTTCCTTGCATTGACAGTGCAAATACGAATGTTGCATGCTGCGCCGCACGCGAAGGGGGGGATCGATGACCGTCAAACGTGTCGTTCTGTTCGTGCTCGCCGTGGTGATCCTGGTCCCGGTGGCGCTGCTGCTGGCGCTGCGCGGCGGGCGCCACGAAGGCCCGGGCGTGGTGACACGCTCGCCCGTGCCCGCAGCCGCCGTGGCCGCGCGCGGCGAGCGGCAGAAGCAGGCGGTCGCGCATCTCGGCGCCACCGCCGAGACCGGCGCCACCGAGCAGATCCTCTTCGGCGATCTCCACGTGCACACCACCTTCTCCGCCGACGCCTTCTTGCGCAGCCTGCCGATGCTGCAAGGTGAAGGGGCGCATCCCCCCGCCGACGCCTGCGACTTCGCCCGCTTCTGCTCCGGCCTCGACTTCTGGAGCATCAACGATCACGCCGAGGCGGTCACGCCGCGCCACTGGCAGGAAACCAAGGAGACCATCCGCCAGTGCAACGCCGTCGCCGGCGACCCCAAGAACCCCGACATCGTCGCCTTCCTCGGCTGGGAGTGGACCCAGGTGGGCCAGACGCCGAAGGATCACTACGGCCACAAGAACGTGATCTTCCTCGACACCGCCGAGGACAAGGTGCCCAAGCGGCCGATCAGCGCTCTCAACATGCGGCTGATCGGCGCGCTGCGCACGCCGCCGCCGCTGTGGCAGCGCATCGAGTTCCCGCTGCTCGACTTCGCCCACCGCCAGCGCTATCTCGACTTCGGCGTCTACACCCGGGAGCTGCGCGACACGCCCGTATGCCCGAAGGGCGTCGACACGCGCAAGCTGCCGATCGATTGCAGCGAGTCCGCCAACACGCCTCAGGAGCTCTACGAGAAGCTGTCCCAGTGGGGCTTCGACACCATCGTCATCCCGCACGGCACCACCTGGGGTTTCTACACCCCCCCCGGCACCACCTTCGACAAGCAGCTCACGGCGGCGCAGAACGATCCGCAGAAGCAGATCCTCATCGAGATCTACTCCGGCCACGGCAACTCGGAGGAGTACCGCGACTGGCGCGCGGTGAAGTGGGACGCCGACGGCAACGCCGTCTGCCCCGAGCCGACCAAGGACTTCGAGCCCTGCTGCTGGCGCGCCGGCGAGATCATTCGCTCGCGCTGCGGCGACATCCCCGCCGCGGAGTGCGACCAGCGCGTGCGCGAGGCGCAGGCCAACTACCTCGCCGCCGGCGTCGCCGGCCATCTGACGGTGCCCGGCGCCACGGTCGAGGACTGGAAGGACTGCGGCCAGTGCCGCGACTGCTTCCTGCCCTCGTTCAACCTGCGACCGGGCAACTCGGCGCAGTACATCCTGGCCATCAGCAACTTCGACAACCCGGCCGCGCCGCAGCGCTTCCACCTCGGCTTCATCGCCTCGAGCGACAACCACACCGCCCGCCCGGGCACCGGCTACAAGGAGTTCGGCCGCCACTGGATGACGGAGACCGCCGGGCCCAAGGACGCGACCTGGTACCGGCGCTTCGCCGGCCCGCCGCAGGAGCCCGCGCCGGAGTCGGTGGCGTTCGATCCCGATCACAGCAAGCTGCAGGTGTTCCAGATGGTCTACACCGAGCGGCAGGCCTCGTTCTTCATGACCGGCGGCCTGGTGGCGGTGCACTCGACGGGACGCGACCGCGGCTCGATCTGGTCGGCGCTGAAGCACCGCGACGTCTACGGCACCAGCGGCCCGCGCATTCTGCTGTGGTTCGACATGCTCAACGGTCCCGGCGGCTCGGTGCCGATGGGCACGGAGACCGCGATGAACCAGGCGCCACACTTCCGCGTGCGCGCGGTCGGGTCGTTCAAGCAGAAGCCCGGCTGCCCCGACTACGCCCTCGACGCGCTCGGCCAGCAGCGGCTGCAGTATCTCTGCCGCGGCGAGTGCTACAACCCGAGCGACGAGCGCTACCACATCACGCGCATCGAGATCGTGCGCATCCGGCCGCAGGAGAAAGCCGGCGAGCCCGTGCGCAAGCTGATCGAGGACCCGTGGAAGCGCTTCGACTGTGCCCCCGACCAGGCGGGGTGCACGGTGGAGTTCGACGACCCCGACTTCGTCGCCGGCGGGCGCAACGCGGTCTACTACGTTCGCGCCGTCCAGGAGCCGACCCCGGCCGTCGACGCCGGCAACCTGCGCTGCGAGTACAACGAGCGCGGCGAGTGCGTGAAGGTCAACCCCTGCTACGGCGACTACCGTACCCCGTTCAACGACGACTGCCTGGCGCCGGCGGAGGAGCGCGCGTGGTCGTCGCCGATTTACGTTGATTTCAAGACGTGAAGCGCCGTAGCATCGCGGGTGGAAAGGTAGTGAAGAAGAAACCAGAGAACCGAGAACCGGGAATTCGGAATGGAGAACCGGTCAATTCAAGGAAGTGTCCTTCATTCAGCGGTTCCGCATTCCGAATTTCCGGTTCCTGATTCTCCATTCGTACGCCCCGTGTCGCCTCCCACTCCCAGCCAACGCCCGCAGGCCCGCGCGTTTCTCCTTCTGGCCGGCGGCACCGCCCTCGGCATCGTCCTCGCCGCCGTCGGCTTGCTCGGGCGCGCTCGCGGCCTGAACGGCTCGTTGCCGAGCGACGCCGTCGCCATGGTCAACGGCCGGGTCATCCGCGTCGAGGACTACGCGCGCGTGGTGGGCGCCCTGTCCCAGGATCGGCGCGACGGCCTGGCCGACGGCGACCGCCGCCACGTCGTCGACCGGCTGATCGACGAGGAGCTGCTGGTGGAACGCGGCCTCGCCCTCGGCATGGCGCGCAGCGACAGCCGGGTGCGCAAGGACCTCACCTTTGCCGTCATCGACTCGGTCATGGCCGACGTCGGCGATACCCAGCCGACCGACGCCGAGCTGCAGGCGTTCTACGAGAAGAACCGCGACTTCTTCGCCGGCACCGGCCGGCTGCGCGTGCGAGAGATCTTCGTGCGCACGCCGACCATGGCCGACGGCCCGCAGGCGTTCGCTCGGGCGCAGCGGGCGGTGCGCCGCCTGCGCGCCGGGGACGATTTCGACGCAGTGAAGCACCAGCTCGGCGACCCGGAGTTGGCGCCGCTGCCCGATGCGCCACTGCCGCCGGTCAAGCTGATCGACTACCTCGGCCCGACGGCGGTGCGCACCGTGTCCGGCCTGGACATCGACGCCATCAGCGACCCGGTGCGCGCCAGCACCGGCTACCGCGTGCTGCAGCTCCTCGATCGCCAAGCCGACCCGCCGCCGCCGTTGGCCACCATCCGGGCGCAGGTGCTGGCCGAGTACCGGCGCCGCGAAGGCGATCGCGCGCTGCGCCGCTACCTCGACGACCTGCGCTCGCGCGCCGACGTCGAGATCCGGCGGAAGCTGCCGTGACCATGCGCGCCGTCCGCGTGCTCCTGCCGCTGGCGCTGCTCGCCGCCTGGGCCGCGCCGCCGGCGCTGGCGCACAATCGCACCACCTCCTACTCGAGCTGGGAGATCCACGGGCGCACGGCCACGGTCACCGCCCGCCTGGCGCAGATCGACGTCACCCGGTTTCCGTGGGTGGCGGCGGCCGGCGGCCACCTCGACACCCTGCTCGGCGAGTACCTGACCACGCATCTCGAGCTGCTCGCCGGCGACGCGCCGTGCACCGTGAGCGATGGGCCGCGGGCGCTCACCACCCCGATCGCCGGCCGCCTGGTGTACGAGTGGGGTCTGACCTGCCCGGCCGCGGGGGAGCTGCGCCTGCGCAGCAAGCTGTTCCTCGACGTCGCCCCGCAGCACCTCCACTTCGCCCGCGTGCACCGCGACGGCGCCCCGGTGCTGGAGCGGGTGCTGTCGGAGAGCGAGCGGAGCTGGCCGCTACCCGAGGCGACGGCGAAGAGTGCCGCCGACGGGCTGCAGGGAACGACGCTGCTCGGCTACCTCGGCATCGGCATCGATCACATCCTGAGCGGCTACGATCACCTCGCCTTCCTGCTGGCGCTGCTGCTGATCGGCGGCTCGCTCGGCGAGGTGGCCAAGGTGGTCACCGGCTTCACCGTGGCGCACAGCATCACCCTCGGCCTCACCGTGCTCGGCTACGTGCGGCCCGACCCGGCGCCGATCGAGGCGCTGATTGGCCTGTCGATCGCGCTGGTGGCGGCGGAGAACGTCTGGCTCGTCGGCGGACGCAGCCGCGTCGTGCCGTGGGTGATCGCCGCGTTGCTGGCGGCGCTCGCCCTCGCCGCCGCGGACGGGCACGGCAAGGTGCCGGCGCTGACGCTCGCCGGCCTGGCGCTCTTCGCCTTTTGCTACTTCGACCTGCTCGAGCGCGTGGCGCGGCCAGCGTCGTTGCGCTGGGGCATCGCCTTCATCTTCGGCCTGATCCACGGCTTCGGCTTCGCCTCGGTGCTGGTGGAGGCGGGGCTGCCGACCTCGCGCCTGGTCGAGGCGCTGTTCGGCTTCAACGCCGGCGTCGAGGTCGGGCAGCTCGCCGTCGTCGCCCTGCTGTGGCCGGTGCTGCACTACGTCGCCCGTCGCGGCGACGGCTGGCGCCTGGCCGTGCTCAACTACGGCTCGGCCGCGGTGCTGACCCTGGGCGTGTTCTGGTTCGTCGGCCGCGCCTTCGGATGAGATCGATGGACACCGACTTCGAGGTCATCATCATCGGCGCCGGGATCGCCGGCGCTTCCCTCGCGTACTTTCTCACGCAACGCGGCGTGCGCGACGTCCTGCTGCTCGAGCGCGAGGAGCAGCCGGGCTATCACGCCACCGGCCGCAGCGCGGCGACGCTGGTGGAGTGGGATCCGGTGCCGGAGCTGCAGCGGCTGAAGGCGCTGGCGGCGCCGTTCATCCGCAACCCGCCCGCCGGCTTCTGCGAGCACCCGGTGCTCGACCCGGTGGGGATTCTGGTGACCTTTCAGGAACCGGCGTGGAGTGCGGTGCGCCAACTGGTCCCTCTGTTCCGCGAGCAGGGGACGGCGACGGAGATTCTCTCGACGGCGGAGATCCTCGATCGCGTCCCGGTGCTGTCGCCGCGCTACGTCGACGGCGGCATCCTGCTCCCGGAGGACGGGCACATCGACGTCCACGAGCTGCTGTGGAGCTATCTGCGCCACGCCGGCCACGCCGGCGCACAGCGGCGCTGGAGCGCGGAGGTGAAAGGGATCCGCGTCGACGGCGGGCGCTGCCGCGGCGTGATCACGGATCAGGGCGAGCTCGGCGCGCGCTGGGTGGTGAATGCGGCGGGAGCGTGGGCGGGCCGTGTCGGAGCGCTCGCCGGGGCGGTGCCGGTACCGCTGACGCCGCACCGGCGCACGATCATCACCTTCGCCGCGCCGGCCGACGTCGACGTCCGCGGCTGGCCGCTGGTCGCCAACGAGTCGCAGCGGCTCTACTTCAAGACCGAGTCGGGCGGCCTGCTCGCCAGCCCGATGGACGAGGACCCGATGGAGCCGTGCGACGCGCAGCCCGACGACTTGGTGGTGGCGGAGGCCCTCGACCGTCTCGGCAAGCTGGCGCCGCGCCTGCTTCCCAAGACGTTGCGGCGCAAGTGGTCCGGCCTGCGCACGTTCACGCCCGACCGCGTTCTCGTCGTCGGCGAGGATCCGCGGGTGAAGGGCTTCTTCTGGCTCGCCGGCCAGGGCGGCTGCGGCATCGAGACCAGCCCCGCCTACGGCCAGATCGGCGCCGACCTGCTGCTCGCCGGCCGCTGCGATCGCTTCGACGCGACGCTTCTATCCCCGGCACGCTTCGGAGAAAAGAATAGCTGCAAGTGACGAGGTTCAAGCGACAAGCAGGGAACCGTTGCCCGCCTTGGACCTTGTGACTTGAAACCTGTAGCTCCCCTCTCTACATCTCCGGCCGCAACGTCGCGCCGGTGCTCGGTGGGAGAATAGGATAGACCACCTGCGGTTGCTCGCCGGTGAGCGCGTGCAGGAAGGCGACGATCTTCGTCGTCTCCTCGTCGGCCAGCTTCACACCGAGCTGACTCGACCCCATCACCGCCACCGCCTGACGCAGATCCCAGGACTTGCCGCTGTGGAAGTAGGGCGGCGTCAGCTCGATGTTGCGCAGCGTCGGGACCTTGAACACGTACTCGTCGCTCGGCGTCTTGGTGAGCATGAACCGCCCCTTGTCGTCGGGCGGCAGCAGGTCGCCGCCGGGCTTCTCCACCACGCCGAAGGGCGCGTACATGGCGCCGCCGACGTTGACGCCGCTGTGGCAGGAGCCACAGCCCTTGTCCATGAACAGCTGCAGGCCCTCCTTCTGCTCGGCGGACAGCGCGTTGGCGTCGCCGCGCAGGTACTTGTCGAACGGGGCGTCGGGGGTGAGCAGGGTGGCCTCGAAGTCGGCGATCGCCTGCGTGGCGTTGTCCATCGTGATCGGGTCGGCCTGCCCCGGGAACGCCGCCGCGAAGACCTTCTTGTAGCCGGGAATGCTCTTGAGCATCTCCACGGCATGCTTGCTCGTGATCCCCATCTCGATCGGGTTCTGGATCGGTCCCCCGGCCTGCTCCTTGAGATCGGCGGCGCGGCCGTCCCAGAACTGCGCCCGGTTGAACACGGAGTTGAGCACGGTCGGTGCGTTGCGCCCGCCCCTCTGCCACTTGTGCCCGATGGAGGTCGGCAGCATGTCGACGCCGCCGAGGCCGATCTGGTGGCAGGTGTTGCAGCTGATGTTGTGGCTCTGCGACAGGCGCGGATCGAAGTAGAGCATCCCGCCGAGCTCCACCTCCGCCTTCGTTGCCACCTTGCCCTTGACGGCTTGCGCCGTCGCCGGAATCGGCTTGAACAGCCCCTGTGCCCGCTTCATCAGCGTGTCCTCCGCACGCGCGGGGAACGCCAGGCCCAAGAGAAGAACAGTTGCCAGCAAGACAGGTGATCGTCGCATCTTTCCATACCTCCGTGTCGCCGAGCCGCGGCCAACGGGCGGCTCGAGAAGAAGCGAACTTCTCGCGAGCAACTCCGATGCCGCCGCCGCACCGACTACGACGCGCCCGACAATCGGCCCCGGTTTCCGTTTCCCTCTCATCGCCGAGAATCCCGCCTCCTCGTCCGCCTGATGATTGTCATAGGAACGGCTGCCGCATTCGGGTAGCATCCGTCCGTGGTGCAGCTTGCACGGAATCACAACCCGTCGCCGGACGGTCGACCGCGCGTCGCGCCAGCGGCGGACGCCGGCATGTTCTACGGCTGGTGGATCGTCGGCGGCGCCTTCGCGATCTACTTCGTCAGCGGCGGGCTGTTCAACACGGCGACCATCTACTTCAAGGCGCTGATCACCGAGTTCGGCTGGAACCGCGGCGAGCTGTCGGGCGTGTTCTCGCTCGGGTTCCTCATCGCCGGCGTGTCGTCGCCGATCTGGGGCCGCATCGCCGACCGGCGCGGGCCGCGATCGTCGTTCGTCCCCGGGGCGTTGCTCGCCGGGCTGCTGCTCATCGCGCTCAGCCGGGTGTGGGACCTACCCTCTCTCTACGTTCTGTACGCGCTGTTCACCTTCAGCTTCGCCGGCATCTCGCTCATCCCCATCAGCGTGATCCTGTCGAACTGGTTCGTGCGCAAGCGCGGGCGCGCCATCGGCTTCGCCTACACCGGCGTCGGTTTCGGAACGCTGCTGCTGACCCCGGTCGTCGGCCTGCTGATCACCGAGCTCGGCTGGCGCGTGGCGTACATCGTCTCGGGACTGACGGTTCTGGTGGTGCTCACCCCGGTGGCTCTCTGGCTGACGAACCGACCCGAGGACATCGGACTCACACCCGACGGCCTGCCGCCCGACGAGCCGTCCGTCGCCGAAGACGAAACCCACTTGCCCGTCGCCGCGGCCGGCTTGCGCCTGGGCGAAGCGGTGCGCACCCCCGCCTTCTGGCTGGTGGCGCTGACCTGGCTGCTGACGATGATGCCGCTGAGCGCGATCAACCTGCATCAGGTGCCGTTCCTCACCGACACGGGCCTGTCGACCGAGCTGGCGGCGATCGCCGCCGGCTTCGTCGGCGGGTTGAGCATCCTCGGGCGCATCGGCTGCGGCGTCCTGTCGGAGAAGTTCCCGATCCAGCGCATCTACGCCGTTTGCTACCTGCTGATGACCCTCGGCATCGCTTCGCTGTGGGCGACGGCGAGCGTGGGACCCTGGTGTCTGATTCCCTACGTCGTCTTCTTCGGCATCGCCGTCGGCGGCTGCTTCGCCCTGACGGCGTTGCTGGTGGGAGACCTCTTCGGCGTACGCGCGCTGGGCGAGATCTTCGGCATGCTCGGTCTCGCCGGCACCACCGGCGGCGCCCTCGGCGGCACCGGCGCCGGCATGCTCTTCGACGCCTTCGGAAGCTACAACGGCGTCTTCGCCCTCTGCATCGGCCTGTCGTTGCTCGGCGCCGGGCTCATCCTGCTCGTGCGCCGGCCGCTCGCCGTCGAAGCGAACGTCTAACCCCAATCCGACGGAGGAGACCTCACGACGGAGGGAAAGGCCACAGAGCACTCCTGCATCGAGACGAAGAATGCCTTCCGGATTCGAGATTCCCGTCCATCTCTCGGCGAGCCAATGGCTCAGCGGCTCACTGATTCAGTGATTCAGGTCTTCGCTCCCGTCGATTCTCTCTTTCCGGCCTCGGTGTCCTCGGTGTCTGTGGCGAGGTCTTTCTCTTCAGCTTGGGGCTACTGCAGGCAACCCGGCTGCCCTTGGGGACGCTTGCCGTCTCCCGGCGATGCGCGTACGTTTTCTCTCGATGTATGTTGAAAGGGAGACCATGAACCCTTCCCTGTCCGAGCAGCCGGAGAAGTGTCTCGCGGAGGAGATCCGGCGCTTTGTCGCGGAGAGTGACGCCAACCGCCTCACGATGATCGATGACGGCAAGATCTTCGACGAGCCGCTCGTCGGCTTCGCCGACGGCGATGATCCGCTCTTCGCGCAGTACAAAGAGATCATCGGCGACTTCCACTGGCATCCGAGAGACCTGCTCGAACGCTGTGCCAGCGACGAGGGATACGACGGCAGCCTCGAGGACGTCGGCATCGTCAGCTGGGTCATCCCGGTCACGAGGCAGACGATCAAGAGCAACTCGACGCAGAAGCGAGTTCCTTCGCCGCGCTGGGCCCACGCGCGCGACGCCGGGGAGAAGTTCAACGCGCTGCTGCGGGAGCACGTCGTCGAGTACCTGAGAGACGCCGGCTACGTGGCCCTGGCTCCGATGGACTCCAGCTATTGGCGGGTGGTCATGGACGAAAGGGTCGGCGTCGCGTCGGCATGGTCGGAGCGGCACGCCGCCTATGCAGCCGGCCTGGGCACCTTCAGTCTCAACGACGCGCTGATCACGCCGCGGGGAATCGCTCACCGACTGGGGAGCGTCATCACGAACCTACGGGTCGAGGCAACGCCGCGCACGTACGGAAGCCGCACCGCGAACTGTCTCTTCTACAATAGCGGTACCTGCGGCCGCTGCATCAAGCGCTGCCCGAGCGGAGCCCTCTCCGAAGCGGGG
>CAZYMF010000003.1:59394-73634 GCA_964648215.1 uncultured Binatia bacterium (SeqCode) | reverse complement strand
GTCTGACCGGCGACGCCGTCGGCAATCTTCAGGTCTCCCTGAGTGAACGCGGCGCCGCCGCCGCGGCGCGCCAGCTGCAGCACGCCGAAGAAATGGCCGCCGCTCAGGAGCGGGGCGATCAGGACCGTGGGAACCGGCGGCGCGCTCGGGGACGGCCAGGTGCTCGGGGACACCATGGCGCAGTGCCCCAAGTGGCGCACCCACTCGAGATCGGGCACCTCGTCGGGCCGCAGGCGCATGGCCTTGAACTGGTTCGCGATCTGTTGCTCCAGGCCGGCGGCGGCGGCGCCGGCGTACACGCCGCTGTCCTCGCGCCAGAGGAACACACTGCAGTAGTCCACCGACAGAACGCGGGGGACGACCTCGACGACTTTGTCGAGGATGTCATCGAGGCGTGTCAGCCGGCTGACTGCCTCGCTCACCGCCAGCAGCGCTCCGGTGACGCTGGCGCTGGCGCGCTGGCGATCGGCGACTTCCCTGGCCCGCGCAATCTCCTGCCGCGCCAGAGCCTCCTTCGAGCTCGCCTGCAGCAGAAAGTGGGCGGCTCCGCCGCAGGCGATCACCAGAACCAGCGCGCGCACGAGCAGGGTGACGCGGCGCTCCACCTCGGGCGGAAGCGCCGCCACGGGCACCATCGAGCCCAGTCCCAAGCTCGGCGTCAACAACACCAAGGCCAGGCTGGCGAGGCCGATCACAATGCCGAGCACGCCGCATTCGGGGCCGAAGATGAACGCGTAGCTGAACATCTTCACCATGAAGATGAGGGCGATCGGGCTGGCGATGCCGCCGGAAGCCGCGATCACCAGGGAAACCGGGATCAGGTTGCCGCAGACATCCAGCAGCGCCAATCCCACGGTCACGCGGCCCGCGTGGTACTGCAGGGCGACGAACAGGTTCACCGCGAAATAGACCAGAAAAGCGGCGTGCACGATCCACGGCTCGCCGACGCGGACGTGAATCAGGAAAATCTCGTTGAACAGAACCCAGCAGGCGAGCCCCTCGAGGACGCGCAGAACCAGTACCGGGTAGGCTGCCTGCTGAACCTGGTCGTGTCTCAGCCCGGCAGCCAGGGCGGCGATCCGAGGTGATGTCATGCCCGCTGACCTACCTTACGGTGGCGCGGACAGGCTGGCAAGAGCCGCTATTTGTCCCCGGGGCGACAGCGCTTGTACTGCTCCGGCAGCATGAAGATGGTGAAGGCCTTGTCTTTCCCTTTGGTGCGCTCGAACGTGAAGGTCCCTACATCCTTGGTCAGAGGTGTGTTCGCGCGCCGGTCCTCGGTGGCGCCCAATATCAGACGGAACTTGCCCTCCTTGGTGGTGCGGCTGGTGACGCTCCATCCGTTGGGCAGAATCAGCCGCACGAACTGGGAATCGAGGGGTTTCCCCTGCGGATCGTTGAGCTGGCCCTTGATGAGGAGATCGTACGGATAGCCGATGCGTTTGCCGTAGTTCGACTTCATCAGACAATCGCCGCAGGGCTCGCCACCGAAGTAGCCTTCGGGAACCCCTGTCGGGCACTTCTCGCTGAAGCCGGGACCAGGCTCCTTGCACTGGTTGCAGACGAGCAGAAGGGCGAGGGTCTTCCCGTCCGGATCCTTGAGGCGTTGCGCGTCCGTGATGTTCACGGCGAAAGCCGACGACGAGATGAGAAGCAGAGCCATCGTAATCTGCTTGAAGTAGCCCATCCTCATTGGCAATGACTCCTCCCGCTGACTGCGCCCTGCCACGCTCGGCCGGCACAGCGTTGTATAATTCGGTAGCGCTCTCTATACTTCATCGCTCCGCCGGGCTCAACGTGGCGGGTTCGAAAGTTCCATGGGTGCGACCGAAAGGTTGGGGGAGGATATCGACCGCGCCGCGGCGATGCTGGTCTCGGCCCGATACGTCGTGGCGCTGACCGGAGCCGGACTGTCGGTGGAGAGCGGCATCCCTCCCTTTCGCGGCCCGGGAGGCCTGTGGACCAAACACGGCGAGCCGCCGCTGAATGGCTACCAGCGTTTCCTGGCCGACCCGAAGCGGTCCTGGGAGGAACGACTGTCGCCGCGCGGTCCGCTGCGCGAGCTGTGGGAGACCTTGCAGCGGGCGGGCCCCAACCCGGGCCACCATGCCCTGGCCGAGCTGGAGGAGTGCGGTGTTCTCCGGTGCCTGATCACGCAGAACGTCGATGACCTGCACCGCGCCGCCGGCAGCCGGCGGGTTGCGGAGATCCATGGCAACTACCGGCTGGTGCGCTGCATCGAGTGCGCGGTGCGATTCCCGCGGGAGGAGATCTCGCTGGCGGAGCTGCCGCCGCGCTGCCCGCGCTGTGGCGGCATTTTGAAGAGCGACACCGTCTCCTTCGGCGAGCCCATCCCCGAGGACGTGCTGGCGATGTGCTTCGAGGAGAGCGAGCGGGCCGACTGCATGCTGGTGGCCGGTACGTCGGCCACGGTCTACCCGGCGGCGCAGTTCCCGATCTCGGTCCGGCAGCGCGACGGCGCCCTGATCGAGGTGAATCCGTACGAGAGCGAGATCTCGTCCCTGTGTGCGATTACGCTGGCCGGACCGGCGGCGATGATTCTCTCGCAGCTGGTGGCGCGGGTGAAGGCACGGCGAGCGCTCTGAGCTTTCCCTCTCTCCGGCCATGACATCGTTGCGACCGGCACCGCCTCGCCTGGCGATCTGGCTCCTCCTGTTGGCCGCGTGCTGGGCCTACTCTTTCCGCCTCGGTACGCCGGCCCTGTTCGACGATCCCAACGACGCGCAGTACGCCGAGGTGGCGCGTGAAATGGTGGAGACCGGCCAGTGGCTCAGCCCGCAGCTCGACTATGTGCTGTTCCTCAACAAGCCACCGTTGTCCTACTGGCTGATCGGCGCTTCGTTCGAGGTGTTCGGCGTCAACGAGCTCGCGGCGCGGCTTCCCGGCGTTTTGACGGCGCTGGTGTTGCTGCTCATCATCTGGCGGCTGGGTGGTATCCTCTGGGACGCACGGGCGGCCTGGTACGGTGCGGCGGTGCTGCTGACGACGGGGGGAATCCTCCTGGAGGCGCGCACCGTTCGGCCGGATCTGCTGCTGACGGCGGGGATTGCCGGCGCGCTGCTGGCGGCCACCCGTCTGGCGGCGCGGCCGCGGGCCCGCGGCGCGTTGATCGGCTGGCAAGTGGCGCTCGCCGTGGCGCTGCTGGCGAAGGGCATGGTTGGGCTGTTGGTCCCGGCGGCCGCCGTCGCCGCGGCGGTGCTCGCCTCCGGCGACTACCGTCTGTTGCGGACGCTGGCCCACCCGCGAGCCTGGTGGTTGTTCGTTGCGCTCGTGGTTCCCTGGCACGTCGTCGTGGCCTGGCAGCATCCCGGGTTCGCCTGGGACTACATCGTGAATCAGCATCTGCTCTTCTTTCTCGACCGCAAGCTGCCGCGGGACTCCGAAGGCATTCCCCTGTGGCAGTTCTGGGGCATTTTCGGCTTCCGGCTCTTTCCCTGGACCTTGTTTCTGCCGCTCGCCGTGGCGCGGGCCTGGACTCGAGCGGGCTCGCGCGAGGAGCGCTGGGCGGGCGGTCTCCTGCTGGGCTGGGCCGGGGCGGTGCTGTTGCTGTTTTCGGCGACATCCTCGCGGCTGGAGCACTACTCGATTCCCGCGCTGCCGGCGTGCGCGCTGCTCATCGGTTGCGTCTTGTCGCGGCTCGATCGTTCGCAGCGTCTGCTGGCCGGGGCACATCTGCTGCCGCTGCTGTTGTTCGGCGTCGTGGCGCCTTTCTTCCTGCCGCACGAGATGGTGACGGCGGATTGGCTCGAGCCGGCCAAGCAGCTGCCCGCCCTGGCGCATACGGCGGGGATTGTGTTCGCGGGGGCGGCCTTGGCCGCGGTGATCCTCAGCGTTCGTCCGGCCCTGGCCCCGCTGCCGCTGATGGTGGTGATGTTGGCGATCGTCCCCGTCATGCACCGCGGGCTCGTTTTGATCGCGCCCGTCGACTCGAGCGCTCCCTTGGCGGCGGTAGTCGCCAGGCTCGCCGCGGACAGCGACACGCTGGTCTACGAGGCGCCGACGGAGTACCAGAGCATCGCGGGCCTGCTCTTCTACACCCGACGCAAGTGGTGGGTGCTGCGTCCGCAGGGCTTCACGGCACCTCCGTACCTGGAGCCGCATCAGTCGGAGCTCTTCGTGTCGCGCGCGGAGCTCGAGCGCATGTGGGACGAACGACACGTGTTCTTGGTTTCCGATCCGCTGGCGGAGCGGTCGGCGATCAAGGGTGCCGTGCCCGAGCCGTTCTGGATCCTGGCGCACAGCGGCAGCCGCTGGCTCGTTGCGAACGACCGCCCTTGACGGGGATGACCTTCTTGCCGCGGCGCGTTTGATCGGCCGGCGCCTCCCTGGCAACCTACGTCGCAGCCATGGCCATCGAGTACCGGAAGGACGGCGATCAGCTGGTGTGGGTGCGCAATCCCTTCACTCGCGTGATCACCTACTTCACTCACGTTCACCGCAAGCGCAGCGGCTTCATGCGACGGGCACAGGAGGCGGCGTTGCAGCCGGTCCTGCCCGACCCGCACGCGGCGGAGGGGCAGCGCCGCCTGGAACTGGAGCAGGCGCGGCGTGACTGCGTCTTCTGCCCGGGCAACGAAGAGCGAACCATGGAGGAGGTCCTGCGGGTGGACGCCGCCGAGGTCTTTCCGGAGCAACCGGGGCGGGACTGGATCATTCGCTCCTTCTACAACATCGTTCCGCGCTTGCCCGAGTGCTGCACCGGCGGTCGCAACGAGTCGTACGTCGTCGTCGAGGATCCGCGGCACTTCGCCGACGATGCTCGCGGTCACGAGGACATCCTCTACACGGCCATGCTTCCCCCGGCGCAGTTTCGCGCGCTTCTCCGCGCGGCGGTGGAGGTGACTCGTCGTGCATCTCGCAATCCCGCGGTTGCCGCGGTGCTGGTGCGCAAGAATCAGGGGCGCGAGTCGGGCGCCTCGCAGCCGCACGTCCACACCCAGGTGATCGGCTCGGACGTGCCCTTCGCCCCGATCGAGCTCGAGGCGGCGTCGTTGGCGGCGCAGCCCGGGTTGTGGGACGACATCGTCAGCTTCCTCGACGGGGAGGGGTTCCTGCTCGAACGGCGCGACGGCTGGGTTTCCTACTTCTGCCCTTTCGGGACGTTCCCGCGCAGCTACGACGTCGTCTGCCCGACCTATCGCGGACGTTTGGCGGATCTGCCCGCGGCTCAGCTCGACGTGTTCGCCGATCTGCTGCTCGGGGTGTTGCAGTTGCTCGGGCCGTTGCCGCTCGACTACGAGATCCACGACGGTCCGGGTGTGCCACTGCACGCGCACGTCAACGCCCGGCACTTCCCGTACTCGGCCATCGGCGGCACGTTGAACCTGCCCTCGACGCTCCTCGGCGCGGGGACCGCCGCGAGCTCTCGCCCGGCCGGCTGAGCCCTTTCACAAGATGGCAAAAGCAAATTTCACCAAACTGCAATATCAGCTTGATTCCATCCCCGAAGCTCGCTACACGAATCGGGCGACATAGGCCGAATCCCCGAAAATAGGGGAGCGGAGGACCCAAGTTTGTTGGGGTGCATCCCGGGGCGGTGGGCCTCGGGAAGGGCAACTCTTTGAGCCCGAACCCGTCAGCTAACTTCGCAGGCCTTCAAGGAGAGGCGCCAAGCTGCTTCGCGCAGTTGGCGGCCGCGTGGGGCATGATCGGCGGAGCCTCTCTCCTGGTATGTCGCGGAAGGGAGCGCGAGGGTGAGACAGCTTCAAGGCAGCTTTCGACCGGCATCAGCCTGGTGGGGGGTGATGGTCGGTGTCCTGCTCTGTAGCGTGCCGGCCGCGGCGAGTCGGCGTCCGGATCGTCGGCACCACAGTCCCCGCGCCCGCATCGCGCCTCGTTCCACCCCCGTGAGCCTGCAAACGACCCGGCACATCGTGCGACCGGGCGAGACCCTGACTGGCATCCTGAAGGGCAACGGCCTATCTCCCCGGGAGAGAGCCAATTGGACCTTGGTGATGCGCCGCACGGCGGGGGAGATATCGCTGCTGCCGGAGCGGCTGCTGTCGCTGCAGTTCGATCGGTCGCACCGGCTGATGGTCCTGAGCTACGACCTCGACGAGCAGAAACGGGTGGTGGTCGAACGCGACGACAAGCGGCTGCGTGGACGCACCGAGCCGATCGATGTCCGGGTTTCGGCCGTAAGCGCGCAGGGGGTGATCGAGAAGAACCTGCACCGAGCGGCGATGCGTGCGGGCATCCCTGACCGGGTCATTTCCCAGATGGTGGACATTCTGGGGTGGGAGTTCGACTTTCGCCGCGTTCAGCCGGGCGACCGCTTTCGTGTGGTCTACGAGCGCCGCGTCACCGCCGATGGGCGCCCCTTGACGCCAGGCCGCGTCCTGGCCGTGCAGATTTACAGCAGGCGCCGCGTTGTCCAGGCCTTCTACTACGACGACGGGATCGAAGGCACTTACGTCGACGGCGACGGACGCGTCCTGGCGCAGAACTTCCTGCGCTACCCGGTGGAGTTCACGCGCATCAGCTCCGTGTTCTCGCACCGGCGTTTCCATCCGATTTTGAAGCGGACGCGGCCCCACAACGGCGTCGATTTCGCCGCTCCGGCCGGGACCCCGGTGCGCGCGGCCGGCGACGGCGTGGTGACCCACGCCGGCTGGGAGGGCGACTTCGGAAACCAGGTGGCGCTTCAGCACGGCGGTGGCCTGGTTACCACGTACTCGCATCTTCGTGCTGTCGCGCGCGGGCTGCGGCGGGGCACCGAGGTGCGGCAGGGGCAGGTGATCGGCTGGGTCGGGCAGACCGGACTGGCTACGGGTCCACACCTTCACTTCGCGCTCTTCCGTAACGGCAAGTACCTCAACCCGCTGACGGCACAGGTGACGTTGCGGCGCCACGTTCCCGACATGCACCGGTTCGAGGTCGCCAAGCTCGCCTTGCTGCAACGACTGGCCAGCGCTCCTCGGTCGCCGTCGGCGGCTCCGGTCGAGCCGGTGATGCTGGCCTCGTTGCCGCCGTCGCGCCGTCTGGGCATCGTGTCTCTCACCCAGTAGCCGGGGTACGCAAGCTCCACGATGGCCTCGCACTACTTCGAAGAAGCGCGGCCTCGTGTCTTCGGCCATCGCGGTGCGGCCGGCCTGGCGCCGGAGAACACTCTTCCTTCCTTCGCGCTTGCCAGCGCCCTCGGCGCCTCCTATCTCGAGCTCGATGTCCATGGCACGCGCGACGGTGTCGTCGTGGTGCTGCACGACGAGGCCTTGGATCGGACCACCGACGGCAGCGGCCTGGCGCGCGAGCACACACTCGCCGAGCTCGAGCGGCTCGACGCCGGCTACCGCTTCTCGACGGACGGACGGCACTATCCGTACCGCGGGCAGGGCGTGCGCATCCCGACTCTCGCCAGCCTCTTCGCCCGCTTCCCGGCAGCCCGCTTCAACATCGAGGTGAAGCAGGAGGACCCGCCGATTGTCGAGGCCGTCGTGCGCCTCGTCGACGAAGCGGGATGCGCCGACCGCGTCCTGTTGGCGGCCGAGCACGACTCGATCATGACCGAAATCCGCCGCGTCGTCGGCGACCGCATCGTCACCAGCTTCAGCACCGGCGAAGTCGTCGACTTCATCGGCCGCCTCGGCAGCAACTTCCGGGGTTATCGCCCCGCCGGGCGCGCGTTGCAGATCCCGCCGAGCTTCAACGGCATCGAGCTGATCACCGCCGACAGCGTGGCCGCCGCCCACCGCCTGGGCCTCGAGATCCACGCCTGGACCATCAACGACCGCGACGAAATGGAGCGCCTGCTCGCCCTCGGGGTCGACGGCATCATGTCGGACCTGCCGGGGCTGGCGCGGGTGGCGGTAGCTGACCACCGCACACCGGTGTCAGGTTGAGCCGCGAGCGATCAGGTCCCGGATTGCCTGGTGCAGGTGGCCGTTGCTGGCGATCAGGCCGGAGCAGCGGGTGTCGGACTGGTTGAAGCGGAACGGGGCGCCCTCGCGGTCGGTCATGCGGCCGCCGGCTTCGGTGATCAGGATCGTTCCCGAGCAGATGTCCCACTCGTTCTTCGGCGTGAGACTGAAGGTGGCGTCGGCGCGGCCGGCGGCGACCAGGGCCAGCTTGAAGGCGACGCTGCCGGTCAGCTCGACCTGCATGTGCGGCTTGTAGGGCTCCCACTCGCCGCGCTTCTCCTCCGAGCGGCTCGCCAGGACGCGGGCACGGCTGAGGTTGGCCTGATCGCTGACGCGCGTGGGTACGCCGTTGACGGTGAGCCCGCCGCCGCGCTCGGCGGCGAAGACCTCGTCGCGGACCGGGTCGTAGCTGACGCCGACGATCGGCTCGCCGTCCTCCACCAGCGCGATGCAGACGCAGAACTCGGGGATGTGCTTGACGAACTCCTTGGTGCCGTCGAGCGGATCGACGATCCACACGCGCGAGCGCTGCAGGCGGGATGCGTCGTCGCGCGTCTCTTCCGAGAGCCAGCCGTCGCCGGGAAACGCCTTGCCGATGAGGCGCTGGATGCGCTCGTTGGCCTGCAGATCGGCCTCGGTGACCGGGTTGTCGTGGCTCTTGTGGCGTACGGTGAACGGGGTCTCGTAGATTTCCCGGATCACCGCGCCGGCCGCGTGGGCGGCTTCGATGGCGACTTCGAGCTCGCGCCGGGCCATGCTCACTTCTCCTGCGCTCGGGCGGCCGCGTACTCGCCGCTCAGGGTCGCGAGCATCGCCTCGCGACGGTCGTACAACCGCTTGTGCGGCCGCGCCGCGTGATTGGCCAGGGCATACGCGGTCAACACGGGCAGGGCAACGGTGGTGTCGACGTAGCAAACGACGGTGTCGGGCAGAGCGCTCGGATCCACCTTCCCCCAGCTCACTGCTTCGCCCGGGGTGGCGCCGGAGAGGCCGCCGGTGTCGGGACGCGCATCGGTGATCTGGATGAAGAAGTCGTGGCCCTTCTCGGCGATGCCGAGGACTTCCTGGATCTGCGGCTCGGTCTGCAACATGAAGTTCTTCGGCGAGCCGCCGCCGAGGATCAGCACCGCGCTGCGCCCGCCGCGGCGCTTGGCGTCGAGCACGATCGCCGCCGTCTCGTTGACGTCGCGCGAGACGTCGAAACGCAGCTGGTTCCCGGTGAGGGCGAGCGCGGCCACGTTCATTCCGATCGAGCTGTCGCCCGGCGACGACGTGTAGATCGGCACGCCGGCCTCGTGCGCCGCCGCCAGCAGCGAGCGCCGGCCCAGGCCCAGCACCCGCTCGCGCTCGCGGACGTAGGCGCCGATGCGGTAGTGGAACTCGGCCGTGCTCATCGCCTGCTGAAACTCGGGTGCGGTCATCACCTGGCGGTAGAAGGCGTCGGTTTCCAGCAAGACCGTGTAGTCGAAGAAGATGTCGTAGATCCGCACCACGCCCTCGTCGCGCAGGGTGACGTCGTCGACGAACGGCGTGCCGACGTGCATGTCGAGGCCGATGCCGAAGTGGGTGTCATGGTAGAGGTTGGCCCCGGTGCTGGTGATCCAGTCCACCATGCCGTTCTCGATCAACGGGATGAGCGCGGCGATGCCGAGGCCGGCGGGCGTCAGGGCGCCGGTCAGGCTCAACCCGATGGTGACGTCCGCTGCCAGCATCTTGCGCGCGAACAGCTGGCAAGCCTCGCGCAGGCGCGCGGCGTTGTAGGCGAGAAATGCGTGATCGACCAGATCGGTGATCGAGATCGACGGATCGATCGGTTTCGGGTCGATCCGCCTACTGCGTTGGAGACGGGCGGCCTTTCCCATCATCGTCCTCCGTTGGGGGTGGGCTCAGCACGGCGACTAACGGCGCGGTCGTACCATCTTCGTCGGGCTCGAACAACATACCGAGCCGGCGCGGGCGGCTTCACTGCAGGCGCGCGGGTTGGCGTGAGGCACGTATCTCCACGATCATCTGGCGCAAGGCGGCTTGCAGCTCGCGCCGGTTCTGATCGAGATCGTGGTCGAGTTGACGGCGGCGCTGCCGGTTGGGTGCTCCGCGGGCGTTGAAGTAGCGGCGCTGCAGCTCACTGCGCTCGTTCAGCAATCGATCGACCTTGGCCAGCGAGAACAGACGCACCGTGCCACCCTGAACGTCCTCCGTGAGCGCGATCAGGCGACTGAGCAGACCGGTGTGGTGGTTGACGACCACGCTGGCGGCCGTCCGATTGCGGACCGGATACAGAAAGAAGGCGGCGCGGAACTCGCGCAGCGCGCCGTCGACGTCACCGGCTTCCCGCAAGGCATCGCCACGCCGGCCGCGGGCGACGCAGCGGGCGATCCGCCAGCGCTCCCAGACGCCGTCGAGGGGCAGGCTGAAGGCGTTGAAGAGAAGCGACACCAGGTAGAGCAGAAGACCGACCCCGGCGAAGATCAGCAGGATGGACAGCAGTGCGGTCAGCATGGCGTCAAGCTGCGCTGTGCCGCGCGCAAGGCGCGGTAGCCGATCTGGACGATGCCGAGCTCCTGCAGCAACGTTCGGGTTGCCGGTGAGGTGAAGAAGGTGAAATCCGCCTCGCGTTGTTGCCACGAGTCGGTCATCGCTTGCAGCTCCTCGGTGCCCCGGGCGGCGTGAATGTAGATCTCGCTGACTCCGGGGTGGAGCCGCTGCAGCAGCGCGGTCCAGTAGGCCGGGGTCTCCGCCGGGCTCGGCGGACCGCCGACGTAGAAGTAGTCCGGCCGCAGGACCCCGAGCCGGTCGGCCTGCTCCACGATCCTTCCAAAACCCATCGCGGTCAGCCAACCGCCGTGCGCCATGCGAATCGGCAGGCGGTACTCGGCTGCCAGCCGGACGTAGAGGGCGTGGTAATCCGGATCGAGCTGAAGCGTGCCCATGTGCGAGTCGAGGTGGGTGACGTCGATCCCCGCGGCGAGCGCCGCGTCGATCTGGGCGCGAGTCTCGACTTCGACCTCGGCGAGCCGCGCCGACTCGTACACGTCCTCGGTGCGCGGGTGAAAATGACCGCGGCCGTCCACCAGCGACGGCACCGTCGAGCGGCCGGCCACGGGCCCCCACTTGTAGAGTTGCCATTCGCTGGTGTGGGTGACGTGGACGCCGATGTCCGCCCGGGGATGCCGCGCGGCAAACCCGACGACCTCGTTGAACCACGGGCACGGCACCATCGCCGTCGACGACGAGAACGCACCAGCCTCGAGCCCGGCAATGGTGGCGGCGTTCTCGGCCTGGCACATGCCGAAGTCGTCGGCGTTGATGATCAGCAAGCGCGCTTCGGCCGGGTAGCCCAGCAGGTCAGACAATGGTCGCGTCGTCATGGGATGCGGGCGGATACGGGTTCCTGATAGCGAAACGGTGCCGCTTGTGCCAGCAGCCTGCGCCGAGCGGGCGCAGTCGTCCAATTGACGCCTGCCGGCGCGTTCCCTATCGTCGTGCCGGGACCGGGAGAGGAACGATGCATTTCGATCATCACGAGGTATACGTTGGCAAAGACGTCGGCGGGCGCGAGTGCCCGGTTACCCCCGAGCTCGTCTCGATCTACGAGGCCGGAACCGGTGACCGGAACGCTTGGTATCGTGGCGATTCCCCGTTCGGCGCCGCCATTGCTCCGGCGTTGCTCCTGCACTCCGAAGTCTATCGCGACCTCAGCTGGTATCTGCCCAATCTGATCGGCAACCTGCACGCGCGCCAGGAATGGCAGATGTTCCGCCCGATGATGGTCGGCGAGGTGGTGCGCACCCGGTCGACGGTGGTCGAGCGCTACCGCAAGCGCAACCGCGACTACGTCGTGAACGAGGTGTTGATCACGGACGCCGCCGGCCGCTGGCTGCAGCGCAGCCGCACGCATCAGAGCTTTCTCGCCGACGAGCCGACCCGGGACGCCGTGGTGGTCGACAAGGACCGCGAGAGGCGCGGCGATCGACGCTTCGAGGTCGGCGGCGGCACGGGCGAGGAGATTCCTTCGACGAGCCGCAAGATCCTGCTGCCGATGTGCCAGGCCTTCTCGGGGCCGGAGAAGAACTATCACAACGATCGCGACATGGCCCGAATGCTGGGGTTTCCCGACATCGTCGTGCAGGGGATGATGTCGATCTGCTTTCTCTCCGAGATCATGACGCGAGCGTTTGGAGCCGGTTGGTTTCTCGGCGGCAGCCTCGACGTGAGCCTGGTCAACGTCGTGTGGGCGGAAGACACGGTGGTGAGTCGCGGCAAAGTCCGCGAAGAGCGGCCGGAGGGGAGCAAGACGAGGGTGGTTCTCGACGTCTGGTGCGAGAAGCCCGACGGAACCAAGGCCGTGGTCGGGCGCGCCAGCGCCTTGCGTGGCTAGCCCGCAGAAGACCGGGCGAAAATTGACTTCGCTGCCGGCGGCCTCTAGACTTCCACCTCAATTCGTTCGTGAGGAGTCCACGCATGCGAGTAGTGCACGCTCTGGCCGTCGGGTTGTTGACTCTGGGCGCGGTTTCGACCGCGTGGGCCGGTTGGGTCATCGAGGAAAACACCGTCTCCGCCAAGCCCAACGGGGAGACGCGGCCGGCCGAGCCCGCCACCATGCGCGTGTCGCAGGGGCGGATCCGCCTCAGCCAGCCGAACGCGATCACGATCCAGGACTGCGTCAAGGGGCGGTTCGCCATCTACGTGCCGGAGCGCAACAGCTACTGGTCGGGAACGCTCGCCGAGTATGCGGCTCAAATCGCTGCGACGCAGCGGGATGGGAGCACGACCGCGGGTTCGGTGCCCAAGGTGGATGTCGCCTCGCTGCCCAAGATCGAGGTGCAGAAGACAGATGAAACGGCGAAGATCGCGGGCTACGATGCGGTCAAGTACGTCATCCTGGCCAACGGCACCAAGTTCCAGGAGATCTGGTTGACCACCGCGCTCAACCTCAGCGACGATTTGAAGCCGGACAACTACATCGAGTGCCAGCGCAAGATGGCGGTGGCGATGGTCGGCAACTCCGCCAAGGATTTCCACGCCCTCTACCGCAGTCCGGACTACGAGAAGCTGGTGGCCTCCGGTTTCCCGCTGAAGACCGTCGTCTACCATACGGCCGGCAGCTATACCCGGGAGGTACGAAGCGTCGCCCACGCCGACGTGCCGGACAGCGACTTCAGCATTCCGGCCGGGGCGCACAAAACGAGCCTGGGCAAGCTCTTCGGGCCGGCGCAGTGAAGGAGAGGCGATGCTGAGGGAGGGCGACAAGGCACCGGATTTCACGGCTACTCTGGCCGACGGCCGATCGGTGCGGTTGCGCGATTTTCGCGGCCAGCGCCACGTCGTGCTGTACTTCTTCCCCAAGGCCTTCACCCCGGGCTGAACGCGCGAAGCTCGGGGGTTCCGCGATCGCTACGCGGAGCTCGCCGAGCTGGGCGCCGAGGTCATCGGCGTGAGTCTCGATTCACCGGAGAGGCAGGCGGAGTTTGCGCAGGCACAGCAGGTGGAGTTCCCGATGATCGGCGATCCCGGCCGCGACATCGGCCGGGCCTACGGCGTGTTGCGACTGGGTGGCTGGCTGCTGGCCAAGCGCGTAACCTTCGTCATCGACAAGAAGGGCACCATCCGGCGTGTCATCCACGCCGAGCTCGACGTCGACCACCATATTGCGGAGGCGGCGGAGGCTCTGCGTGCGCTCGCCGCGTGATGCCCGTGCCTGTCCATTTCGCTCGAGCTGCCGCCCCGCTAGGGTGGTTTGGGCATGACGACGATTGAAGCGATCGAAGACGCCTTGCGCTCTCGGCTCACCATCGCGCACTTGGAAGTGGTGGACGACAGTTGGCGCCACGCCGGGCATGCCGGCGCCGCCGCTGGCGGGGGACACTACATCGTCACGGTCGTCTCGCCGGATTTTGCCGGGAAGTCGTCGGTCGAGCGCCATCGCATGGTTTACGATGCGCTGGGAGTGCACATGCAGCGCGACATCCATGCGCTGGCACTGACGACTCGCGCGCCGGGAGAGGCTGCCTGATGGCGCCCTGCGACGGCGCCGAGGAAGCCCACGACCTTTACTTCTTCTTGACTGGAGCGGGTGCTGTGGCGGGCTTGTCGGCGGCTTTCTGCCCGGCTTTCTGCTCGGCCTTGCTATCCTCCTGCTGGCATTTCTTGACCTCATCGACACTGAGGATCATCGTATCGGCGACATCCTGCACCGAACGGCCGGTACTCAGATAGCGTCGCACCTGGGCACAGTTGACGGCCAGGGCTGATCCTGCCGTGGCAACCAATAGACCAAGGGCCACCAATAGGGGCAGAAGCCGGGTACGCATGGTATTTCTCCTTCCGTAAGGACGGCACAACCGCGGAGTCTCGATTATCACT
>CAZYMF010000003.1:0-59294 GCA_964648215.1 uncultured Binatia bacterium (SeqCode) | reverse complement strand
CGCGTTTTGGGGTCGGAGCGCAGGCGGCCGACCAATCGTAGCCCTTCGCCGCGAGGGAGGGCGAAATCGACCAGGACGACCTCCGGCTTGATCATCGGCAACAGATCGATCGCCTGGCGTACGTCGAAGGCCACCGACGTGGAGCACCGCATGCGGGACAGCACCTCGCGCAGGGCGCCGGTCATCTCGACATTCTCGCTCACCGCCAGCAGGCGCTGTACCGTGCCGCGCCGTTCGAGCAAGCGCGTGATGCAGGCGTCGGGGTCGATCGGATGGGCGAAGAAATCGACGACGCCGAAGGAGAAACCGCACGAGCCGTCGGCGCAGTAGGCGAAGATCTCCTCCGCGTCGGAGTCCGTGGTCACCGCGGACAGCAGCACGGCGAGAGCGTCTTGCGTTCGATTGAGGAGGTTGACGGCCAACATGCGTGCCCCGGAGCCGTTTTGACGGCTGCCGTCGGGGGCGTTGAGATAGCGCGAGCCAGGGACATGCCCCAGGGCTTGGCGCAATGATTCCCGCAGCGCCTTGTTCTCCTCGAGGTGAACCAACGTGATGGGTCCCGTCGCCACCTTCGCCTTTCCCGGCGCTGTCGGCGGCGGGGGCACCTCCGGCGCCGGGACGCGCTTGGGCGTGGCGCCACCGTTGGCGGTTGCGGCCGGTTTGCTTTCCGTCGTACCCGGCGCGGGGGCGGTGGGTTCCTGCAGCTTGAGGGGGGTCGCAGGACCCGCCACGGCTGCGTTGCTTGCGCCGGCGTGCGAGTCGCGCAGCTGCCGATCGAGCTCGGCGCGCTCTTGGCGTAGGCTCTCGACCTGCGCCAAGGCGTCCTCGCAGGTCTGGTGCGTCAAGTTGAGCTCTTCCACGGCATGCTGCAGCTCCTGGTTGCGCTGGTGCAACGTCTCGCTGCGCTGGTTGAGCTCGACCATGTAGCCGGCCACGGCGGCCGAGTGTCGTTGCACGGCGTCGCTGTGCTGCTGTTCGATCTCCTGGATCTTGGCTTCCAGCCGAGCGATTTCGGCCCGTAGCTTGCGCGTGTCGTCGCCAGAGCCCCGGTCGCGCCGCAGACGTTCGCAATCGCGGTCGAGCTGTGCGGTGAGGGCGGTCGCTTCGTCGAGGCGCACCAGCAGCTCGCGGCGCTCGCGGTCGAGCTCCTCGATGCGTGTCCCCATGATCTCTTGGGCCTGCAGCGCAGCGACGGTCTGTTCTTGCAGATCCTCGAGCTGCCGCATTAGCTCGGCCGTGTGTTGCTCGTTCGCTGCGGCGTCTTGCTCGGCGCTGGCAGCGCTGCTGCCGGCTTCCGTGCGTAGGGACTGCAACTCTTGTTCGCGGGCCGCCAGCTGACTCTCGAGGGCCTCGACTTGCTGCCGGAGCCCCTCGACGTCTGCGTCTCTGCCGGCCAGGCCGTCCCGGGCCTCGATCAGCTCGCGTTGTAGAGCCTCGTGCTCGTCGTGCAACTTGGCCTCGTTGCCTTGGGTCGCTTGCGAGAGACGCTCGATCTCCGCCTCCACGCCGCGCAAGCGCTCGCCCAGGGAGTCGCCTTCTGCGCGCGCGGCCGTGAGTTGCTGCGTCAAGGCGTCGCGCGCGGCGACCAGCTCGGCCTCGCGCGAGCTCGCGGTTTCCTGCCACACCGAGAGCTCTTCCTCGGCGTGTTTGCGGGCCTGCGTCAGCTCGCCGCTCAGCTCGTCCACGCGGGCGTCGCGGGCACGCAGGTCGGTTTCGAGCTCCGCCACGCGGCTCGCGAGCGACTGTTCCGCGACCTCCCGTCCGGTCAGGTGTTCTTCGAGGCCGCGGATCCGCTCGGCGGCTGCTGCTGCCTGCTCGCGCGCGCGAGCCGCCTCGGCCTGCTCTTCGGCGCGCTGCCGTTCCAGCTCCGCAGCGGCGGCGACGAGCGCCGCCTCGCGTTCGCCGAAGGCCTCTTGCCGGTCGTTCGATTCCCGATTGCGCGTGTCGACGTCGGCTTCCAGCCGAGCGACGCGACTGTCGCGGGCCTGCACCTCGCGTTCCAGAGCCGCAATGCGCTCGGACAGAGCGTTGCGAACCGTGTCGCGCTCGGCGAGCTGATTGTCCAAGGCCTGCATCTGCGTGCGCATGGCTTCGGTCGAGATGCGGCGCTTGTCGAGCTCCTCGCGCGCCGCCGCCAGCTCCTGCTGCAGACTCTCCTGCGCCGCGCGCCACTCGGCCTCACGCTCGTGGGCCGACTTTGTGCCATCGGACTGCTGCTGCCGTAGTCGCTCGATCTCGGCTTCCAGCTGCTCGGCCCGGGCATCGCGCTCTTGGAGCGCTTGCTCCAGAGAGTGTCCCCGCTCCCGTAGGGACGCATGCTCGGACGTCTTGTCGCCGAGCTGCTCCTCCAGCGACCGGATCTGCGCCTGTGCCGCTTCGACGGTTGCCTGCGACGTCAGGACCTCGGCGCGGGTGGCGTCGAGCTCCTGCTGCAGCTCGGCGCGGGCGGAGCCCAACGCGGATTCGCGTTGCTGTGTGTCCGCCAGCGCCTGCAGCGTGGCCGCGTGTTGCTGGCGCAGATGGTCGGTCTCGTTGCCGATCTGTTCCAGACGGGCCTCGCGTTCGCGAAGCTCCTCGGCGAGGTGTGCCCGCTCGCTTTCCCGAGCCGCTCCCTGTTCCTCGAGGCTTTGAATGTGCGCCCGGGCTTGCTCGTGAGTCGCGCGCAGGGAGTCCAGCTCTCCGCGAACCTCTTCGATCTCCTGCCGCTGGTGATCGCGCTCGCTGTGAAGCTCGGCTTCGCGCTGCTGCGCCGTCTCGGTGAGTGCCTGTTGCTGCTGCCGCAGGTGATCCGCCTCGTCGGCGAGCTCGGCAATCCGGGCATCGCGTTCGGTCACCGCGGCTTCGAGAGAGCCGATCGCCTCTTGCCACCGAGCCTGGTCTTCCTGATGGCGGGCATCGATCTCGGTGAGAAGCCCCTGGTGCTCCTGCACCGCGGCCTCGAGCCTTCGCTCCATGTCGGCGTGCAGCGTCGCGGCAGCGTCGCGTTCGGCCATCACCGCGGAGAGTTGCCGGGTCAGCTCCTCGTGTTGCACCCGCAACGAGCTGCGCGTGTCGTCGAGCTCGCGCCGGTGGGCTTCCTCTCGTTCCTGGGCCGCGGCCTCGAAGAGCTGGCGTTCCTGCGCGCGCGCGTCACGTACCGCTTCCAGCTCCTGTTCGATCTCCTGGCGGCGCTTGTCGCCGGCGAGCCGATCGGCCTCGATACCGCTGAGGCGCTCGCCCAGGGTGGCGATCTCCTCCCGCGCCAGTACCGTCTGCGACTGCTCCTCTTCGAGTCGTCGCGCCAGGTCGTCCCGCGCTTCGACCAGCTCGGCCTCACGCTGGGCGGCGGTCTCCTGCCACAGGCCCAGCTCTTCGGCGTGCGCCGCTCGCGCGGCCGCCAGCTCGCGGTCGATCTCCTCCCGGCGCTGCTGCTCGGCTGCCTGCCGCGCGGCGAGCTCTTGCAGGCGGGAGTCCGTCTCCTCGCGCTCACGCACCTGCTCCTGACGCAGCTGATCGAGCGCCTGGGACAGGTCGTCCTCGCGGCCGCGTGACGACGCCAGCTCTTCGCCGAGGCGGCTCAGGCGCTGCTCCAGCTCGGCACGCAGCCCGGCTTCTTCCGCGTGCTGCTGCCGCGTGGCAGCGAGCTCCGCCTGCAGCCGATCCCGTTCCGTCGTCAGCCCGCCGAGGGCATCTTCCATCGAGGCCAGCTGTTCGCGCGCGGACACCAGCGCCTGACCGATCTCTGCCAGCTGCGCGCCGGTGGCCTCCGCTGCCTGCGTGCGCTCGGCGAGCCGACGACTGAGATCTTCCACCTCGGCCTGCAGTGTCGTGATCTTTGCGTTGGCGCTGGTGTGCTCCTCGTTCTGGCGCTCGATCTCCGCCTGGTGGATGCCGCTCTCGGTTTCGAGATCGGCGACGCGAAACTGCGCCGCTTCGAGCGCGGTGCTCAGCTCGGCGTTGGCGACGCGCAACTCCTCGGCCGCCACTCTGGTCTGCTCGAGGCCGGCTTGCGCCTGTTCCGCCTGTTGCTTCGCTGCCTGTGTCTCCGCCTCCAGACGGGCCCGGACAGCCTGCATGTTGCGCTTGAGGGCATCGATCTGGGCCAAGGCCTCGCGCAGCTTCGACTCCGAGAGTTGTGACTTCTCTCGCGAGCCGCTCTCCGCGGTCTGCAGTCGCCGAATCAGGTTATCGCGCTCGCGACGGAGCTCTTCGAGAGCCGACTGTAGGCAGACGAGATCCTCGGGGCTGGTTTCGGGTTGCGACTCGTCTCGTTCGGTCATGCTACGTCACTCATCGCGCGCGGCCTGGTCCCGCCCCGTCGGTGCCATCGGCGACGATGCAGGACAACTCGGTCACCGGAGTCATCGGCGCGCCCGCAACACCAACGGCGGCGCACAGGTACTCGGCCAGCCGGATGGGCGGGAGCTGCAGCGCGGCGCAGCCGGCCTTTACCGCGGCCCCGGGCATTCCCCACACCACCGAGCTCGGCTCGTCCTGAGCCATCGTCGCGGCGCCGGCCGACCGCAACGTCTTCATCGCCTGGACACCATCGTCCCCCATGCCGCTCAGCAGCACGGCTTGCACGCGGTGTGCGACGCCGGTGAGGCTGTCGAACAGCACATCGACGCTGGGGCGATGCATGTTCTGGCGCGCGCCGGTATGCAGCCGCACGCGCTCGCCCGCCACTTCCATGTGCAAGCCGCCGGGGGCAACGTAGGCGACCCCCGGTTGCAGCGGGTCGTCGTGGCGTGCCTCGACGACGGTGATGGCGGAGCGCTGGTCGAGGCAATGAGCCAGATCGCTGGTGTAGCCGGGCGGCATGTGTTGCACGATGACGATGGCGCCGAGAAAGCCGGCGGGCAACATGGGCAGCATTTCGCCGAGAGCGGCCGGGCCGCCGGTCGAAGCGCCGATGGCCACGATGGGGAAACCCTTGTCCTTTCGGTTTCTCCTCACGGCCTTGACGGGGGCCGTCGATCGTAGAGGCTCCACGGTGCTCGGCCGGCGGTTCATGCCGAACGAGGCGGTGCGCACGACGCGGACCCGGGCAGCCGCGCGCACCTTGGAGCGGATCTCCCCCGCTTGAAGATCCAGATCGAGGCTCACCCCGACCTGAGACGGCTTCTCGACGATCTCCACGGCGCCGAAGCCCAACGCCTGCGCTGCGGCCTTGCCGCCCCGCTTGGTGTAGGAGCTGATGATGACGATGGGCATCGGGCATCGTCCCATGATGACCTCGACGGCGCGTAGTCCGTCGACCCGCGGCATGTTGACGTCCATGGTGATGACGTCGGGCCGCAGGCGCTCCGCCAGCTCGATCGCCTCGGCACCGTCGCGCGCCGTGGCGATCACTTCGATGTCGCCCTCCGACTGCAGGATCTGCGTGATGGTCCGGCGCATCAAGCCGGAGTCATCGGCCACCAGGATGCGCAGCCGCCGGTCGCGCGGCTGCGTGCCAGCTTGTTGTGCCGTCTCCTGCCCCGCTGACGTCGCCATGGCGGTCCATTCCTCCGGGGTCAGGCCTCGACGGTTCCGATGTCCTCGTCCACTTGTTGCGTCAGGCGCTCGATCTCGGCCACCAGCTGCTCTTTTGTGAAGGGCTTGGTGATGTAGCCCTGGGCTCCGACCTCGCGCGCGCGGTTTCGGTGCTTCTCGCTGGAGCGCGAGCTGCAGACGATCACCGGGAGGTGTTGGAAGTGCGGATGGCGCCGCATCTCCGCGATCAGCTCGTAGCCGTGCATACGGGGCATCTCCAGATCGGTGACGACGAGGCGGAACCGGCCGCTGGCCAGCTTCTCCATCGCGTCCAGACCGTCGACCGCCGTGTCGACTTCCAGCCCTTCGCTCTCCAGGAAGCGCGCGGCGAGCTTGCGTACGCTGATGGAATCGTCGACCACGAGAATGGCGCGGGCCTCGATGGGGGCCTGATCCGAGGCCGCGCTCATGATGAAGGTCGCTTGACGATCCGATACCGCAGCCAGCACGTCGAAGAGGCGGCCGACGTGCAGCACGAAAATCACGGCACCGGCGCCGGAGATCGTCGCGCCGGACAGGAACGGATGCGCCTCGATCACCTTGCCGAGGGGGCGGATCACGACTTCCTGCTGCGCCTGGACCCGATCGACGAGCAAGGCCATGGCGCGGTCGCCGGCGCGCAGCACGACGGCCACCGCGGTTTCGCCCAGAGGCATCTCCCCGGCGAGCGGCCCGAGCATCAGGATGGGAAGCAGCTCGTTGCGCACCCGGAGCATCTTCTGCGTGCCCACTTGCTCGAGCTCGGAGGTGTCGATGGCGATGACCTGCTCGACGAAATCGATCGGCATGCCGTAGACCTGGGCGCCCGTTTCGAGCAGGAGCACCTCGTCGATCGACGTCGTCGTCGGCAGCGCGATGCGAATCGTCGCCCCCTGCCCGTCCTTGGAATCGACCAGGAGGCTGCCGTTGAGGGCGGCGATGTCGCGCGCAACCACGTCCATGCCGACGCCGCGCCCGGACAGATCGGTGACCGTCTCGCCGGTGCTGAATCCGGGCTGGAAGATCAAGGGGAGGAGCTGCTCGCGGCTCGGATCCTCCCCCGGGCCGATCAGCCCGAGGGAGCGCCCGCGGTTGAGGATGGCTCCGAAGTCGAGCCCGGCGCCGTCGTCCTGGACCGAGAGCAGCACACTGTTGTGCCGTTGGCTGGCGGCGATGCGGATGACGCCGACGGTACGCTTGCCACGGGCTTGCCGCACCGCCGGAGTCTCGATTCCGTGCGACACGGCGTTGCGCACCATGTGCAGCAGGGGCGGGTACAGCGCCTCGACGATCGACTTGTCGAGTTGAACGTCGCTGCCGTCGAAGTGGAGATCCACGAGCTTGCCGGCGTGGCGGGCGGCGTCCCGCACCGGACGCAGCAGGCGTCGAAGCAGCGTGTCGAGGGGTACCAGCCGCAGGCGCGTGATCTGGCGCTGCAACCCGGAGGTGATTTTGGAGAATTGCCGCGCCTCCTCGCCGAAGGCATCGATGAAGCCGCCGAGCTGGTCGGCGATCTCGCCGGTGTCGGTGGCCAGCTCGATCACGCTGCGGGACAGGATGTTGATGTCGTCGTACTTGTCGAACTCGAGATCGGTGAAGAAGTCGTCGGCCGGCGCTCGCGTGGCGTCACCTCGGGCAGGGGTGCCGGCTCGCATTGCCGACGGAGTCGCTGGGTCGCCGGTGTTGAACTCGTAGCGTTCCTGAAAGCCCTCGATGATCTCGGCCAGCCTCGTCCGGCAGTAGTAGAGTTTGTCGCGGAGCTCGGCGAAGGCCTGGATCTTTCGATCCATGCGTGTTCGGCTGACGACCAGCTGGCCGACCTGGTTCATCAAGGCGTCCAGGCGTGTGGCCTGAATGCGAACGATATTGGTCTCTTGGTCCGCGCTACGGGCCGCGGTCGCTTCCGGACCCACCTCGGCCTCGGCTGCTGTCTCTTGTTCTACTGCCGCAACGTCGCTTGCCGCCTCCGCGAGGGTCGCGGCCGCGGCCGTGAGGGCGGCGATCTCGCCGGGGACGTCGGCCAGGATCGTGCGTTGCTCGTCGCGGACACCCCGGGCGCCGTTGATCAGTCCGGTGACCGAGTCGGTGAGACGGAACAGAAAGTCCACCAGCTTGGCCGGATCAACCGTGATCTCGGAGTCAAGCACGGCCTCGAGCAGCGACTCGCCGTGGTGGAGTTGCTCGGCGACGGTTTCGAGGCCGACCGCCGCCGCGGCGCCCTTGAGCGTGTGGAAATGGCGAAAGAGCGCTTGTAGCAGGGACCGGTCGTCGGGTTGCCGTTCGAGCTCGAGCAGGAGTTGCTCGGAGGCTTCGATAGCCTCTGTGGCGTCTATGGTGAACGCGTCGAGAAGCTCGCGCTCGAGGTCGATGTCTTGCTGGTCCAGACCGACCGGAGCCGGGGCTTCGACCGCGGGGGACAGTCGTGGTGCCGTCTGCCCGGCGGCGGCGAACACGCGGTCCATTGCTTCCTGCGCGGCGGCGATGAACTCGCTCGTGAGCGGGCGCCGCCGGGGGTCCTCGGCGGCGGTACCGAAGTCGTCCTGCAGTCGTTTGGCGACGGCCGCCAGATCATCCCGACCCACCATGGCTGCGGAACCCTTGATGGTGTGGAAGATGCGGGAGAGCTGAGCGCAGGCCGTTTCCTGGGTGTCGGGGGAGGCGAGGAGTCCGGCGAGCTCGGGAACGCGCGCGAGATGCGACTCCAGCTCGGCGGCGAACACCTCTGCCAGCTCCGCGTCCCAATCGGCGTCCGTTTCCTCGGCGGCCGCATCGATCTCGTCGCCGGACTCTTCGAGCGACGGCGCGGGCGGGGTCTCGACGGTATCCGCCGACGGATCGGTCGATGGGACGTCGATGTCGTGCAGGTAACTCCGCACACGGCC
This sequence comes from uncultured Binatia bacterium (SeqCode), assembly GCA_964648215.1. Classification (GTDB taxonomy): domain Bacteria; phylum Desulfobacterota; class Binatia; order HRBIN30; family JACQVA1; genus CAZYMF01. The sequence goes on along the minus strand of CAZYMF010000003.1, from coordinate 50,919 downwards.
GGAGAACGTCATCAGCATTTCCGTGTAGAGGTTCTCCTGCGTTTCGGGATTGGTCCGCGCCAGGCAGTCATCGAGCAGCTGCTCGATGAAGATCAGCGATGCCTGCATCTGTCGGAAGATGACGAGTGCTTCGCCCGGGTCGTTGTTGAGATACGTGCCGGCGACCTCGCCGACGCGATCGATGACGGCTCCGGCGCGGCTCAGGTAGGTCAGGCCGACCAGGGAGGCGGTGCCCTTGAGCGAGTGCCCGAGCGCACGCAATTCGTCTAGCGCTCCGGAGTCGCGCGGGTTGGACACGAGCTGTTCGAGCCGGGCACGCATGCCCCGGGCGAAACGTTGCACGTCGTCACGAAACAGGTCTTTGATGCTGTCGATGGTAAATCGGTCGGCCATTAGCTCGCGCTCCGCGTGCCGTTGGCGGCCAGTCGCTCGCCGCCGGCAACGTCTCCGCCGTAGCCGCCAGTGAGCACGGGTCGCTGGATACGGCGGAAGATCACCGTTCCGTTGGTGCGAATCGGCTCGAGAATGTCACGGTAGGGTTGCAGCGAGTCGGCGTAGCCGACGACGATGAAGCCGCCCCGACGTAACGCGGCGACCAGATTGCGCACCAACGCGTCCCGCTGGGCACCTTGAAAGTAGATCAAGACGTTGCGACAGAAGATGACGTCGACCTGCGTGACCGGCAGCCCGTCGCTGAGGTTGCAACGCAGCCAGCGCACCCCGCGGCGCAAGGACGTTGCCACTTCGTACGCGGTGCCGACGGGCCGGAAGTAACGCTCCCGCCGCCAAGCATCCAGGTTGGCGAGCTCTCGCTGCGGATAGACTCCGCGCATGGCCTTGTCGATCGCCTCGCCGCTGACATCGAGGCCCACCACCTCCACGTCGATGTCGTCCAGCACGGGGCGAGATTCTTCGAGCACCATGGCGAGCGAGTAGGCTTCCTGTCCGGTGGAGCAGCCGGCACTCACCAGGCGCAGCCGCTGCCGGCCGGCACGCCGGGCCTCGCGGACCAGCTGCGGCACGATGAACCGGGCGAGGGCGTGGAAGTGGCTCGGGTCGCGCAGAAAGCTGGTCTCGTGAATACACAGCCTCTCGATCAGGACCTGCAGCTCGCCGCCCCCCGCCGGGCTGCTCTGCAGCAGGGGCGCATAGTCGCCGAAACCGAGCTGTAGCTCTCGCATCCGGCCGGCGACTTGACCGCTGAGGTAGGTCTCGTGAGGCCCGCCGAGGTAGAGACCGCAGCGGGCGGCGACGGTGTCACGTACCCAGGCCACCTGCCAGTCGGGAAGATCGAGCGGGCGAGTCATGATCGGCTGCGCTTAGCGGGGGCCCCGATCAGAGCGACGTTTGCCCGTTGCCGCTGGTGGAGTGGTCACCAGGTTTCCCCTCGTGATCCTGCTCTTCCAGGGCGATGACCTCCGCGGCGGGCATGTCGATCTTGCCGTTGCCGTTGCCATGGCCGTTGCCGTTGGCCTCCACGCGGAACAGGCCGATCTGGGAATTCAGCTCCGAGGCGATGCCGATGAGTGCGGCCGTGCTGTGTTTGGTTTGCTCGGAGGAGACCTGGGCTTGGCGCGCCACATCCGAGATGCTGAGCATGGCTTCGCTCAAGCTGGTGGCGCCGCGCACCTGCTGGTTGGCGGCCAGGGAGATCTCCGCGATCAGCTCGGCACTCTGTACCGAGGCGCGCAGGATGCGGTCGAGGGTGCCGCCGGCTTCGGACACCAACGACGTCTGCTGCTCCACGTGTTCGGCCTGTCTCTCCATCCCGCCGACCGAGTCGTTGGTCTCCGCCTGAATGGCGGCGATCAGTCGTGCGATCTCCTCGGCGGCGCCCTCGGTGCGCTCGGCCAGCTTGCGAACCTCGTCGGCCACGACCGTGAACCCGAGGCCGTGCTCGCCGGCGCGCGCCGCCTCGATGGCGGCGTTCAGGGCCAGCATGTTGGTCTGGGCGGAAATCTTCTGAATGGTTCCGATGATGGTGGAGATTTCCATCGAGCGCTCGCCGAGGCGCTTGATCTTCACGGCCGACGCGCGGGTGTTCTTCTGCAACGCATCCATGCCGGTGATGACGCGCTTGACGACGTCGCCGCCCTGCTGGGCCGCTTCCTCGGCACGCTTGGCGGCTTCCGCGGCAACGGTGGCGTTCTCGGAGACCGATTGAATGTTGGACGTCATCTCCTGCACGGCGGCGGTGGTGCTGGTGATGTCGCCGGTCTGGCGTGACGAGCCTTGCGCCAGTTGCTCCGCCGAGGCCTGGATCTGGGTGGCCGACTCGACCACGTGGGAGGATACGCCCTTGAGGTGCTTGACCAGCTCGCCGACGTTCTCGAACATCAGGTTCAGCGCGTCGGCCAGGTTGCCGAGCACGCCGCTGCCGACCTCGGCGCGGTTGGTGAAGTCGCCCTCGGAGGCTCCTGCCACGACCGTCAGGAGGTCGCGAATTTCACGCTGCAGGAGTTGGTTGTCCTCTTCGCTCTTGACCAGGGCGTCGACGCGTTCGTCGAGCATCTGGTTGAAGCCCTCGGCGAGCAGACCCAGTTCGTTGCGCGCCTTGACTCTCGCCCGGGCGCGATAGTTGCCCTTCTGGATCTCGCGCATGGTGACCGTCAGCGCCCGTACGGGGCGGGTCAGGAAGGACGAGAAACCGATGGCCAGGAGCACGAAGGCGAGGATCAGTCCGCCCGCCACCCACTCCGTAACCGTGCGCAGCTGCGTGACGGGTCGCAGGGCCTCGGCCTCGCTCATCTCCGCCACGACGCTCCACTTGAGGCCGCGGATGCCTTCGAGCCAACCGGCCGCACCCAGAACCGGCACGCCGCGGTAGCTGATGTAACGGCCATGATACTCGTCGGTGTCGTTGCCGATGGTGACCGCCTCCGACTCCACCTTCTGGGATAGAATGGTCGTGCCGGCGGCTGCCACCGCGGGGTTCGTGGCCTTCAGCTCGTCGAGGAAGCGGGAATCGTTGCGCATGTAGCTGTCGTTGTTGCCGCGACCGATGAGGTAGGTCTCACCGGTCTCTCCCAGGCCGACGGCCTCCCACTCCTTGTCCGCTGTCATGATGCTGTTGATGCGGTCGATGGGGACCTGCACCAGCAGCACGCCGGTCTTCTGTCCGCGCTCGAAGATGGGCGAGCCGGCAAACGCGGCTGGCTTGCCGTGGTCGGGAATGTAGGGAGCAAAGTCCTGTAACAGATAGTCTCCCTCGCGAGACTCCGATTGAATTCGTCGGAACAGACGCGCGAGCGTCGTATTCGCGTAGGGGCCATCGATGAGGCTGGTCTGGAACTCGGGGCCCTTGCCCACCGTGTACACGACGCGGCCGGTGTTGGCGTCGACGAGGTAGAAGTCCTGGAAGCCGAACTTCTCGACCATGCTGCGGAAGACCGGATGCCAGATCGAGTGGTAGGACGCGTACTTCGTGCCGTCGTTGGTGTTGTCCAGGAGCAACTTCTTGCCCGGAGGGTTGGGGTTCTCCGCGATGTAGGTTGCTTGCAGCCACACGGCCGAGCGCTGCGGCAGGAGCAATGATCTGAGGTCGAGCTTCTTGTTGGCCAGCTCCGTCTTGTAATAGCCCTCGAGATAGTTCTTCAGGCTCAACATCCGCGGCCGCATGTTCTCGGTTTCGGTGATCGGATCCGAGTCGAGCGCCTTGGTCGCCCGGTTGAACTGCTTCAGGGCGAGGACGGTACTGGGGTTGCGCGCAACGGTGATCACTTCATCTTCGACCAAGCGGAACTGGCGTGTGATCTCGCGCTTCTTGTTGTCACGTACCGACTGCAGCTGCCGCAATGCCTGATCGCGCAGCGAGTCGGATGCAACCTGGTAGCTGCGCCACCCGAGGAACGCCATGGCGGCGACGGCTGGAACGACGAATACGATCAGCAGCTGCCAGCGAATCGCCAGGCGAAGACCTCGAGAGCGGGTAGCATTTTTCGCGGCCATGGTGGACCCTCCTATTCGTTGCTCGGTGGAACGGTATTGGCGGTTGTCTCTTGGATGCGCGCGGTGGGGCGCTGGTGAAAGCGTTCGCTGACCGTCGCGACCGCTTGCGCGACGAGCTTTTCTGCGTCGAGCACGGTCACGACGCCGGTGGAGCTCTGCCAGTAGCCGCGAAAGAGGTGATTGGCGGTCGTGCCACTGGGGTATTCCTTGACCTCGCCCGCGTCGATGGAGCGGACGTCGCGCACGCGATCGACAACCAGTCCGATGTCGACGTCACCGACGGTGAGAACCACGATCTGATCGCCGGGAGAGTAGGCGCGTGCCGGCATCGCGAGCAGGCTGTCGAGCTCGACGAGCGGCAGGACCTCGCCGCGCAGGTTGAGGACGCCGATCAACGACGGCGGCGATTGCGGCACCGGTGTGGCGACCTCGCCGGTCAGCACTTCGCGCGCGGCGGAGACGCTAATGCCAAAGTCCCGACCGCTGCGCGTGAAGATGCAGTAGTCCTCGCCCAAGTGGGCCAGGCGCGCGCTCAATCGGGCGGCGAGATCGAAGTGCGCGTCGCTCACGTGAACCTCTTGACGACCGACACCAGGTCGCTCGGGCTGAAGGGCTTGGGGAGGTACTCGTTGGCCCCCTGCTTCTGACCCCAGAAGCGATCGCTCTCGCCGTTCTTGGAGCTCACCAGCACCACCGGAATGTCCTTGGTGGTGGCGTCTCGTTTGAGCTGACGACAGGTGGCGAAGCCATCCTGGCCCGGCATGACGATGTCGAGCAAAATGAGATCGGGATGCTCAGCGCGTGCCTGCTCCATGGCGTCGACGCCATTGCTGGCCTGGATACAGTGGTAGCCCTGCGGTGTCAGTACGTCGGCGATCAACTGCACTTCGCTGCGGATATCATCGACAATGAGAACCTTGGCCATCAGCTTCCTCGTCCTCGAGCTTTGTTCTCGATCAAAATGGTGCCGGCGCTGCCACGCTCGCGGCCGCTGCGGCGGCGGAACCGGCGGTCGGGGCCTCGTCCAAGTCGTGCTCGAGCTCGAACGCCGAGCTCAGGAGGCGGGTGATCCCCCGCTCGGCCAGCGCCGCCTTGAGGGCCTCCTCCCCTTGATCGCTGTCACCCGCGGGTGTCCGGGCCGGATCGAGCAGTCCGACCACCGCCATCGCCGATGCCTCCGGCATGCGCTGCAGAACGCGCAGCTGATCCCAGAGGGCGCCCGACCACGTCGTCTCCACGACCAAATGAGTCGGCGCGTAGAGCCGCGTCATCATCGGCAACTGGCGAAATCCTTCGCAGATCGTGAACGTCTGCCAATCGGGATGCGCGCTCAGCAGCGAGCGCACCTGTTCGTGAACCGCGCTGTCGCGGTGGCAGGCGACCAAGATGCGACGACGGTTGGGAATCGTTTCGTTCTCCACCGCCCCGGCCACGACCGCCCGGAACAGGAGCCGGCAGGAGCGCCGGAAGATATCCAGCAAGGTCTCGTCCAACGAGCGTACCGCCCCGTCACCGTAGAGGACGAAGCGCGCACCGCTGCGGGCGTGCGCGAGACTGTCCGACAACTGGCTGCCGAGCCGCTCGATCAGATCGGTGTATGACGTGGCCTGATCGGCGGCCGCGCCGGTGGGCGTGTCGACCTCTTCGACGTACACGCCCTCGAGCCCGGACCGCAACGTCTCGAACATCACCTCCAGCAACTCGCGTCGCGCACCTTCGCTCAGGCCGTCGGCGCTCTCGAGCTCCAAGGTTTCGTCGAGATCGGCCTCCTCGCTCTCGTCGTGGCCGTTGGCCCGGCTCAGCTGAGCCTCGTAGGCATGTGCGTCGCCATTGCTCGGCGGGGTCAGCGCGGCTGCCACGGACGCTTCGACTCGTACCGCCGTTGGCTCGGACGGCGGCGGGGGAACCGGCGGAATCTCGGGTGCAGGTGCGGCCGGTGGAGGCGCCAGCGCCGCAGGACCCGCACCCTCGTGCACCGGCACGGTAGACTTGACCAGCTCGCCGGCGGCGCCCTTTGCCAGGACTTCCGCGACGATGCTCGTGACCACCTGCGGCTTGAACGGCTTCGCGATGTAGCTGACGACGTTACCGGCATCACGATAGGCCTGACGGATCTCCGCACCCTTGGCCGAAATCAGCACGACCGGAATCGTGGCGGTTTCAGGATCCTCGGCCAGACGACGGCAGACCTCGGTGCCCCTCATGTCGGGCAGGATGAAATCCAGCAAGATAATGGCCGGCTTGAACGACTTGGCCTTGTCGATTGCTTCGGCGCCGTCGGCGGCCAGGCAGAGTTCATAGCCGGCCGGCTTGAGCACGATCTCCAGCGCCTTGCGAATCGTCAGGCTGTCATCGACGCCGAGAATCCTTGGCTTGCCCTCCATAAGGTGAACTCCTTCTCAGGCTAGACGAGCGCTACCGGAGGTGGCGGCCTCGACGTTCCTCGCTCAGTTGCTCCATCGTCTCCAGAAGCAGCCAAAGTGTGGCATCGTCGATGCGCTGAGGGCGCACGGGGGTCTCCGAAGCGTTGAAGCGATAAGTTCCCTCGCGCGTCGCCAAAATGCGCTTGAAAGCCCCGCGTCCCCATTCGCCGCCGACGACAGCGTCGGCGATTCGGCCCATGTCGACGAATACCTTGGCGACTTCTCCCCCCGCGAGCGCCACCTCGACCTCACCCGTCTGGCGGGTGTTGCTCAGGAGGATCAAGTCGCGCACGAAGCCATCCCCGGCGAGGTCCCCCTCTACATGATCGTACTGGTCCGCCCGTTCGCTCTCCTGAGCGGCCTTGAGGATTTGCCGGGCGGCCGCCGCTACCTTCGTGCGTCCGTTTCTTCGACTCAGGCGACCGTAGGTTTTCAAAGCCGCGAGAGTCGGCTCGCGCCTCAGCTCGTCGCCGAGGAGAAGGAGCTTCTCCTGACGATCACGGAACGCGGTTGCCTCCCGCATCAGTGGCTCGAGCTGATCGCGCTGCGTTGTGCTGAGAATCCGGCTCGGCTCAAGCAGTCCGTGCAGCTTGCCGTCGAGCTCTACCAGGTGGCCGACGCTGAGGCCGCCGTCACGCACCAGACCCGTGGCGACCGGGACCTGGGTGCGCAGGTCCAGATCTCGCACCCCGATGCAAGCGTCGATCTGCAGCGCCAGCAGAAACGAACCGGCTCGCACCACCAGAAAGACGGCGCGCTCGGTCGATCCGAGCAGGGGGCTCAGCCCAAAGGCCTCGCGCAGGTCCACGGCCAAAGCTGGTTGTCCCCGGTGGAGCAGGAAGTGTCCGGCTCGATCGCCGTCCTTTACCGCGTGAAGGGGAGCCTCTACCCTTTGATAGACGGCTTCGACCCAATCGAGATGAATGCAGAAGCAACCGTCGTCGACGGCGAAGACCAAAACCCGAGCTGTACGACCTGCCTCTGCCAGAGCTGTGTGCACCATGACCCCTCCGCTTCTCGGCTGCACTCAGCAGAAGGCATGCCACTCCTTGCTCTCGTGATGTGCGCTTTCCCAAGTGACACATTGGGGCGTTGCGCTTGCGGTACTCAGTTAACGCAGCGTTCAACATGCGTCACAGCAATCGTACCAGCCCTTGGCCGAGTGACAATGTGCGACACGTGATGGCATGACCACCGCTGTGTGAAGCTCGTCGCGGGCACGATGTTTCTTTAACAATCCCAAAAGCTTGTGTGCGTCAGCGAGAGTGGACCGAGCGTTGCTTAGGGTGCGCGCGCTGATGTCTTGTTAGGACCAGAATCTAGCCCGAAACTCGGGGCGGAATTCGCTCAGCTCTTGGGATGACACCGGCATTGGCCGAGCTCGGGCGCAACACACATTCCCCCAATCCCAAAGCAGAGTGCGTAGCACAGGGTTTGCATGGCAGGCGCGCAGGGAGGAACCAGCGGATGCGAAACAGATCCATGCACTGCGGCAATTTGGCAGTAACTCTGCCTCTCCTCGCCGTGCCGAGAATCCGCGCCCAGGTCGACTGGAGCGATCTCTTCCCGGGTGAGGGCAGCAAGCCCGCAGCGCCGGCGCCCGCATCAGGGCCCGACACCAAACCTCACAAGGCTGAACGTACCATCGTACAAGAAAGTGCACAGACGGCCCTCCGCCACGAGTCGAGACCGGAGGGCAAAGTCCGGCACGACGGAGGAGTTCTTCACCGTCGCCAACTTGATCGAGATGGGACACTGAGTCAGGCGCCCCCGCGCTTCGGTCTCAGTCCAACGACCGTTCAAGGCAAAGCGGACCCGCCACGCTCGGCGGGCCCAGAGAACCGACACAGAGCTGGGCGAGTGGACCGGCTCCAGGAGACGACGTCATGAGAATCCGAATCACCCATCACCTTTGTCTTGCAGCCAGCCTGCTCCTGCTCGCCGTGCCCGGTGTGCGCGCCCAAGTGGACTGGAGCGATCTGTTCCCGGAAGAGGGGAGCAACAAGCCGGTGGCCAAGGCGCCCCCGCCGGCGGCCCGTCCACAGCCGCAATCGGCGATGGAGTCCCCCAAGACGAAGCCCAAGGCCTTGCCGGCCAAGGCCCGGCGCGTGACCGCGCACAAGGTCCGTCACCGCGCCGTTGCCACGGCGCCGCGGCGGGACAGCGAGTTCCCGGAAACGGGCGAAGTTGCGGTCCCCCACTTCGGAGACCACAAGGCGTTGCGCTCGAGCCCGCCGCCGTCTTCCGTGGCCGAGCAGCGGCAGCAAAAGAGTGCCGAGAAGCAAGCCGTTGAACAGGCCAAGGCAAGAGCCGAGGCGCCCGTCGAGAAAATCGCCGCGCCTGCCCCGCAGGCAGCGGCGGCAGCGGAGCGCCGCGCCGCGCCCGCGAGGGAGCAGGCCGTGACCCGGTCTGCGCCGGAGCCGAAGGTCGCCGCGGCTGCACCGGCCGTGGTGAAGCGAGTGGCCAGAGCCGCCGCAGTGAAGCCGGCGGCGGTCGAACCCGCCATGGCCGAGGACGGCGATTCGCAGCCCGCCGCCGTTCGTCCCGCAATCGCCAGCGAGGGCACCCAGCGCGACAGCACCGACGGTGATTACTGGAGCGCTCTGGGGGTTCACATCGGCGACGTCATCACGGACAAGAACGTCGACAAATATACCCAGGTCTTGTCGCCGGGTCTCGAGTGGGCCGTGCGCTACGGCTGGCGAATCAAGGTCGGTGCTCCGCGCCACATTCAGATGCTGCGAGCGTACCGGGAGGCTACCGAAAAGTATATGGGGCAAGTCAAACTGAGCCCCGACGGCCTGCGGGTGATCAACTGGACGGCCGGGCAGCCCTTTCCCAACATCGACCTCAACGATCCGCAGGTCGCGTTGAAGATCATGTGGAACTACTCCTACGGCTTTGCCGCCACCGATGACCTCGACGCGGAGAACTTCGATGCCGATACCGGCAGCATCGGGAACCACCACGGCATGACGGTCGAGCGGCACTACCTGATCGACAACATTCGCCGCCTTCTCTACAACGGCCGTCTGTACGTGGATCCCAAGCCGGAGCTCCCCAATCCGGACGACGTGCGCTACAAAGAGTCGCTCCACCCGATCCGCGAGCCATTCGATCTGAAGGGTGTCGGCGGCACCTTCTATCGCTACAACGAGCCGAACCGGCAGGACGACAGCTGGTTGTACCTGCCGCAGCTGCGGCGTGTCCGCCGCTTGTCGACGGCGCAGCGCTCCGACGCCCTGTTCGGCCAGGACAGCGACGTCGACAGCTACTACGGCTACAGCGGACAGATCGCCTGGATGGACTGGAAGTTCCTCGGGGAGCGCACGATCCTGGCGGCCATGCATGGGACGCACGTGCCGGTGAAGTGGCAAGAGCCGGAAGACTGGGCCTTCGACGATGTCTGGGAGCCGCGCCGCGTGTACGTGGTCGAGGGAACTTCCAAGCTACCGCAATACGCCTACGGCAAGCGAGTGATCTTCATCGACAAGGAGGGTTGGGTGGTCACGCACTCCGACATTTACGACCGCGCCGGGCAGCTGTGGAAGGTGTGGGTGAATCTGTACAGCTACAAGAAGGAGGCGATTCCCGGCGCCAGGGTCTCTCGTTATCCCGAGGAGATGGCATTTCTCCACGCGATATCGATGCTCGACACCCAGCTGGTGCATGCCACCAAGGCGGCACTCCCCAGCACGCACTCGAGGGACGACGAGTGCATCTTCATCAATATGGGCGCGAAATCGGGCACCACGGAAGAATTCTTCACGGTGGCGAACCTGATCGAGATGGGCCACTGAGTCTGAAGACGCCGGGGCGGCCCCCGCCCCGGCGTACCTTCCCGGCGCCGTCGTCGGCGCGTAAATCAACCTTGACAAAGCAAGCCCGTTCCCGGGATATAGGCGCCTCATGAGAGCGGCGAGAGCATGGATCGTCTTGCTGGCGCTGACGGCGGCTTGTGGACCGCGTCTCACGACGCCTCTGCCGCCAGCGCCGACGCAGCTGTTTCTGAACGCCGAAGCAGCGTTCGACCGGGGTGACTATCAACCCGCGGCGGACGCCTACAGCCGTTTCTTGCGCGAGTCGCCCGACCACGCCTACGTCGCGCGTGCGTCCTACCGCCTGGCCTTGGCCCAGTACCACCTGCACGACTACGAAGGCACGTTGACGACCCTCGATGGGCTCAAGCAGCACGAGCCCAAGCAGGGATGGGTGCAGACGCTGGCTCTACGGGGCGATGCCGAGCAGGCTCTCGGGCATCGCGTGCCGGCCTTGCTCACCTGGGAGGAGGCGTGGCTGGTTGCCTCACCCGCGGATCAACCACACCTGCGCGAACGGATCGAGCCGCTGGCACAACAGCTGACGGAAGACGAGCGCCGCCAGGCAGACGAATCCATCACCGTGCCCGCCGTGCGTAGCGCGGCGGGGCTGAGCCCGGCGACAACGGTCGCCTCCCTGCCCGCCGCTGAGGTCGCCGCCCCGCCCACCGCGGAACTGGAAGAGGAAGAAACGCCGGTCGCCATGGCGGGCGAAGAATCGGCGACCTCCGCCGCGGCACCAGGGCCAGCCGAGGCGAGGCCGATGGGAGAGACGGCAAAGGCCGCTGCGCCGCCGCAGGCCGAAGCGGAAGCCGGCGAGATCGGTTCGGCTGCCGCCGCCGCGCCGCCGGCGGAGCCGGCGAGCGTCGCCGCGAGCGAGACCGCGCCCAGCGCCAAAGTGGCCTGTCTGCTGCCCTTGACCGGGCCCGATCACGCCTACGGGCAGCGATCGCTGGCGGGGTTGCGGCTCGCATTCGCCGACGCACCGGAGCAGCTCGTGGTGAGAGACACCGGGGGGGATCCGGCCATCACCAAGGATCTGCTCAAGTCTCTCGATCGTGATCCCGAGGTGGTAGCCGTGATCGGTCCGCTGCGCAGCAGCGAGGCCGAGGTGACGGCTCCTCTGGCCGAACGCGACCAACTTCCCGTCCTGCTCCTGTCGCAGCGCGAGGGTCTGACCGGGCGCTACGTCCTGCAGATGGCGATGACGCGAACGCAACAAGTCCAGCTGCTCGTGGGCTACGCGACGAATACCCTGAAGCTGGAACGCTTCGGAGTCCTCTATCCCGATGACGGGTACGGGGTTTCGTTCAACCGTGTTTTCGGCCGTGTTCTCGGCGCCGGCAAAGGCAAGCTCGTCGGCGCACGCGCCTACCAGCCGGGCGAACCGGATTTCGCGGAAATCGGCGCCGTCGTGCGACGCTGGCAGGCCTCCGGACTACAGGCGGTGTTCATCCCCGACGGCGCCGGTGCCGCCGCCGCGGTCGCCACCCAAGTCCGCCACGAAATGCCCCAAGTCGTGTTGCTGGGCACGGAGAGCTGGAACAACCCCGACCTGCTCGCCAAGGCCGGAGCCAACGTCGACGGAGCGGTCTTCGGCGATGCCTTCTTCGCCGGCAGTGATCGCCCGTCGACGCGCCAGTTCGTCGAACGCTTCGAGCGCGGCGCGGGGCGGGCGCCGACGGTCTTCGAAGCGCAGGCGTTCGATGCCGGTCTCGCCATTCGGCGCGTGATTGCCCAGGGCGCCACCACGCGCGACCAGGTCATCGGCCAGCTGCAGGCCCTGGGCAGTGTCGAGGGAGCCGGCGAGCTCCGGGGGACGCCGAGCGGATTCCAGCGCGCTCTCTCCCTGCTCCGCTACAAGAACGGCAAAGTCGAAGAGATCGTGCCGCGCACGGATGGCTGAGTGCCTCCGGGGGTTTTGGCGCTCGCCGGGGTTGAGCCTGCCCTTCGACCCGCGAGGTGAGGAACGGGCTATTCCTCGTCGAAGCGGCGATCGATGAGGGCGGCGATGGCTTCGACGGCCTCGGTTGCCTGGGGACCGTCGGCCTCGACATCGATCGAGGTTCCCTGGCCGGCCGCGAGCATCATCAAGCCGATGATGCTCTTCCCGTTGACACTCTGGTCGTCCTTGATGATCAAGATCTCCGCGTCGTACTTGCTCGCCGTCTGCACCAAGAGAGCGGCCGCGCGCATGTGCAAGCCAAGACGGTTCTGAATCAACAGCGTGCGGCGAACGGAAGCCATCCTCAACGCTCGAGGTCGCGGTGGCGCGCCTGCGTCGGCAGGCCACGGGCGCCGAAGAGCTGGCTGAGCCGTTCGACGATCGCAACGGAGCGATGGCGGCCGCCGGTACAACCCACGCCCACCGCGAGGGAAGGCTTGCCCTCCTTTTGGTACAGCGGCATCACCAGATCGAGTAGCGCCCCGACGCGCTCGATGAACTGCGTTGTCTCGCCCTGCTGGAGCACGAACTGGGCGACGGCGGGATCCAGGCCGTCGCGATCGCGTAGCTCTTCGACGAAAAAGGGGTTGGGGAGAAAGCGCACGTCGAAGATCATCTCGGCGTCGACGGGGAGCCCGAACTTGTAGCCGAAGGAGATGAGCAGCAGGCGGAGCACCCCCTCGAGGAGCCCGGTGGCATAGGCGCGGGTCAGCTCCCCGCGCAGCTCGTGGATCGTCAGACCGCTGGTGTCGATGACACGATCGGCCTGCTCGCGCAGCCCGGTGATCTGCTCCCGCTCGCGAGCGATGCCCGCCGACGGACCGCCGGTCAGCGACCCCGGGTGCGGTCGGCGCGTCTCACTGAACCGGCGTACCAACACCTCATCGGCGGCATCGAGGAAGAGGATCTCGACGCGACGGCCCTGCTGTCGCAGGTCGTCGAGAACGGCGGGGTAGCTCTGCAGAAACTCCCGCTCGCGCAGGTCGATGCCGAGAGCGACCCGCTGGATGTTTTCGGTGGCACTCTCGCAGAGTTCGAGCACGCGCGGCAGCAAGACGACGGGCAGGTTGTCGATGCAGTAGAATCCCAGGTCTTCGAGGACGTGGATCGCGGTGCTCTTTCCCGCCCCCGCCATGCCGGTGACGATGACGACGCCGAGGGTCCGTTTCACGGCGGGCCCCCGCCGGCACCAGCGGCGTCGCGGGTCGGATCAGAGCCGTTCATCCTCCTCCCGGATGATGCGGCAGAGCTCCTCCTGGTCGGGGGCAGCGAGCAGGCGCGCACGAAAGGCGCGGTCCTTCAGCAACCGCGACACCCGGGCGAGCGCCTTGAGATGGGCGCCGACGGAGTCCTCCGGAGCCACCAGGAGGAAGAACAGCTGCGTCGGTCTGCCGTCGAGCGACTGGAAATCGACTCCCTGAAGGTGGCGTCCGAAGGCGCCGAGAACCTCGCGCAACCCTGACAGTTTGCCGTGCGGGATGGCGATGCCGTCACCGATGGCGGTGCTTCCCAACCGCTCGCGCTCCCACAAGACTTCGACGAGGCGATCGACGTCGATCTCGGGATGCAGCTGGGCGAGTCGCTCGGCGAGTTCACGGACGACGTCTTCCTTGGTCTGGCCGCGCAGCTCGGGTAGGACGAGCGCATCCGGCAGGATCTCGTTGATCTTCATGTCGACCCTCAAGACATTTCGGGTTCGATCAGACCATAGTTCCCGTCGCGGCGGCGGTAGACGACGCTGAGCACTTCGGTCGCTGCGTTGCGGAAGAGCAGGAAGTCCTTCTTGAGGAGGTTCATCTGCATGACGCCTTCCTCGACCGACATCGGCTTGACCGTCACGCGCTCGGTTTCGATGACCGTGCCGCGGCGGGCGGGCGCACGGCGTTTCGCCGTGGCCGGCGCGGCCGTCGTGCCGGTCGCGTGCTTGCGATCCTTGCGCTTGGTGGTGTGCTTGGCGACCTGCCGTTCGACCTTGGCCATCGCCAGATCGATCGCCGAGTAGAGGTCTCCGGTCTCCTCGGTGGCCGTGAAGCTGATGCCGTTGGCCGTGAGGACCAGCTCCGCGATGTGGCGGCGCTTGTCGACCGAAAGAACGACGTGTGCCTCGATGTCACGGCGCATGAACTTTTGCAGACGTTGTGTCTTGGTCTCGGCATACCGGCGCAGCGCGTCGGTCGGGCGGACGTGCCGGAAGGTAACGGTCACAGACATAAGTGCTCCTCTGGCGGCTTCGCTCAGTACACCTGGCGGCGTTTCGACGATGGCAGAATAGCCATCATTTCCCGGTACTTGGCTACGGTGCGGCGGGCAATGTCGACGCCTTCCTTGGCGAGCATTTGCGCGATGTGTTGATCGCTGAGCGGTTTGCGCAGATCCTCGGCGGCGATGATGGTTCGAATCCGTTCCTTGACGCTCTCGGCCGAGACGTCCTCGCCGCCGTCGCTCCGGTTGAGGCTGGAGGTGAAGAAGAACTTGAGCTCGTAGATCCCCTGCGACGTGTGCACGTACTTGTTTGCCGTCGCCCGGCTGACCGTGGACTCGTGCATGCCGATGTCCATCGCCACGTCCTTGAGGACCAACGGCTTGAGATGGGCGATACCCTTTTCCAGGAACTCCCGCTGGAACTTCACGATGCTGCTGGTCACCATGTACAGTGTGCGCTGGCGCTGGTGAATGCTCTTGATCAGCCAGGCGGCCGCGCGCATCTTCTCCTGGATGTAGCGCTTGGCGTCGCTGGGCTCATCGTTGCCGAGCACGTTGCGGTAGAACGAGCTCACCCGCAACCGGGGCAACCCTTCCTCGTTGAGGGTGACGACGAACTCGTCGTCGACCTTGTGCACGGAGACGTCCGGGGTGATGTAGCGGACGTCGCCCTCGCCGAAGTTGCGCCCGGGTTTGGGCTCCAACGTGGCGATCGTGCTGGCCGCGATGACGACCTCTTCGATCGGTACGTCGAGCTCCTTGGCCATCTTGTCGTAGCGCTTGCTTTCGAGCAGCGACAGGTAGTCGCGCACGATCCGTGCCGCCAATGAATCGCTCTCGCCCTCTACGCGGAGTTGCAGCAGCAGGCATTCGCGCAGGTCCCGGGCGCCGACCCCGGGCGGGTCGAGCTCCTGGATGCGCTGCAGAGTCCGTTCCACGAGCTCGATGTCCTGCCCGCTCTGGAACGCGATGTCTTCGATCGGAACTCGCAGGTAGCCGGCCTCGTCCATGTTGCCGATCATCAGCGCCGCCACCGACTCCTCGATCGGGTCGAGCCCGACCATGCGGAGCTGCCAGACGAGGTGCTCGGTGAGCGAGGAGCTGCGCACCAGCGTGCTCTCGAACGACGGTCGCTTGTCCTCGTCGTAGTCGGCCGGCGTGGCCGTGGCGCCTTGCCAGTCGTTGCGGTAGTTCTCCAGGTACTCCTTCCAGTCGATCTCGCCCGTGGGGTTCTCCGGTTCGATCTCGCTCGTCGTTTCGCGGGTGGGCTCGGGGGGTTCCTCCCACGTATCGACCGGATCGGCGGAGGGCGTTTCCAGGTTCTCCTCGGTGCGGGGGCGCTCGACCTCCTCGGTCTCCATGCCCATTTCCTCTTCCAGGGCCGGATTCTCGGTCAGCTCCTGATCGATCAGCTCCTCGAGCTCGGCGCGAGAGACCTGCAGAATCTTGATCGCCTGACGCAGCTGGGGGGTCATCACCAGCTGCTGGCTGAGCTTCTGATACAGGCGGGTCTCGAGAGCCATGACTTCGTCTACAGGGTGAAGCGTTGTCCCAAATACAGCTCGCGTGCCAACGGGCTGTTGGCAATCGCGTCCGGTGTCCCCTCTTCGAGAATGCTGCCGGCGTTGAGAATGTACGCCCGGTCGCAGATCCCCAGGGTTTCGCGAACGTTGTGATCGGTAATCAGCACGCCGATGCCTCTGTCCTTTAGTTGGCCCACAATGTTCTGAATGTCCAGTACTGCGATCGGGTCGATTCCTGCAAACGGCTCGTCGAGCAGCATGAAGCACGGCTCGGTGACCAGCGCGCGGGTGATCTCGACGCGCCGTCGCTCGCCCCCCGACAGCGAATACGCTTTGCTCTTCGCCAGATGGGCGATACTGAGCTCTTCGAGCAGCGTCGCCAGCCGCTGGTTGCGCTCCTCGTGGCTGAGAGGCAACGTCTCCAGGATCGCCCGCAGATTGTCTTCCACGCTGAGCTTGCGGAACACCGAAGGCTCCTGTGGCAGGTAGCTGATGCCCTTGCGTGCCCGCTGATACATCGGATCCCGAGTCACATCCAAGCCGTCGAGCGAGATCGTTCCGCGATCGGGGCGAATGAGGCCGACGATGGTGTAGAAGGTGGTGGTCTTGCCGGCGCCGTTGGGACCGAGCAGCCCGACCACCTCGCCGGCACGGACCGCCACGCTGACCTCGCGGAGAATATCGCGCCCCCCCAGACGCTTGCAGATCTGGTCAGCCGCAAGGATGCTGCCCCGTCCGCCGTCGTTGGCCTGGCCGTTAGTGGCCACTGTCGCCCCCGGCCACGGGAGTTCGATGCGGAGCCGCCGTCGGGGGCACCAAGACCGCGTGCACGCGGCTGTCGCCGCCGCCTTCGACGACGCTGCGCTCCTGGTCGAGGTAGACGACCACACGGTCGCCGGCGACGCGATTCTCGCCGTCGTGGAGCACCGCGTCCTGGCTCAGCGTGACGGTCTTGCTCGCGTGGTCGAACACGGCGCGCCCGCCCGTGGCGAAACGACTCCCCTTGCCAATTCGCACGTCGCCTTCGGCGACGATCTCCCGCAATTTGTCGCGATCGGTGGCGTGCTCGTCGAAATGCACGGTCAAGGTGTTGCTGTGCAGGGTGAGATCGCCCTGCGTCACCTGAACCCCGCCGCGGTAGGTGAGCACATGGTTCTTGTAGTCGAACTCCAGCATGTCGGCGCTGATGTGGATCGGCTCGCGACTCGACCCGAGTGAGAAGTCTCCCAGCAGACCGTTGCGCGTCCACTCCGGCAGCTGGGCCGGCGCCGGTGCCCGGTCGCCTGCCGCCACCGTGGAGGGCCGCGCGCTCGCCGCCGAGCACAGCACCGCGGCCACGGCCAGCAGCACGACGGTTCTCCTACGAGTGCGACTCGACCGGGGCATGGCGTTCCTTGACGGGAGACCCAGGGTTCAGCGTCATCGTCACGTTGTGGAACAGGCGCAGGCGCGCTGCCGAGACCTCGACTTCCATCCGGTCGCCGCGCAGCCGCAGGTTGCGGCCGTCGATCTCGACCGGAGCGGGCGCGGAGATCAAGTCGGTCGCCTTCTCGTAGCGTGCTCGATCGGTGCGCACGGTGTAGTCGGCGAAGTGCAACTCGATGCCACCGGTGAGATCCACCTCCCGTAGATCGCGACCGTCGAGCAGGAGCACCCCCTCCTGCCCGCTGAGCCCAACCTCACGCCCATCCTTCAGGTACAGCTTCACCGTCGGCTGTTTCACCGTCACGCGTTGCTCGTCCTTCTGGTACTGCGCTTCCCGGGCGGCCACCTCCCAGACCTTGCGGCCGTCCTGGGTCTTGATGCGGTGGAAATCCTGCAGCCGCTGCGCGACATTGGGGATCAGGTCGAACGCGCTCTGGAGGGCCTCCCGGCGCCATTGAGACCGCAGGCTCCTGCTGAGCAGAAACACGATCCCTCCTAGCAGCACGACGACGACCCCGATCAGCACTAAACGCAGCTGTTTCCTCATGGCAGGCAGACGGGTCGATCACAAAGAGCAAGAAAAATACCATCGCCGGGTCGGGGAGTAAAGGTGATCCGCGTCTGCCCCGGTGTCCCCGGGGCCCGAAAAGCGCGGAGCGGGCCCGTCGTTGGCTGTCTCATGGAGTCATAAAGATTTCTGTTGCGACTCCGCCAGGGTGCATGCTATATGCCGCGCCGGTTTCGAGGCGAAGGTTCCTGAACACTAAGGTACAAAAGGTGGCAAACTTCTCGTCGCCTGCGGGTTCCGTTGCAGCGGTACGACCTTTCGTCTGGGCTTTCCCTCAAACAACAGCCGATGTTTGGCAACAGATGTAAGAAAGGAGGGAGGGCGCCATGCCGCAAGGTACGGTGAAATGGTTCAACGGGCAGAAGGGTTACGGTTTCATCACCAAGGACGATGGCCAGGATGTGTTCGTGCACTACTCGGCCATTCAGGGCCAAGGGTTTCGGACCCTCGATGAAGGCCAGCGCGTGGAGTTCGAGATCACGCAAGGGCCCAAGGGCCTGCAAGCCACCAACGTCAACAAGGTCTGACACGAGGCTGCGTGTTGCACTGGGCCCCGGCCGGTGTCTCCGGTCCGGGGCCTCGTTTTTTCCCGGGTTTGCTTCGGCCCTCCGATCGTGCTCGTCCATGGCACGGGTCTCCACATACGACTGCCAAGGCCGTGCTCATCGAGCCGACCTTGGTTCAACGCCGCGAACCGGGTCAGACCGAGGAAGACCCGATGCCGTCGAGCGGGCCGTCCGCCAATTCCTGCGCCGATGAACCGGTCAACGCCTTCCCCCCGGGTCCCGCAACGTCACTGGCGCTCGCGTCGACCTCGATTCTGCGGCTCGGCACGGTCCCGACGATGAGTGGCCCGAGCCCCGCCCGGAAACTGGCCGCCTGGAGCGTGCACCTCTACACGGCGCTCGGGGCCCCCCTCGGCCTGCTCGCCATCGAGGCCTCGCGCTCTCGGGCCTTTGGCCTGGCGTTCGTTTGCATGACCGTCGCCACCTTGATCGATTCGACCGATGGGGCGCTGGCCCGACGGGTCGAGGTGAAGAAGGTCCTGCCCTTTTTCGACGGCGCCAAGCTCGACGACATCGTCGACTATCTGAACTACGTCGTGGTGCCGCTCGTGGTCGCGTACGAGGCCGGGCTCCTGCCGTCCGGCGCCGTCGGCCTGCTCGTCGCCTGTGCCCCCCTTCTGGCCAGTGGCTACGGGTTCGCGCACACCGAGGCGAAGACGGAGGATCATTTCTTCACCGGCTTCCCGTCGTACTGGAACATCGTCGTCTTCTATCTCTATGTCCTGGGCTCCCCGCTGTGGTTCAACGTGACCATCGTGCTCGGCTTCACCGTGCTGGTCTTCGTCCCGATCCGCTACCTGTACCCGAGCCGCAGCCCGGTGGCCCGTCGCACGACCTACGGGCTCGGCATCGTGTGGGCCTGCTGCATGTTCGCTCTGTTGCTGCAGTTTCCCCGGCCGTCCTGGATTTTGGCGCTGGTGTCCCTCTACTTCCCGATCTACTACCTGGCCGCGTCGGTGCACATCCACCGCCGCACCCAGCGCGCCCGGCGCGCCTCGTAGCCGGCCGCCATCACCTTGCCGTCCTCGCGGGTGTCGGCAGGGCCTCGTTCTTCGAGCCGTCCGCCTTGTAGTAACGCTGCGCTTCGGGCAGCCAGCGCTGAATGTCGGTGATCCGGGTGCCGTAGCTGGGATGAGTGGAGAGAAACTCGAGCGGGGTCTTCTCGTTCAGCTTCTCCATGCGCTGCCACAGCCCGAGTGCGGCGTGGGGGTCGTAACCCGCCTTGGCCATCAGAATCAGGCCGATGTGATCGGCCTCGGATTCCTGACTTCGGCTGAACGGCAGCAGCACGCCGTACTGCGCCCCCAGGCCGTACGCCTGCATGACGGCGTTCGCGGTCTGCGGGTCGCTGCCTCCCAAGGCCACCGACAGGCCGGCCGCGCCGATCTGCGCCAGCAGACCTTGGCTCATGCGTTCCGCCCCGTGATGCGCCAGCGCATGAGCCACCTCGTGGCCGAGGACGGCGGCCAGACCGGCCTCGTCCTTGGCCACGGGGAAGATGCCGGTGTAGACGGCTACCTTGCCCCCCGGCAACGCGAAGGCGTTGATCATGCTGTCGTCGTCGATGACCGTGAACTCCCACTTGTAGTCGGGCTTGTCGGCCGCCCGGGCGATGCGTTCGCCGACTCTCCGCACCGGGTCGACGAATTTGGAATCGTGGACGATCACCGCCTTGCTGAGAACCTCCTTGTAGGCCTGAGCGCCGAGCGTGGTCTCCTGGGACTCGGACACCAGCATCAGCTGCGAGCGGTTCGTGTAGGGCACCGTGGCACAGGCGAACAGAAAGATCGCCAGCAGCGCGGCGGAAGTGAATCCGATCACCGGGCGTGTCGCCATGATGACCATTCTAGAAAGTCTCCCCGGTCAGGGAAAGCGAAACGGTGCCGCGGCGTTCGCTTGACAACGCGGGACGCGGACCATACTTGCACGCGACCACGGCGCACCGATTGAGCCGCCTGGCGCGGTCCGTTAGGATACGACGATACATGATCCAAGCCGAAGGGTTGACCAAGCAGTTCGGCGCCTTCACCGCCATCGACGACGTGTCCTTTCAGGTCGGCCGCGGCGAGATCGTCGGCTTTCTCGGCCCCAACGGGGCGGGCAAGAGCACGACCATGCGCATCCTCGCCGGCGTGTTTCCGCCCTCCCGCGGCCACGCCACGGTCGCCGGCTACGACGTCGTGGCGGAGGCGCAGCGTGCCCGCGGCGTGGTGGGGTACTTTCCCGAACGGGTGTCGCTGTACCTGGACATGACGGTGTGCGCCTACCTCGGCTACGTTGCCGACATGAAGGGAGTCGCCCGTGCCGACGCTCGACGTCAGCTCCCCGAGCTGATGGCCAGCTGCGGCATTGCGCACATGCAGCACCGCATCATCGGCACGCTGTCGAAGGGCTATCGCCAGCGCGTCGGCATCGCCCAGGCGTTGGTTGGTTCGCCGCGCGTGTTGATCCTCGACGAGCCGACCTCGGGTCTCGACCCGGAGCAGGTGGCGGAGATGCGCACGCTCATCCGCGGGTTGCACGGCGATCGCACCGTGATCCTCTCGACCCACATCCTGTCCGAGGTGGAGGCGACCTGCGACCGCGTGATCATCATCAACAAGGGTCGGGTTCTGGCCGTCGACACGCCGCGAAATCTGAATCAGCGCCTGCGGCAGACGTCACAGATTTATCTCGAGGTGATCGGATCGGAGCCCGACGTCCGTACCTGCTTGCAGGCCATCCCCGGCGTCCTGCGTGTCGAGCGGGCGCTCCATCCCGCGCATCCGGCCGTCGACGGCGTGCTGGCGCTCAACGTCAGCACCGCGAAGGAGCAGGACCTACGCTCCCGTCTCGCCGCCGCCGTCACCGCCGGAGGGTGGGGGCTGCGCGAGCTGCGCCCGCTGACTCTGTCGCTCGAGGACATCTTCCTGACCATGGTGTCCGACGACGAGCCGAGCCGGGAATCCGCGCCGCGCCCGAGCGTATGAAGGCCCTCGTCATCTGCCGCCGCGAGCTGCGCTCGTACTTCGGCTCGTTCATCGCCTACGTCCTGCTGGCGGTGTTTCTCCTGCTCAGCGGTTATTTCTTCTACAGCGACCTGGTTTTCTTCATCCTGTTCGGCGGCTATATCCTGCCCACCGGGCTGTGGCAGTACGTGTTTCTCGACATGCGCCTGTGCGCGCTGCTGGTGCTGCCGCTGGTGACGATGAGGCTGTTCGCCGAGGAGAAGAAGCTCGGCACCATCGAGCTGCTGTGGACCTACCCGGTCAGCGACGCGGCCATCGTGATGGGCAAGTTCCTGGCGGCATGGATCTTCTTCATGATCATGCTGCTGCCGACCGTCATCAACCCGATCATCTTCTACCAGTTCTATCACTTCGACATTGGCCCGCTGCTGGCGGCGTATACCGGGATCTTTCTGCTCGGCACTGCCTTCATCGCCTGCGGCCTGTTCATCTCCTCGCTCACCGAGAATCAGGTGGTCAGCGCGATGGTGACCTACGGCATCCTCGTGTTCTTCTGGTTCATCACCTGGAACGAGGAGGTCGCCGATCAGCAGATCGTCCGCGCGCTTCTGCGCCTGTCGCTCTTCGATCACTTCTTCAACTTCTCGCGCGGCGTGATCGACACCCGGGATCTGGTGTTCTTCGCTCTCTTCGTGGGGCTGTTCCTGTTCCTCACCCTGCAATCCCTCGGCTCGCGCTCCTGGCGCGGGGTGCGGTGATGAGCCGCCGGTGAAGGACGCTTGAGATGCGCGCGACTCGCTTCCCGTGGTTCGGTCATGCCACTCGTCAGGCGGCCCTGCTGGTCGTCCAGGTCGCTCTGGCGATCGCGCTTTGTGCCATCGTCCTCGTCCTTGCCGAGCGACACAACCATCGCTTCGATCTGACCCCGACGCAGAGCTTCGTGCTCTCCGACCAGGCGACCAAGATTGCCCACAAGGTCACGCAGCCGCTGAAGATCTACGGCTTCTACAACAGCCAGGAGCCCGGGATGCGCCGCCAGGTGGAGGACCTGCTCGAGCAGTTCAACAACGCCAACCCGCGCATCCACTTCGGTCTCTACGATCTCGATCGCAGCCCCGGCCTGGCCAAGAAGTACAACATCGCCAGCTACAACACCGGCGTGGTCGAGGCCGGGGGGCGCACGGTCGCCCTCAGCGGCCTCGACGAGCTGGAAATCGCCAACGCGCTGCTCAAGCTGACTGCGCATGGTAAACGCACGCTGTGCTTTCTGACCGGACACGGCGAGCACAGCCCGGAGAAGAGCGACGATCGCCACGGCTACAGCGAGGTCGCCAAGGCGCTGGAGAAGGAGAACTACACGATCCGCTCCTTCCACCGCCTTCCTCCGGACGGCGTGCCGAAGACGTGCACGGTGGTGATCTCGGCCGGACCGAGCCGCGATCTCTTCGCCGGTGAAGCGGACCAGCTCGACGACTACGTGCGTGCCGGCGGCCGCCTGTTCGTTCTCGTCGACCCCGACACCTCGCCGTCGATGGTACAGCTGCTGGCCCGTTTCAACGTGCAGCCCGACGACGACCTGATCGTCGACGAGCGCAACCGTCTCTACGGCGCCGACAGCTTCATGCCCCGGGTGCCGATCTTCGACCAGGGGACGTTCGGAAAGAACCTCGACACCGCCGCCGTCTTCGCGCTGGCGCGTACCGTCGAGCCGGTCGACAACACCCGCAAGGACATCATCGTGTCGCTCCTCGCCATGACCAGCCCCGACAGCTGGGCGCGCATCGGCCAGGGCAGCGACATCCCCGACAACGCCGTGCGCTTCCGCCCCAAGGTCGACAAGAACGGGCCGCTGCCCGTCGCCGTGATCGCCAACGTCCCCCCCAAGTCGGCCAACGACGGCGCCCCGGGCGGCAAGGTGGCCGTCTTCGGCGACTCGGACTTCGCCAGCAACTTCTATCTCAACCTGATGGGCAACAAGGACCTGTTCATGAGCACGGTGGGGGTGCTGGCGGAAGACGAGGATCTGGTCGCCGTGCGGCGCAAGGGGGCGATGCGCGGCAGCATCTCGCCGATCTCTCTCACCGCGCGCCAGGGCCGCCTGATTTTCTGGACCGCGGTCATCGTGCAGCCCGCGGCGTTGATGCTGCTCGGCCTGGTGGTGACCGTGCGGCGACGACGGCGAGGCGCGTTGTGATGGGACTTCGCGGCACCCTCGTTCTCGCCCTGCTGGTCGCCCTCGGTGCCGCTATCCTGGTCTACGAGGGGGCCGGGTCATCACCCAATGCGCGCGCGCCCGGTGCGCCCGGCGAGCACCTCACCACCGAGGATGCCAAGGTCGTTCCGCCGCTTCTGACCTTCCACCCGGAGGAGATCGACGAGATCGTCCTGCGTAGCGACGGTCACCAGGTGACGGCCAAACGCGAGAGGGGCAAGTGGCCGCCGACCACCCCCGCGGGCGCCGTCGCCGACTTCCTGGAGAACCTGAGCGGTATCGGTGAGCTGATGCGTCTGGAGAGCTCGCCCGACCACCTGCGCGAATGCGGGCTCGATCCGCCGCGGGGGGAGATCGAGCTCCATCGCGGAAAAGGCGAGCCGATCGTGGTGCTGCTCGGCGAGCGCAATCCGCCCGCCACCGGCGCCTACGTCCGCGTCGGACGCGACGGCCACATCGCCCTGGCCGGATCGCTCATCCTGTGGGAGTTCGACAAGGCGTACAAGGCCCTGGGAGGCAAGGGGCCGGAGGCGTGAGGAGCGCGGCGCCCGCCGCCTCGGGCGCACCTCAGGTCCTCGGGTCGCGTCGCAGCTCCACGGTATTGCCGTCGGGATCGAGCACCCAGAGCTGGTCGGCGCCGAGGTCGAGCATGGCGATGCCGGCGCTCTTGAGCTTCGCGCGCATGGCGTCGAGGTCGACCGTGACCGCGAAGTGCGGATCGCCGGGGTTGATGGCGTGCGCGGGCGGGTCCGCCGGCTCGCCCTGGATCAAGTGCAACTGGCCCGCCCCGAGGCCGTACCACGCCCCGGGAAAGCCCATGTCGGGGCGCGCGATCGGTGTGAACCCCAGGACCTGCTCGTAGAAGGCGCGGGCGCGGGGCACGTCGCTGACCCGGATCGATGCGTGATGGAGTACCGGCTCCGTCATGTTTCCTGTCTAGCACGGCGTGGCGCCGTCCGAGAAACCGGCCGTTCGTGGGGGAAGACCAAAGTCGGTTCCAGGATTTGTCTTTTCGGAGAAGTTCTGGAATAGAACCCGCCGACTTCAGCGCTCCGCGGCGCGCGTGTTTGATGCGCGAGCCTGCCGAGACTCATGGCGTCGAGGCGGGTGTGTTGCTCGCCCTCGCCGAAACAAAGAATCGCAGGAGACCAAGCTCATGGGACTACTCACATCGCTGGCGGGAGTTGCCGCCCTGCTGTTCGCCTTCTGGAAGGCGGGCTGGATCGTCAAGCAGGATCCGGGGACTGCGCGCATGCAGGAAATCGCCCACAGCATCCAGGAGGGCGCCATGGCCTTCCTGGCCCGCGAGTACCGAGTCCTGGCCATCTTCGTCGTCGTCGTCGCAATTCTGTTGGGCTTCGCCGGCAGCCAGGAGGCCAGCTCGTCGTGGATGATCGCGGTTTCCTTCGTCATTGGGGCGTCCTGCTCCGCCCTGGCGGGATTCTTCGGCATGCGGGTGGCAACGCAGGCCAACGTACGCACCACCAGCGCCGCCCGTGAGGGGCTGGTCGGTGCCCTCAACATCGCCTTCTCCGGTGGCACCGTCATGGGGATGGTCGTGGTCGGCCTCGGGGTCCTGGGGCTGAGCGTGCTCTACGCAGTCTACCAGGACGTCTTCAGCACCCCGACCCAGGTGCTGAACGTGCTGACCGGTTTCTCCTTCGGCGCCTCCTCGATCGCCCTGTTCGCGCGCGTGGGCGGCGGCATCTACACCAAGGCGGCGGACGTCGGTGCCGACCTGGTCGGCAAGGTCGAGGCGGGCATCCCCGAGGACGATCCGCGCAACCCCGCCGTCATTGCCGACAACGTCGGCGACAACGTCGGCGACGTCGCCGGCATGGGAGCCGACCTCTTCGAGAGCTATGTCGGCGCCATCATCGGTACCATGGTGCTCGGCCTTCCCTACGCCGACGGGCGGCTGATCTCGCTGCCGCTGGTGCTGGCCGCGGTGGGAATCGTGGTGTCGATCGCGGGCACCTTCGCGGTTCGCACGCGCGAGGGCGGCAACCCGCAGAATGCCCTCAACCTCGGCACCCTGGGTTCCGGCGCGCTCATGATTCTGGTCAGCTACCCGGTCATTCGCATGATGGTTCCGAACGCGGTGTCACCCCAGGAGAACATCACCGGCACGCTGACGACGATCAGCGCCGGCGGCATCTTCCTGGCCACGATTGCGGGGCTTCTTGCCGGCATCGGCATTGGCTACGTCACCGAGATCTACACCGCCGAGTCGCGTCCGTCGGCGCGCCGCATCGCCGAGCAATCGCAGACCGGCGCCGCCACCAACATCATCGCCGGCCTCGGGTTGGGCATGATGTCGACCGCTCTGCCGATCATGTTCATCGCCCTGGCCATCGTCGCGGCCTTCTACCTCGCCGGGCTGTACGGCATCGCCATTGCCGCCGTGGGGATGTTGTCCACCACCGGCATCCAGCTGGCGGTGGACGCCTACGGGCCGATCGCCGACAACGCCGGGGGCATCGCCGAGATGAGCGGCCTCGGGGCGGAGGTGCGCGGCCGCACCGACAAGCTCGACGCGGTCGGCAACACCACCGCGGCCATCGGCAAGGGGTTCGCCATCGGCTCGGCGGCGCTGACCGCTCTGGCCTTGTTCTCCGCCTTCCAGACCTCGGCCGGCATCGCCTCCATCGACGTCAGCAACCCCTACGTGATCGCCGGGCTCTTCGTCGGCGGCATGCTGCCGTTCCTGTTCAGCTCGATGGCGATGCGCGCCGTCGGCGAGGCGGCCTACGAGATGATCGACGAGGTGCGGCGGCAGTTCCGCACCATTCCCGGCCTGATGGAGGGCACGGCGCGTGCCGACTACGCCCGCTGCGTCGACATCTCGACCGCTGCCGCAATCAAGCGCATGGTCGTCCCCGGGCTGATGGCGGTGATCACCCCGGCGGTGGTCGGCTTCATCGACAAGCACGCCCTCGGCGGCCTGCTCGCCGGTGTCACCGTGTCGGGCGTGCTGATGGCGATCTTCATGGCCAACGCCGGCGGTGCCTGGGACAACGCCAAGAAGCACATCGAGGGCGGGGCCTACGGTGGCAAGAACTCCGACGCGCATCGCGCCGCCGTCGTCGGCGACACGGTCGGGGATCCGTTCAAGGACACCGCCGGGCCGTCCCTCAACATTCTGATCAAGCTGATGTCGGTGGTGGCGCTGGTGCTGGCGCCGCTGCTGCGCTGAGCCGGGGGGGCGCGGCGGATCGCCGCGCCCTTCAGTCGAGCTCGCGGTGGCGCTTGAGCCAACGCTGGTAGTAGCCGAGCGAGCGCGCCGTGTACGGCTCCGACTCGACCATCACCCAGCCGCCTTCGTCGACGGCGTAGCCGACGCAGGTTCGTTGCTCGTCGTCGTGGCTGAACGCCAGCGTCGCCAGCCGGCCGTCGCGTAGTCGATAGCTCCGCCCGAGGGGGACGATGGTCGCACCGGCGGCGAGCTTCTGCTCGACGCCCGCCTCGTCGAGCCAACGTTGCGTCTTCAGCGATCGGCCGGAGCCGCGCTTCATGCCTGGCCTCTCTTCCTCTGCGCGACAGCCGCCGCGCCCGAGCGGGTCACCGGCTCACGGGTCAGCAATCAACGACTCGCGAGCTCAGCGGATCGCGTCCTCGCCGGTGATGTCGCGGCCGACGATGAGCGTGTGCATGTCGTAGGTGCCCTCGTAGGTGTTGACGGTTTCGAGATTCATCATGTGGCGGATGACGGGGTACTCGTTGACGATGCCGTTGGCGCCGAGGATGTCGCGCGCCAGACGGGCGATCTCGAGCGCGTGGCCGACGTTGTTGCGCTTGGCCAGCGACACCTGCTGTGGTCGCAGTCTGCCCGAGTCCTTGAGTTGTCCCAGGCGCCACGCCAGCAGCTGCCCCTTGGTGATCTCGGTGACCATGTGGACCAGCTTCTGCTGCACCAGCTGGAAGCCGGCGAGCGGGCGATCGAACTGGGTCCGCGTCTTCGCGTAGTCCAGCGCCGTGTGGTAGCAGGCCATCGCCGCCCCCATCGCGCCCCAGACGATGCCGTAGCGCGCCTGGGTGAGGCAGGAGAACGGTCCCTTGAGGCCGGTGACGCCGGGCAGCAGGCTCTCGCGCGGCACTCGTACCTCCTCGAGCACGAGCTCCGAGGTGATCGAGGCGCGCAGGGAGAACTTGCCCTTGATGTCGTGGGTGGCGTATCCCGGCATGCCTTTCTCGACCAGGAAGCCGCGGATGACCCCGTCCGCGGTCTTGGCCCACACCACGGCGACGTCGGAGACGCTGCCGTTGGTGATCCAACGCTTCACGCCGCTGAGGACGTAGTGATTGCCGTCCTCGCGGGCGCGGGTGGTCATGCCGCCGGGATCGGAGCCGTGGTCGGGCTCGGTCAGGCCGAAGCAGCCGATCGCCTTGCCCGCTGCCATCGCCGGCAGCCAGCGCCGCTTCTGGTCCTCCGAGCCGAAGGCGTAGATGGCATACATCGCCAGCGAGCCCTGGACCGACACCATCGAGCGCAGCCCGCTGTCGCAGCGCTCGACCTCCTGGCAGATCAGGCCGTAGGCGATGTTGCTGAGCCCGGGGCACTCGTAGCCCTTGAGGTTGGCACCGAAGAAGCCGAGTTCGGCCATGCGCGGGATCAGCTGGCGCGGGAACTCCTCGCGGGCGTGATGGGCCTCGATGATCGGCTGCGCCTCGCGCTCGACGAAATCGCGCACCGTGCGGCGAATCATCTTCGCCTCGTCGTCGAGCAGCTCGTCCAGATCGTAGTAGTCCAGGCCCGCGAATGCCGTCATGTCCGTGCTCCCATTCCCCAGGGTTCTTGAAGTCTGGAACTTGCTTGATTTGAGTCGACTTTCAACGAGTCACCGAGGGGAGCGACCGACGGGAGCGTGGGGCGAAGTCCCCGTCTCGCTGGGGTCGCTGCCCCCTAGATGTCGCGGCATGTTACTGCCCGGGGCCGGGTCGCACAACCGAGGGTCCGTGCCGCATTGTTGCTTCGATAAGCAGATCTTCTTGACTTCCCCGGCAGCTGCTCTACTCTACATGGGATGCACATCGAGACGTTGCGGGTGTTTTGCGACGTGGTCGAGACCGGAAGCTTTTCGGCCGCTGCCTCCCAGAACTACATCACGCAATCCGCCGTCAGCCAGCAGCTGCGCGCCCTCGAGTCGCGCTACCAGTGCACGCTGCTGGAGCGCAGCCGCCACGGGGCCAAGCCGACCCCGGCCGGAGAGATCCTCTACCGGGTCAGCCGCGAGATCCTGGAGAAGTACCAGGAGATCGAGACGCAGCTGCAGGAAACCGGCAAGGTGGTGGCGGGCAGCTTGCGCGTGGCCATCGTCTACAGCGTCGGGCTGCACGAGCTGCCGCCTTATCTCAAGGAGTACATGCGCAGCTTCCCGCAGGTGAACGTGCACGTCGAGTACGCGCGGCCGAACAAGATCTACGACAGCGTCATCGCCGGCCAGATCGACCTCGGCATCGTCGCATACCCGCACAAGCACCCCCAGGTGCAGAACCTCCCCTGGCGCGAGGACCGGCTGGTGCTGGCCTGCCCGCCCGATCATGCTTTTGCCAACCTGAAGAAGGTCAGCATCGCCAAGCTGGGGGGCGAGAACTTCGTCGCCTACGAGCAGGACATCGCCACGCGCAAGGCGACCGACCAGCTGTTGCGCGAGCACCAGGTGGCGGTGAAATACGTCGGCGAGTTCGACAACATCGAGACCATCAAGCGGGCCATCGAGATCGGCCAGGGAGTCGGCATCGTGCCGCTGGCCGCGATCCAGCCGGAGCTCAATCATGGAACGCTGAAGGCCATCCAGCTCGCCGAAGCGACGCTGCTGCGCCCGCTCGGCATCATCCACAAGAAGAACCGCCACCTGTCCCCCGCCGCCGTCAAGTTCATCGAAATTTTGCAGCGCGAAGATCTTCGTTAGCTCCCGCGCTGGAGTGAGTATGATCGCAAAACAGCTTCTTTGGCTCGTCCTCGTACCGTTCCTGGCCGCCGCGTGTGGTGGTGGCGGCGGCACTGCGCCGCCACCGCAGAACAACCCCGATGTGTTCTACGTTCGCGCCAGCGGCAGCGACAGCAACGACGGCACCACCCCGGACACAGCCCTGCGCGAGGTGGACACAGCGGGGAAGAAGGCCACCCCGGGGGACACGATCATCGTCGGCCCCGGAACCTACCAACCCGTCAACATCGTGAACCAGGGCAGCAGCGCGCAGCCGATCACCTTCCTCGCCGATCCGACGGGGCAGATGACCAATGACTCGCCGGGAGAGGTCATTCTCGACGCCGGCGGCACCAGCGACGCGGCCTTCAAGGTGTCGAACAAATCGCACATCATCGTCGATGGATTCACCGCCATCGGTTCGGCGGGTGGCAGCGGCAGCGCCGGCATCGTGGTCAAGAGCAGCTCGGCGAGTGACGTGATCGTGCGCAACTGCATCGTCCGCGACAACGGTGCCGAAGGCATCCGCGTCGCCGACGCCGTCAACATCACGGTGGTGAACAACCTAGTGTACAGCAATCAGGGCTTCGGTATCGACGTGCTCGGCAAGGTCGCCAACAACCAGGCCCAGTCGATCAACGCGCGAGTCTACAACAACACCATCTTTGGCAACGTGGGCGGCGGTATCACGGTCGGTAGCAGCAAGCTGCCGGCGCGGGACACCTTCTTCGTCAACAACATCATGAACGCAAACATGGGTCCTGGCTTCGAGGTCTTCACCGGCGTCCCGAGCTCCCTCGACGGCTTGCACGAGGACTTCAATCTGAACACCGACCCCTACGTCGGCGTTACCCCCGGCGCGAGCTCGCTGACCATGGTGGAGCCCGATTTCATCGCTCCGGGAGAGAACTTTCGCCTGGCGCAATCCCCGGACCAGCTCGTGGTCAGCCCGGCCGTCGACGCCGGCGATCCCGATACGCCGGGCGACATCGCCACCGTGGTCCAGGAGCGCACGACGGCGACCAGCGGCGCCGCCGACAGCGACCAGATCGATCTCGGCTATCACTACCCGCGTTGAGCGGCTTCGCGGACGGCGGGGAGTTGAGCCGCGAACAGGGGTGAAGACCATGCGACTGGTCACGTTCGCCATCGGCCAGGAGCGCCACATCGGCGCTGACACGCTGCGCGGGATCGTGGACTTCTCGGTGGCGGCGCCGGCGTTGCCGCGCTCGATGATCGAGCTGCTGGCCGCCGGCCCCAAACCGATGCAGACGGCCATCGCGGTGGCCGCCCGCGCCCAGGAGGACGGGGTCGGCCTGCTTGCGGCGGCCGAGGTCGAGCTGCTGGCGCCGCTGCCGCGTCCGGGCAAGATCTTCGGCATCGGGCTCAACTATCGCGATCACGCCGAGGAGACCGGCAACCCGATCCCGGCCGTGCCGATGGTGTTCTCCAAGGCGGTCACCGCGGTCATCGGCCCCGGCGGGCCCATCGCGATTCCGCCGGCTTCTTCGATGATCGACTACGAGGGCGAGCTGGCGGTGGTGATCGGGCGCACGGCCCGGCGGGTATCGGCAACCGAGGCGCTGGCTCACGTCGCCGGGTACACAATCCTGAACGACGTCACCGCGCGCGACTACCAGACGCGCAGCGGCCACTGCCTGGGCAAGTCGTTCGACACCTTTGCCCCCATGGGGCCGGCCCTGGTGACGGCCGACGAGATTCCCGACCCCGGCGCGCTGGAGCTGCGCACCATCGTCAGCGGCGAGCCGATGCAGCACTCGAACACCCGGCATCTGATCTTCGACGTCGCCAAGCTGATCGAGTACATCTCCGCCGGCGTCACGCTGGAACCCGGCGACGTCATCACCACCGGTACCCCCGCCGGCGTCGGCGTGCGCCGCAATCCCAAGCGCTTCCTGCGCGCCGGCGACGTCGTGCGCGTCGAGATCGACGGCATCGGGGCGCTGGAGAACCCCGTCGTCGCCGGCTGAGAGCGACCCACGAGCGCGACCGCTCAGTTCGCGAACTCGCGCTTCTTCAGCTCGCGGACGTAGGCGGAGAGCTTGGGGTCCTCGGCGACCGCCTCGTTGACCTTCTCCTCGAAGATCGCGGCGTCGCTCTGCAGCGGCGCGAGATCGGCCGGGAGATTGAGAAACGAGGTCAAGCGCATCAGCAGGGCCAGGGCCCCGCGCGGATTGGGCACCGCGGCGATGTAGTGCGGCAGCGCCGCCCACAGGCTGACGTGGGGCACGGCCTCGCGCCGGCAGACGTCGGCGAGCACGCCGACGATGCCGGTGGGTCCCTCGTAGCGGGTCGTCTGCAGCTCGAGCTTGGCGATCAACGCCGGATCGCTGGCGAAGCCGCTGATCGGCACCGGTCGCGAGTAGAGCAGCTCGGCGAGAAAGCCGCCGAGCGTCACCACCATCTCGACGCCGCACTCGCGCACGAGCTGCACGACCGAGGAGCAGAAGCTCTTCCACTTCAGGTGCGGCTCCGGGCCCCAGCCGAAGATGAGATCGCGCTCGAGCGCCGGGTTCGCCGTGTAGCGAAACTCGTTGACGGTCCAGTCCACCTGCCGGTGCACTCCGTCCACCAGGCGCACCTGCGGCCGCAGCACGGTGAAGTCGTAGAACTCGTCCGGATCGATGACCGCCAGAGCCCGGGCTTCGAACTGATCGGCGAGGTAGCTCACCGCCGCGGTGGCGGACTGCCCCGCGTCGTTCCAGCCGGAGAAGGCCAGAATCAGAACCGGTCGCCGCAAGCCCGGACGGCTGTCAAAGCGCAATGACTCCAAAACGCCCCCCACCGATCACGGTCCGCGCGCACACTCCACGTGGACGCTGCCAGCTTTACTCGGCCTATACTGCCGATGCAACGGTCCGCCGCGCCGCCGTTGCAATGCCCGCGCGGGAGTGACAGCGTCCGGACGGAACGACGGCATGACACGCGCCCTCTTCGCCTTGTTGCTCGCCCCGCTGTTGCTTCTCGGCGGTTGCGAGAAGGAGCAGCGGATTCCGTATATCCCTCCGACGTTGCACGACTGGCCGAAGCCGTACCGTGGCGCCGCGGGGCTGCGGGTCACCGCGTTCGTCACCGGCTGGCTGCGCGTTCGTCCGGGGCTCGTCTACCGCGGCGGTAGCCTGACGCGGGAACGCCGGCTGCCGGTTCTTGCCTTCGCCATTCGCCACCCGCGCGAGGGCATCGTTCTGTTCGGCACCGGCCTGAACCACCGCATCGCCGACAAACGCGGCGACTACCTCGGTGGCCTGTCCGAGCTGCTCCTGCACCCGGAGGCGTTGCCCGGGCAAGACCTGCCATCCCAGCTGGCGGCCAACGGCGTCGATAGGTCGGCGGTCCACTGGGTCGTTCTCACCGACCTGCAGTTCGACTCGACCGGGGAGCTGCACGCGTTTGCGCACGCGCGCGTGGTCGTGACCCGCAACGAGCACGAGTACGCGCACCGCGTCCCCAGCGGCTACCTGCCGCGCGAGTACGCCGGCGTCGAGAGCTGGAAGTTCATCGACTTCTCCTCCGGCGGACCGCTGGGCACCTTCGAGTCCGCAGTCGACCTGTTCGGCGACGGCAGCTGCATGCTGATCGACACCGCCGGCTCTACCCCCGGCAGCATGGCGCTGCTGCTGCGCCTGCCCTCGGCTCCCTTGCTGTTGGCGGGCGATCTGGCCCCGGTGGCCGAGTCGATCCGCTACACGGCGCAGCCGCGGGCGCCGTACGACGCCGACCGCTGGTGGGACCACATCTGGCGCCTGAAACGCTTTCAAGACCTCGACCCGCAGCTCCACGTCGCCCCCGGCGACGACGTCGGTCCGCTGTGGCGCGATCCGCCGCCCGGACTCGTCCTGCACGATTTCACGCCTCCCGTCGACCCCGGGCGGTGAGCACGACCTACGGATCCTCGTTCTCGGGCTCGATGTCCTGGTCGAGGTAGTACACGCCGACGGCGACGCGCTGGCGGCGGCCGGCGGGAGCCGAGGGGTTGCGGTCGCGATCGTAGCCGGCGAGCAGCTCGTCCACCTGCCGCACGAACGCCGCCCCGGCGGTGCGCACCTTCTCGCGGAGCTCCGATAAAGCCGCGGCCCCCACGTTGTCGTAGTATACCTTGCGCTGCAGGAAGGGCTCGTCGCCGGAGCTTTGGATGTTGTGACGGATCGCCTCGATCAGCTCGGCGACGTCCTCGCCGAGGATCCTCAGCTTCTCCTCCACCTCCCGTGCCGGAACGTACCCCGCCTCCGCCAGGCGTACGCCGCCGTCGGGGAGCAGCTCGACCGCGCCGGTGCGGATCAGCTCGTCGAGCACCGCGCGCGGCGGAATGTCGCCACCGACCTCGTCGACCAGTCCCGAGAAGGAGACGCCGGCGGTGCCGTGCTCGTAGGCGAGCTCGCGCGGATCTCGCTCGCCATCGAGGTAGCGAGCATCCGACCGCCACCGGCGGACGACCTTGATGGCCAGCGCCTGGCTGCCTTGCGCCTCGCTCGGCGGCGGCATTTGCCCTCGCCGGAGCTGCCCGATCTCCTTGCGCGCGATGCCGGTGACCAGCGCCACCCGGCTGTCGGTCTGCTTCTTGAACGGCAGGGCGAAGTGCTGCGTCCCCACCTCGATGTAGATCTCCTTGGCGACGCGCCCGAAGGCCGGAAACGTGACTCCGTAGGCAATCAGCTGCCGCACCAGCGGACGCAGGATCGCCCGCACCGCGCCGATCAGCGCACCCTTGGCGGGGTCGTCATCCATGGAGAGCGTGGGACGCAGAGACGCGACCTCGCGGCGGATGATCACACGCCACGAGGCCTGACGTTACTCGTCGTTGCGGGCGCAGCGCAGGCACAGGCTGCGCCCGCCCAGGGCGTAGGTCAGGGACTCCAGGGGATAACCGCAGTTGGTGCAGGTGCGGCGCTCGCCGTTGGTGACGACGCTGACGGTGTAGCGCTTGCGCTCGAGCTCGAGGCGCACGGTGCCGTGACGTCGGGCGTAGGTCTCCACGTGCTCGAAAACGACCTCGTGATCGTACCGGGTCCGAGCCGGCACCAGGAGCGCGCCGCCTTGAAAGGAAATCCGTGCTACTCCTTTCATGTCGAACTCTCGCGAGCCTGTGCTTTCTCCCCCTCACCGCTCCCTCCCCGTGCAACGTGCCGTGTGCCGCAGCTCTTCAACGGCATTCGAATTCTCCGCCCACCTCTTGACCGGATCAAGCGTCCATTGGTGAAAAGCGCATGAAAAACGTTGGTCGATTGGTTGCCGCGGCATCAGACAACTTGCGGGCGCTCGCGTGCGACGGCGACGGCGCCGAGATCGCCGCCGGAATGCCGCGCGCGGTCGCGAGCTGCTCTCGCAGCGGGTGCGTCGCGCCGCCTCGGCTCAGCGGAACGCGGGGATGACCTCGCGCGCGAACAGCTCGGTGGCCTCCAGACGGTCGACGCGACCGAACATGGCGATGAAGTGCGTGACCCCCAGAGCGACGTACTCGCGAATGCGGGCGACCACGCCGGCGGGAGTTCCGACGATCGCCGCGAGATCGTACTGCGGCGACCCGGCCCGCGCGGCCCGCTTGGCCAGCCGACGCTGCAGGCCCTCCTCGGTGGCCTCGATGACCACGTTGCCGAACCAGCTCTTCTCGATCTCGGCCGGGTTCCGGCCGACGGCGCGGCAGTGGGAGTCGAGGATCGACAGCTTGCGCCCAAACTCCGCCGCGCTGCCACCGAAGTTCCAGCAGTCGGCATAGCGGGCGACGAGCCGCAGCAACACCTTCTCCCCGCCGCCGCCGATGGTGATCGGCGGATGAGGCCGCTGCACCGGCTTGGGATTGCACCAGGCCCCGTCCACGCGGTAGTGGCGGCCGGCGAAAGTCGCCCTCTCCTCCGTCCACATCAGCTTGCAGATGTGCAGCGCCTCCTCCAATTGGCCCAGCCGCGTGCCGGCCGGGGGGAAGTCGTAGCCGTAGCCGGCGTACTCCTGCTCGAACCAGCCGGCGCCCAGCCCGAACTCGAGCCGGCCGTTGCTGATGTGGTCGAGGCTGGAGGCCATCTTGGCCACCAGGGGCGGGTGGCGGTAGTTGTTGCAGGCCACCAGGGTGCCGAAGCGGAGGGTGGAGGTTTCGCGCGCCAGCGCGGCCATCAGCGTCCAGCACTCGAGCGTGTCGTCCTCGGGCGGGGTGACCACGCCGTAGAAATGATCGTCGAGCCAGGCCGAGTCGTAGCCCAGCCGCTCGGCCGCCTGCCAGTGACGCGCCAGCGATTCGAAGCTTGCGCCCTCCAGCGGCGTCTGAATGCTGAAGCGTATGCGTGGCGTGCCCACCGTGAACTTTCCCGTCGCAAGCAGAGATCGCAGGCGAGGTCTTACTCAGGCCCGAAGCGTTCGTCAATCAACCGCCGGAAGCGGCGGCCGTAGATCAGGTCGAAGGTGTCGGCCTTGTCGGGGAAGAGCCGCAACGCGTGCGCGCGCAGGCTATCCACCACCTGCTCCGCCTCGGCGCGGGAGAGCGGATGGCCGCGTACGGCGACGGTCGCGATGTCCACCAGCAGCCGCAGGCGGCGCATCCGGCGCTGCTCGTCGGCCCGCAAGCGGTCTTCGCTCTCGTGCTCCAGAAATCCCCCACGGCGTCGGATCGCGCGAGCCGGCGGGTCCGCGCGCACGGTTCAGCACCGGTTTTCGACCGATCGGCATGATGCCAGAGGCGCTCAGCAGGGACAACGGCCGCTTGCCGGCAAAAGGTTTGACAGCGTCAAGGATAGCCGTTACGAAAATTTAGCCTAGCTTGTCGGCTCATCGTGACCGCCGGACTCTTTCAACGCGACTCACTGGTCAGCGGCTCACGGCCGCAATGGCTGGCCATTCGAATCTCGGACCCCGATCAGGGGGGGTGCCGGTAGCCGGGACCACCCCTCCGGCCCGCCGAACAGGAGCATGAATCGAGAGCTGGGTTTCCGACCCCGACAGGCAGACGCCAAGGAGGATCGCACGTGGAAGGCTTGAGTGTCCTTGATATGATTCGCTCGGGATGGCTGGCGACCTATCCCCTGATCTTCTTCTCGCTGCTGACCGTGACCATCATCCTGGAGCGTCTCTGGTCCCTGCGGAACCTGGTTTCCACCAGCCTGACCGTGGCCAACGACATCTGCCCGGTCCTGGAGAAGGGCGACTTCGCCAACGCGCTCGGGAC
Source organism: uncultured Binatia bacterium (SeqCode) (assembly GCA_964648215.1). GTDB lineage: Bacteria > Desulfobacterota > Binatia > HRBIN30 > JACQVA1 > CAZYMF01. The sequence goes on along the minus strand of CAZYMF010000003.1, from coordinate 14,240 downwards.
CTCGCGCGAGCAGCTCGCCACCCCCGTCGGCCGTATCTTCTCCGACGTGCTGGCGCGCCACCAACTGGACTCGGTGGAGTACCTTGCCGACCTGACCGAGGAGAAGCGCTTCGAGGAGTTGGAAGCGCTCAAGGGCCCCTTGTGGGTGCTCGGCACGGTCGGCGCCAGTGCCCCGTTCATCGGCCTGTTCGGCACGGTCATCGGCATCATCAAGGCGTTTCACAACATGGCGTTGATGGGCAGCGGCGGTTTCGCGGTGGTCGCGGCCGGGATCTCGGAGGCGCTGATCGCCACCGCCCTCGGTCTGGCCGTCGCCATCATCGCGGTCATCGCCTACAACTACTTTCAGACCCGCGTCGAGCGCATCGAGGCGGCGATGACCATCGCCAGCAACCGCGTCATCGATGCCATCCATCTGGGGCGCAAGAATGGCAATCGGTAGTCTCAAGAAGCGAGCCAAATCCCCGATCATGGCGGAGATCAACATCACGCCATTGACGGACATCTTCCTGGTGCTGCTGATCATCTTCATGGTCACCAGCGCGGCGATGGTGGAGTCGGGAGCCAAGATCAGCCTGCCCGAGGTCGACTCCACCACCTCGCAGCCGCGCGAGGTGACCATCATGGTCACCCCGACCCACGACATCTACGTGAACACCCAGCTGACGGCCTACGAGGATCTGGAGCAGGTTCTGCGCGGCCTGGTGAGCGCGCGGCCGGACATTCCAGTGGTGCTCGAGGGTGACCGTGAAGTGCTCTTCGGCGACGCGGTGAAGATCCTCTCCGTGGCCCAGAAGGCCGGCGCCACCCAGATCGCGATCGCGGCCGAGCGCAAGGTCGGCAGCTGAATCTCGCCGATGGCCGATAGTCCTGCCAAGCAGCCAGCACCGCCCGACGATCCGGCGCGCTTCGACCCGTGGTCGGGGAAACGCTTTCAAGGGCTACGCTGGTTCGGTTTCTCCGCGATCGTGCACGTCGGCCTGTTGTTTCTGCTCGGCACCATCACGCTGACCGTCATCCAGAAGGCGCAGAAGATCAACGTCACGGTGCTCGACGACAGCCAGATCGGCCCCGACGATTTCGAGGGCGATCCGTCCCTGAGGGATCTCGCCGGCGTGCTCAACGTGCAGAAGGCCGCCCCGCGCCAGGCACGCCCGAGCGGCCCCGTGGTCAAGAACGTGCGCGCCCCCGAGATGCCCCGCCTCGCGCTCGGACCCAAGCTCGGCACCGCCCCCACCGTCGACAACATCTCCACCCAGCTCTCCTTCGGCGCCGGCGCCATCGGCGGCCTCGGCGGCGGCTTCGGCGACTACGTCGGCGGTCTGCGCAAGGTCGGCCTCGACATCGCCCTGGTCATCGACACCACCGACAGCATGCAGTTCGTCATCGACGACGTGAAGGCGCGGCTGACGCAGCTGGTGACCGCCGTTCACAAGATGGTTCCGACCGCCCGTATCGGCATCGTCGTCTATCGCGACAAAGGCGACGACTACGTCGTGAAGTGGACGGACCTCAGCTTTCGCACGCAGAAGCTGCGCGACTTCCTCTCCCAGATCAATGCCGCCGGCGGCGGTGACTGGGAGGAGGCGGTCAAGGAGGGCATGGACGCGGCCATCCACGAGCTCAGCTGGCGCAAGAAGTCCAAGAAGATCATCATCCTCGTCGGTGGCTCGCCGCCGCATCCAGAGGATGTCGACGCCGTGCGCGACATGGTACGGAAGTTCCACGACGACGGCGGCTACGTCAGCACCGTGGACGTCACCAGGAAGATGCACGAGGAATTCGATCGCGCCCTGTGGCGCTCGCTGCACGGCAAGGAACCCTTCCAGCCGTCGCCGATGCCTCCGTTCTACAAGCAGGTCTCCAAGGATTTCGGCGAGATGGCGAAGGACGGCGGCGGCGAGCTGATTCAGCTCGACGAGCACAAGGCTCTGGTGCGCGAGGTCGTCGTGCTGACCTTCGGCTCGCGCTGGAAAATCGAAATGGCCAAGTTCCTCAAAGAGCTTTCGTGATCGCATGCCCGTGACCCGCGTTCGCCTCGCCGCCGTACTCGCCCTCGCCACTTTCACTCTCATGCCCGCCCGGCCGGCGCCGGCACGGTCGTCGGCGAGCGAGCTGCGCAGCCGCGCCAACCAGATCGCGGCCAGCATTCGCCACCAGCAGTCGGCCGGCAGCTTCGATGCGCAGGCGGAGACGGCGGCCGTGCAGCAGCTCGGCCCGCTGGCCCTGGCCTTCATCGACATGAGCGACCGCGCCGTGCGCGCCGGTCGCGAGAACGCCGAGAAGTCGACTCTGCTCGGGGTCTACGAAGCGATCAGCCAGCCGCTCGACGGCATCTACGACGCCAACAGCGGCAAGCTCGAGCGCCTCTCCAAGAACGTGATGGACCAGGACGGCGATCTCGAAGCCCTCTACGACACCCGCGAGTGGAAGGAGGCGCAGCAGGTCGCCGCGCAGGCGCTCTATTATCTCAACTGGCTTCACTACTACGGCGCTCGCCTCTACGCCGGCGACAAGCGCAAGCAGCTGCTGGAGAAGGCCGAGAACGGCTTCTCCCAGTTCGCCGTCGGCGACCAGCGCGGCACGCTGATCACCGAGAGTCTGCTCGGCCGCGGTCTGTGTCACCTCGAGCTCGGCAACTACGACTGGGCCATCCGCGACTTCGAGCTGGTGATGGACGACAAGAGCGTCTCGCCCGCGCGGCGCGCCAAAGCCCAGCTCGGCCTGCTCGACGCCGACTTTCGCGCCGGCAAGTACGCGGACACGGTCAGACTCTCCGACCGCTTGCTCGCCGGCGAGTCCGCCGACGCCTCGCTGGTGCGCTACTACCGCGCCCGCGCGCTGCTCGCCCAGGCCAAGGCTTCCTCCGGCGCGCAGGCCCACAGCCTCCGCCAGCAGGCGATGACGACCATGGATCGGCTGCGTCGCGCCGGCCCGGCGTGGAGAAAAAAGGTCGACGCGCTCATGCAGTCGGAGATCGACAACCCCGAGCAGTGGGCGGCGCCGGCCGGCAGCCCGGCGGCGAAATGGACCCTGGCCAAGATGCTGGTGCAAAAGTCCGACTACAAGAGTGCGCGCCCTCTGCTCGAAGCGATCGTCGCCGGCAAGGACTCCTCGTCGCGGCGGCTCGCCGACGAAGCGCACTACCTGCTCGGTCTCGCCCAGTTCCAGAGCGGCGAGTACCGGGCGGCCGCCGACAGCTTCGCCGCCTCGCTGCAGAAGAAGGCGCCGGCCTACGGCGCCGACGCCGCCTACATGCGCTTCAAATCGCTCGAGGCCCTCACCGCCAAGAATCCGGACGCCGACCCGCAGGGCTACGAAGCCGCGATGCGCAGCTACCTCGACGACTATCCGGACCATCGCTCCGCCTACGAAGCCCGCTACCGCCTCGGCGAGTGGCTGCAGGCGCACAAGAAGTTCAGCGAAGCGCTCGACCAGTACGAGCAGGTCGGCGGCGATCCCGGCTTCGAGCTGCGCGCCCGTTTCGGCGCCCTGCAGTGCCGTTACGAGATTCTGCAGGGCAACGACGAGAAGAAGGTCGCCGGCCGCGAGCGCGACGCCCTGATCGTCGCCATCGGCGAGGATCTCGACCGCTTCAACCAGCTCGCCGACGAGTACGCGCCCAAGGGCGACAAGGCCAGGGTTCCGGTCAAGGACCTGCGTGCCAAGGCGGCGGTGATGACCGCCGTCTACGCCCTGCTCGTGCCGAACCACGATCAGCAGGCGCTCACCGCCCTCGCCGACTTCGAGAAGAAATACCCCGACCATGCCGATCTGTTCGCCCAGGTCGTGCGCTTGCGCCTGGGCGCGTTGCAACGCCTCGGCCGCTTTGCCGCGGCCGAGACGGAGGTGAGCCAGCATGGCGCCGTGCTGCGAGGCAATGCGCAAGGGGAGTCGGTCGAGGATCTCGCCAACGATTTCCGCAAGGAAGGCGTGCGTCTGAAGGTGAAGGGCAACGCCGACGCCGGTCAGGCGGCCGACCGGGTGGCGCTGCGTCTGTACGAGCTCGCGCTCGCCGACACCGACGTGAGCAAGAGGACCAAGCTGACGGTGGCGCGTCTCTATCAGGACGCGGACGACTTGCAGCAGGCGAGCGGGCTCTACCACGAGGTGCTCGACGGTGACGGTAACTCGCTGGGGGCGATGCGCGGCCTGGCCCGCATTGCCGAGGCCCAGCACGACCTCCCCGGCGCCCTGGCCTACTGGCAGCGCCTCACCAAGGTCGTGCGTCCGGGCGACCTGCCCTGGTACGAGGGCTCGTACCAGGTGGCGCGGCTGACCCTCGCTACCGGCAAGAAGGACCAGTGCTGCAACCAGCTCGATCAGCTCAAGCCGGCCATGCCGGGCCTCACCGACGCCGACCTGCGCGGCAAGTTCGTCGAGCTCTACAAGCGGGCGTGTAAGTAGAGCACGACGCCCGGCTTGGCGTCGTCGGGGCTCAGGCCCGCGGCCCTGCTTTCCCGGCGGCGGTGGCGAGCGCGGATGCGATCGCCGAACGGGGGTCGCCAACGCCGTCGCGCGAGCGAAAGACGACGTGCTGGTCGGGACGCACGAGAAGGGCGCCGGCCGCCGACATCTCGGCAACCGTCGCCCACCAGCCACTCGGATCCGCGCAGTCGCGGCCGACCTGCAGGCGGCGCAGCGGCACGTCCCCGGGGACCGTCGCTTCCATCCACTTCGACCCGTCCGGCCCGGCGAGCAGCGTGAACGCATCGAGGGAGATCAGATCGAGGCTGGAGAGGCGCCGGCCGCCGCGCTCCAACCACCCGTGCGGCAGGCGCGCCCCCGGGCGGCTGGTGGGCACGAGCTCGCGCACCGGATTGGCCACCGCGGGCTTGTCCGTGCCGTCGGGGACGACGGCGCCTTGCTCGTAGGCGAAACCCAGCTGCAGGCCGAGCATGTCGAAATGCTCGGCCTGCCTTGCGATCGCCTCTGCCACGCCGCGCCGGCCCGCCGCAGCGGCGATCGTCTCGGCAAAGTGCCGCCGCGACAGCTCCGCGTCGTCGCTGAACCCCAGCGCCTGGGGCACTTCGACCAGCCGCAGCGCATTCTGTAGGCTCTGATCGGCGTTGTAGCGGGCGACCGGCTGCCGTTCGAGCTCGTAGGTGTCGAGCAGTGCCGGTGAGGCCCAACCCGCTTCGACCGCCGCCAGCTTCCAAGCGAGATTGTGCGCGTCCTGAACGCCCGTGTTGAGCCCGAGGCCGCCGGTGGGCGGGAAGCGGTGGGCGGAGTCGCCGACGAGAAAGACCCGGCCGTGACCGTAGCGCTCGGCCACCTGGCAGGTCATCGTCCACGGAGAGATCGTGCGGATGGCCAGCTCGACGTCGGCCGGCGCCAGCGCGTGCCGTACCAGCGCTTCGCACCTGGCCGCGTCATACCGGTCGGCCGATTCGCGCTCCGGATCCCAGCTGTGCATGAACACCCATTCGCGATCGATGTCGTGGGCGACGAACGTGCCCGTGCAGTCCGGATCGCAAATCCAGTAGAGGACGCCGGGGTGGTTGCCGACGAGCCGGCGCAGGTTCGCCTCGAAGTGAATCATCACGAAGCTCTGCAGGCGCTCCGGCCCGAGCTGGGGAATCCCCAGCCACTTGCGCACGGGGCTGCCGGCGCCGTCGGCGGCGAGCAGATAGCGGCTGCGGACCTCGTAGGTGCGACCGGAGGCGGTCTCGGTGATGCGCGAGGTCACCCCGTCCCCGTCCTGCTCCGCCGCCTCCCAGCGATGGCCGTAGCGAGGCGGCGCGGCGCCGGCGCGCGCGAGCGCGTCGAGGAGGATGGGCTCGAAACGATGCTGCGAGAGGTTGCGCAGCGGCGTCGGCGTGAACGCCAGCACGTCCTCGCCCTGCCGCTCGAAGGGCAGCCGCCCGAGCACGTCGCCGCCGAGCCGGGTGACCCAGTAGGTGAAGCCGGCGTCGGCTGGATCCTTGGCGGCGGCGTCGATGGCGGCCATGTCCACGCCCGCCTGCCGGCAGATCTCGAACGTGCGAGCGTTGACGACGTGCGCCGCGGGCGCCCGTTGCGGCCCGGAGCGCCGCTCCACGACGTGGCTGGCGATGCCCTGCCGGGCCAGCAGAAGAGCGGCCATGACTCCGACCGGTCCGGCACCGACGATCAGCACGGGAGCTTCGATTCGATCCATCAAAAAGGGCCCTTTCGATCTCCGTTGCGGCGAAGGGTCAGAGAAGCCCCGGATAGGCGCCGCCGTCGACCTGCAGGTTCTGCCCGGTGATGAAGCCGGCGCCGTGGCCGCACAGGAAGGCGCAGGCGTCGCCGATCTCCTCCGGGCGTCCCAGCCGCGCCGCCGGGATGCGTTCGCGAATCCGCTCGTAGGCCTCCTCGACCGAGATCCCGTTGAGTCCCGCCGCGAGCTGCGCCATCTGCGCCTGGCGGTCGGTGTCGATGCGCTCGGGCAGCAGGTTGTTGACGGTGACGTTGGCCCAGGCGACCTGCAGCGAGAGCGCCTTGCAGGCCGAGGTCAGGCCGGCGCGGACGCCGGCGGAGAGGCCCATCGGCGCCTGCGGCGCCTTCACCATCGCCGAGGTGATGTTGACGATGCGGCCGAAGCGCCGCTCGACCATGCCGTCGACGACGGCGCGAATCATCTCGATCGGTGACAGCATGTTGGCGTCGAAGGCGGCGGTCCAGGCATCCCGGTCCCAGTTCTGGAACCGACCCGGCGGCGGGCCGCCGTTGTTGTTGATCAGGATGTCGGGTGCGGGGCAAGCATCGAGAAGAGCCGCCCGGGTCTCGGGCCGGCCGATGTCGCCCGGGACCGTGGTCACGCGCACCCCCGTTGCCGCGCGGATCTCGGCGGCGGTCGCCTCCAGAGCTTCGCCCCCCCGCGCGTTCATGGTGACGTGCACGCCTTCGCGCGCCAGGGACGTGGCGCAGGCCTTGCCCAGGCCCCGGCTCGAGGCGCAGACGATTGCGGTTCGGTCACGAATTCCCAGGTCCATGATGCTGTCCTCTTCGAGGCAAGTTGAGAGTTGACAGTCGAGAGTCGACAGATCGAGGTTCGCTTTGCTCCCCGCTAGGGATCTTGAAGTCTGGCGCTTGCTTGGGTTGAGTCATCTCGACGGGTCACCGAGGGGAGCGACCAACGGGAGCGTGGGGCGAAGCCCCCATTCTCGCGGGGGGCCGCCGCCCCCCTAGAAGTCCAGATCCGGCGGCGGTGGCGGGCCCCACTGGCTCAGGGCGTTCAGGATGTGGTGCGACTGGGAGGGCACGTCGGCGGCGAGCAGATCGCTGTCGGTCCAGTGCTCGACGGTGAAACCGATCGGGTCTTTCCAGTAGTCGAAAATCTGGCCGCCGAGGACGTGGCGGCCGATGCCCCAGTAGTGACGGTGGCCGTTGGCCGCGAGATGGTCGTGGCCGGCCATCAGGTCGTCGAAGTCGGCGACCTCCCAGGAGACGTGGCCGAGCCTGGCCTCCGGGGTCTCGAGCAGCAGCAGCGTGTGGTGATCGACGGGCACCTCGCGGCGGTCGCAGCGCATGAAGCGGCCGATCGGCTTCTCCGGGCTCTCGAGATAGATGTCGTCGGAAGCGATCAGGCCGAGGTGCTCGTGGTACCAGCTCGACAACGCCGCCAGGTCGGTCGTCTTGAGGGCCGCGTGGCCGCAGCGCTTGGGCTGTGAGGGGCCGGGCTGGACCCGTTGCAGGTCGTTGAAACGGACGCGCGCGGCGCCGGTGTTCAGCGGCATGCGCGGGCGCAAGGGCAGGGGGTCGAGCTCGGCGATGCCGCACACGACGTCGATCCGGCGGCCGTCGGGGTCGGCGAGGCGGACGACCGCGCCGCCGCCGGGTTCCTCCAGGGTCTGCACCGGCCGGCCGGTGGCCTGCGCCAGAGTGTCGAGGTCCGCGCGGGAGGCGGCCTGGAAGGCGAGGCCCAGGAACGCCGGCTCGCCCCGGTGGGTGACGTGAACGTGGTGGTCGGGATCGGTGCCGCGCATGTAGAGGGCGTCGGCGGTGCGCGCGCTGCGGTGCAGGCCGAAGTCGAGCAGGAAGCTCTCCATCCGGTCCAGGTCCGGAGCGCGGAAGCGTGGGAAGGCCACGTCGCGGACCTTGATGAAAGGCGTCGTCATGTCATTCCTCCCGGATCGCCGTGTCGATGGCCCGGATTATACGAAGGTCGCCGTTGCCTTGCTTTGCCGGGCGGGGATATTTTCTTGGCCGTACGAGACAAAGTGGATGACGGCACACGGCGCAAGAGCCCTTTCGACGATGGGCAGTTTGAGCGGGATGATCGTCCGCGCGCTCGAGGCGCAGGGCATCGACGGGCGGCGCGTCGCCCGCGAGGCGGGCATCGATCCGGATCTGGCCGGAGCGCCGGGGGCCCGGGTGCCGCGCGCGGCCCACTCTCGGCTGTGGCAGCTGGCGGTCGAAGCGACGGGCAACCCGTGCTTCGGCCTCGAGGCGTCGCGCTTTGCGACGCAGACGACCTTCCACGCGCTCGGCTACGCGCTGCTGGCCAGCGCCACGCTGCGCGAGGCCTTCGAGCGTCTGATCCGCTACCGGCGGCTGATCGGTGACATCGTCGAGCTCCGTCTCGAGGACGACGGCGATCGCACGCGCCTGGTGATCGACGTCTCCAAACCCCCGGGCGTGCCCGACGAGGCCATCGACGCGTTCACGTCGATGTGCGTGCGGTTCGGGCGTCTGCTCTGCGGCCGCCGCCTCTTCAACCCGGTCGCCGTTCTCCTCCGGCGGCCGGAGCCTTCGCCCTCCGAGCCGTTCCAGCAGCTGTTTCGCGCGCCGGTGGCGTTCTCCCAGCCGCAGAACGTTCTCGAGCTCAGGCGCGCCGATCTCGACGCGCCGCTGCCGTCGGCGAATGCCGAGCTGGCGCGGAGCAACGAGCAGGTCGTCGTCGATTACCTCGCCCGCCTGGAGAGCGCCAGCGTCTCGAGCCGGGTGCTCGCGGCTCTGGTCAACGCCCTGCCGGACGGGCCGCCGTCGAAGACGGCCGTGGCCCGCCAGCTCGGCATGAGTCCGCGCAACATGCAGCGCCACCTCGCGGCCGAAGGGGTCTCGTACAAGGCGCTGTTGAACGATGCCCGCGCCGATCTCGCGCGCAGCTACGTCCGCGAAGGCCGCCTGAACGTCACCGAGATCGCCTTCGTCCTCGGCTTCGCCGACACCAGCACCTTCTCGCGCGCGTTCAAGCGCTGGACGGGCCGCTCGCCGCGGGCCTACGCCGCGGCGCCGGACTGAGCGTCGCCGCGCGGGCTTCGAAAACGGCGCCAACGCTGCTACCAACGACCGACCTCCGAACGAAGGGAGACCCGTGATGCGGAAATCATTGGCCTGGCTGAGCGTGCCGCTCGCCGTGCTGGCGCTGTCGGCCTGCGAGAAGCGGCAGGGCATGACGAGCAAGGACTTCGGCCCGGGCGCCGATGCCGACGGGCACGTGGCGGCCACCGAGACCACGGCGAAGGCCAACGCGGCGGTGGCCGCGGAGCTGCCGCTGGGCGACCAGGCCGAGTTCGAGGACGCGCGGCGCGGCTTCATCGCCACCGACGAGCCGCTGGTGACGACGAACGACGCCGGAAAGAAGATCTGGGATCGGCCTGCGTACGACTTCATCAGGGGCGACGCGCCGCCGAGCGTGAACCCCAGCCTCTGGCGGCAGGCGAAGCTCAACAACATCAACGGCCTGTTCAAGGTGACCGACCGCGTCTACCAGGTCCGCGGCTACGACCTGTCGAACATGAGCATCATCGAGGGCGACACCGGCCGCATCCTGGTCGATCCGCTGACCTCGGTGGAAACGGCGAAGAAAGCTCTGGCGCTCGTCAATCGTAACCTGGGCGAACGCCCGTTGGTCGCCGTCATCCTCACCCACAGCCACATCGACCATTTCGGCGGCATCAAGGGCGTGACCAGCGCGGAGGCCGTGCAGTCCGGCAAGGTCCGCCTGATCGCGCCGAAGAACTTCATGCACGAGGCGGTGAGCGAGAACGTCATGGCCGGCACCGTCATGGGACGGCGTGCCGTCTACATGTTCGGCAGCTCCCTCGGCCGGACGGAGCGGGGCCACGTCGACTCCGGTCTCGGCAAGGGGCCGGCGCTCGGCAGCATCTCCATCCTGTCGCCAACCGACATCGTCGACCACACCGGACAGGAGATGGAGATCGACGGCGTCAAGTTCGTCTTCCAGTACGTTCCCCACTCCGAGGCGCCGACCGAGCTCACCTTCTACCTCCCCCAGCTCAAGGCCTTCTGCGGCGCCGAGATCGTGTCGCAGAACATGCACAACCTCTATACCCTGCGCGGCGCCAAGGTGCGCGACGCCCTGCTGTGGAGCTCGTACATCGACCAGGCGATCGACCTCTTCGGCGGCAAGGCCGAGGTCGTCTTCAACAGCCACCACTGGCCGGTCTTCGGCGCCGACAAGGTCGTCGACTACCTGAAGAAGCAGCGCGACGTGTACGCGTACATCCACGACCAGACCCTACGACTGGCCTCGCAGGGGATGACGCCGAACGAGATCGCCGAGGCGATGGTCCTGCCCGCCAGCCTGCGCCATTCCTTTCCCGAGCGCGGCTACTACGGCACCACCAAGCACAACGCCAAGGCGGTCTACCAGTACTACTTCGGCTGGTTCGACGGCGATCCCGCTCACCTCGATCCGCTGCCGCCGGAAGAGGCCGGCAAGCGCTACGTCGAAGCCATGGGCGGCGCCGACGCCGTCCTCACCAAGGCGCAGGCCGCCTACGACAAGGGTGACTACCGCTGGGCGGCGACCCTGCTCGATCACCTGGTCTTCGCCGCGCCCGGCAACGACAAGGCCAAGGCGCTGCTGGCGCGTACCTACGACCAGCTCGGCTATCGCGCCGAGGCCGGCCCGTGGCGCGACGTCTACCTGACCGGGGCGCAGGAGCTGCGCCACGGCGTGCCGCACCGCGACCTGCTCGCCGCCGCCGGCGACATCATGAAGAACATCCCGCTCGACATGTTCTTCAGCGCCATGGCGACGCGGCTGGACGGGCCGAGGGCCGACGGCAAGCAGATGACCTTCAACTTCGTCTTCAAGGACGTCGGCAAGACCATCGTGGCGCGGCTCGAGAACGCCGTCCTGCACCACAAGGAGGAGGCGGCCGACCCGCACGCCGACGCCACCGTCACTCTGACGCGGGACTTCTGGCTCAAGCTGGTCACCAGGCAGGCCTCGCTCAAGGATCTGGTCTTCTCCGACGACATCAGCGTCGACGGCAGCCGGCTGAAGCTCATCTCCTTCTTTCGCCTGCTCGACGATCCCGACGGAAATTTCGCCATCGTGACGCCTTGAACGGCGCCGGACGGCCTCCACCCGGACCCGGGTTGCCTGAGGCGAGCAGGGGGGTAGAGTCGACGTCGTTGCCAGGAGGTCGGTGATGTCGGAACGATCAGTGGTCGTCGTCGGAGTCGGGCCGCCGCGGGGCCTCGGTGCCGCGATCGCGCGGCGCTTTGCTCACGAAGGTTTCCGGGTGACGATCATGGGCCGGTCGGCGGAGAAGGTGAACGCGTCGCTCGACGAGCTACGCGAGATCGGGGCGGCGGCGCAGGCCGTGATCGGCGACGTCACCGACGAGGCGGTCGTCCGCAGCGTCGTGACCCAGGCCGACGTGCCGGACGCGCCGGTCGAGGCCGCCGTCTTCAACGCCGGCGGCAACTGGCCGAAATCGTTCCTCGACATGGACGCCGCCTTCCTCGAGAGCATGTGGCGCGTCAACGCCCTGGCCGGGTTCTTCTTCGCCAAGGCGGCTATCGAGGCGATGCTGCCGCGCCGGCGCGGCGTTCTGATCCTCACCGGAGCATCCGCCTCGCTGCGGGGCCGGGCGAACTTCGGCGGCTTCGCCTCGGCCAAGGCGGCGCTGCGCGCGCTGGCGCAGTCGGCCGCGCGCGAGTTCGGCCCGCAGGGCATCCACGTCGCCCACGTCGTCGTCGACGGCGCCATCGACGGCGACCGCATCAACACCTTTCTCCCCCAGCTCAAGGCGCAGCGCGGCGAGGACGGCCTGCTCGATCCCGACGCCATCGCCGAGAACTACTGGCGACTGTTCGAGCAGCCCCGCAGCGCGTGGACGCACGAGATCGACCTGCGGCCGTGGGTCGAGCCGTGGTAGCTCACCGGCCGGCGCTGTTGCGGTCGCGGCTGCCTCCCGCCTGAGCTTCGACGGGGAATCGGTTGATATTTTCTCGGCTCCTCTGCTAGCGGGGAGCCGATGCGTACCCACGGCCAGCTCCCGCGCGCCACCCTGGCGATCGACGGCGACGGCGTCAGGCGACAATGGGAGTGAGTATGGCGAGCACAATCGTGAAGACCGGGCAGGGCGAGGTACAGGGGCGGGAGAAGGAGGGTGTCGTTCTCTTCGCTGGTATTCCCTATGCCGCACCACCCACGGGTCCGCGGCGCTTCCGCCCGCCGCAGCCGCACGACACCTGGACCGGGGTGCGCGACGCCCGCCGCTTCGGGCCGGCGGCGCCGCAGCCGCGCGAGGAAGGACTGACATCGAACCCGCAGGTGCGGTGGGACGAGGACTGTCTGACGCTCAACGTCTGTACGCCCGCGCCCGACGCCGCCGGCCGCCCGGTGCTGGTGTGGATTCACGGCGGCGGCTTTCGCACCGGCCAAGGCGCCATCCCGTGGTACAACGGCACGTCGTTCGCGCAGCGCGGCGACATCGTCACCGTCAGCCTCAACTATCGCCTCGGCGCCCTCGGCTTCGCGCCACTGGAGGAGATCGGCGGCCCCGACTATGCGAGCTCGGGACTGAACGGCATTTGCGACCAGATCGCGGCGCTGGAGTGGGTGCGCGACAACATCGCCGCCTTCGGCGGCGATCCGCAGAAGGTGACCGTGGCCGGCGAGTCCGCCGGCGGCATGAGCGTGGGGACGCTGCTCGGCTGCCCGGCGGCCGCCGGGCTCTTTCGCGGCGCCATTCCGCAAAGCGGCGCCGCGCACAACCTGCTCAGCCGCGAGCAGGGGGCCGATCTCGGCCGGCGCTTCGCGGCGGCGCTGGGCGCCGCGTCGATCGACGATCTGCTGGCGGCGCCGGTCGAGCGCATCCTCGCAGCGCAGATGGAGTTGGAGCGTCAGGCGCGCGGCGCCGGTGGCGTTCCCCTGGCCGGACTGGCCTTTCAGCCGGTCGTCGACGGGCACGTGCTGCCGCAGCCCCCGCTCGATGCCGTCCGTGCGGGACTGTCGCAGGGCGTCCGCGTTCTCGTCGGCACCAACCGCGACGAGATGACGCTGTTCCCGATGGGCGCCACCGACGAGGAACGGCTGCAGCGCATCGCCGAGCGCACCTTTCCCGACGCCGCCGCGGCGCTGGCGGCGTATCGCATCGAGTGGCCCGGGGCCTCCCCGGCGGAGCTGCTGGTGGCGATCATGACCGACCGCGTCTTCCGCATTCCCGCCGTGCGCCTGGCCGAGGCGCAGACGCAGTGTGGCGGCACCGCGTACCAGTACCTGTTCACCTGGGAGTCGCGCGCTTTCGAAGGGCGGCTGAAATCGACGCACGCGCTCGAGATACCGTTCGCCTTCAACAACCTCGACCGCGCCGGCACCGACATCTTCATCGGACCCGGACCGCGGCCGCAGGCGCTGGCCGAGGCGATGCACGCGGCGTGGACCGCCTTCATCCGCGACGGCGATCCCTCCTGCGATGCCGTCGGCGAGTGGCCGCGCTACCGCAGCGAACACCGCGCCGTCATGGAGCTCGGCGAGCGCATCGGCGTCCGCGTCGATCCCTACGGCGCCACGCGGTTGCTGTGGGACGGGGTGCTGTGAACAAGCAACAGAGTCACAAGCTGCAAGCTCCAAGTCGCAACCCGGAGATGACGGAGTCACAAGGTTCAAGCTCCAAGTTGCAAGCTCGAGCTTGAACCTTGTGACTTGTATCTTGCATCTTCGATCTTGGCCGCGTCAGCCCGCGGCCACGCTCGGCAATCCGGACAGGGCCATGGCCACCTCGTCGGCCGGGTACTCGTAGTCGTGCAGCTTGTGGGCGAAGTAGTCGGTGTAGGCCTGCATGTCGAAGTGGCCGTGGCCGCAGAGGTTGAACAGGATCACCTTGCTCTCGCCGGCCGCCTTGCACTTGAGCGCCTGGTCGATCGCGCCCTTGACCGCGTGATTGGCCTCGGGCGCCGGCAGCACGCCCTCGACCCGGGCGAAGTCGATGCCGGCCTTGAAGCACTCGACCTGATGGTAGGCGACCGCCTCGATCAGGCCGAGGTTCAGGAGGTGGCTGACCATCGGCGCC
>CAZYMF010000002.1:59478-81699 GCA_964648215.1 uncultured Binatia bacterium (SeqCode) | reverse complement strand
CCAATCTGGTCAGCAACGCGCTCAAGTTCACCGAGCACGGCGAGGTGTCGGTCGACATCGCACCGGCCCCGACGACGGTGGACGACGGCGGACGGTTCAGCGAGCTGCACTTCACCGTCAGCGACACGGGCATCGGCATCGCGCCCGAGAAGCTCGGCACCATCTTCGCGCCGTTCGAGCAGGGAGACGGCTCGACCACGCGCCGCTACGGCGGCACCGGCCTCGGACTCACCATCTGCCGCCACCTCGTCGAGCGGATGGGCGGTCGCATCTGGGTGGAGAGTTCGCCGGGACGGGGCAGCCGCTTCCACTTCACCATGCGCTTCGGCCTCCCCGAACGCGGCGTGGCGCCCGAACTCTCGCCGCCGCAGCTCGCCGCGGGAGGCGCCACCCGGCAACCAGCACGCCCGCTGCGCATCCTGCTCGCCGAGGACAACCTCGTCAACCAGAAGCTCGTGGTCAAGCTCCTGGAAAAGCGAGGTCACACGGTCCTCGTCGTCAACAATGGCCGCGACGCCGTGACCACCGTCGACCACTATCCCTTCGACCTGGTTCTGATGGACGTCCAGATGCCGGAGATGGACGGCCTCGAGGCCACCGCCGCCATCCGCGCGCGCGAGCGCGACGGCAGCGCCCACCTCCCCATCGTCGCCCTCACCGCCCACGCCATGAAGGGGGACGAGGAACGCTGCCTGGCCGCGGGAATGGACGGCTATCTCTCCAAGCCGATCAACGGCAAAGACCTCTTCGCCGCGATCGAGCGCATGGTCCCGGCCTCCACCGTCACCGGCTCAGCCGAGACGCCGGCAGACGAACCCACGGAGCCGACCGCGAAGGCGGGCCGTGCCCGGGCGCAGGAGCCCACTTGAGCACGGCGACAGCGAGCGAGGAGCGCACCCGCGCCGTTCGCCCGTCCCGGGGAAACCCTTAGGTCCGAGTCAACTCGGCCGCCAGGCTCGAGAGGGCGACGCCGCGGCGGGCCTGGCGCACCGGATGGCGATCGAAACCGTTGGTGCAGTACGCGAGCGAGATTCCCGTGACCGGGTCGGCCCAGGCAATCTGGCCGCCGGCGCCCCCGTGCCCGAACATCTCGGGTGAGCCGCCGTGGCCGAAGCCGCGGAAGACGCGGTCTTCGTCGCCCGCGATGACCACGCCGAGAGCGCGATTGGCCCGCTTGCCGAAGAGCGGATCGCGCAGATCGCCGCTGCGAATCTCGAGCGCCGCCCGCATGGTCGTCGTCCGCCACAACGACGGCGCCCCCGCGCCGCGCGCGGCGGCGAGGAGAGCCTGATAGAACAGCGCCAGGTCGGCGGCGGTCATCACACCGCCACCGCCCGGAGCGCCGGCTTCGCGGACATCGGCCCGGTTGAAGCCGAGAATCGCCTCCTCGGTCACCTCGGTGAGCGGCAGCTCGGGAAAGCCGAGCTGTCGCAGCTCCTCGGCCGACGGCGGCTCGCCGACGTAGGCCACGTCGGCCACCCGCCCGTGCAGCGAGTCCGGCAATCCGATGTGGAGGTCGCGCAGCCCGAGAGGCTCGGCAATCCGCGTGCGGACGAATTGCCGAAATTCGACTCCGCTGCGTCGCTCGATGATCTCGGCGACCACCCACATGCTCGAGGTCGGGTGGTACTCGAAGCGCGAGCCCGGCTCCCAGTTGAGCCGCCAGCGCCGGAAACGCTCCAGGCGTTTCTCGCGATCGCCCCACTCGGGCTGCGGCAACGGCGCCAGCGGAAAGCCCGCGGTGTGGGTGAAGAGCTGCTCGACGGTGATCGCGTCTTTGCCGTTGCTGGCGAACTCCGGAACGATGTCGGCCACCCGTTCGTCGATCGCCAGCTTGCCCTCCTGGAGCAGCAGCCAGGCCGCGGCGGAGGTGACGGCCTTGGTGCAGGAGAAGACCAGATAGAGCGTCTCGTTGGTGACCGCCGCGGCGCGCCCGCCCTGCGTCGCCCGGCCGCAGCTGCGCATCCCGGCGATCTTGCCGCGGCGGGCAACGGCGATCTGCGCCGAAGGCAGCAGCCCTTCGCGGACCTCGCGCTCGGCTCGAGCGAACAACGCTTCGAGCCGCCGCGAGTCGACACCAACCTGCTCGGGGGACTCGGCGAAGAAGTGTGGGGCCGGCATGCGGGCGAGCATAGCCTTCCCCACCCATCCGTGCCAAGCCGCGACCTCGGCCTGCATGGCCGAAGCGATTGATTACGCCCGTGAGTCCGCATACGGTACGCGCATCCGGACGGGAGGCGGCGACGATGGCGAGCACCGGTGAACGGCTGCATCTGCTCTACGAGATCAATCGACGCCTGACGACCCTTGCCGACCTCGACGAGCTCATCCGCTATGCCACGCGGCGCACGCGGGAGGTCTTCGAGGCCGAGGGCTGCGCCCTGCTGCTGCTCGACCGCCGGCGCCACGAGTTCCATTTCCCGGTCGCCAGCCAGAGTGAGTCGCGCCAAGCGGCGCAGGAGCGCCTGGCGGAGATCCGCTTCCCGGCCGATCGCGGCGTCGCCGGCTGGGTGCTGAGCCACGACGAGGCGGCGCTGGTCGCGGACACGACCGAGGACGAGCGCTTCTACGCCGACGTCGACAAGCGTACCGACATGACCACCCGCTCGCTTCTCTGCGCGCCGCTGCGCACGCCGTCGGGCAACATCGGCGTGCTCGAGGTCGTCAATCCGCCCGCCACCAGCCTGAAGGCCGAGGACCTGGAGTTCCTCGAAGCGGTCGCCAACGACATCGCCGTGGCTTACGAGAAGGCCGACCTCTACCACCGGCTGCGCGGGGAGGTGATCGGCCTGCGCCAGGCCTGCGCCTACGCCGGCGGTGGACTGATCGCCCTCGGCGTGCTGTTCACGACCGGCGTCGTCCTGGGGCACCTGGCACGCTCCCTGCCGGCGGTCGAGCTGCTACGGCGCCCGGCTCTGTTCGGCGGCCTGGCGGGCGTCCTCATCGGCGTGGCGCTGCTCGGGGTGTCCCGCGGATGGCTGGTGTCGCGCGCTCCCGCGGGAGCGCGCGGCTGAGGCGTAACGCGATCACCGTGACGAACACGCACAGGGGAATAGCGCCCCCAAACCCAACGGGTTAGCGGATCAGGTATGCCTTGCGGAACGTCTCGTCGGGGATGTCCGCGTTGTATTTGACTTCGGTGAGCTCCAGACGCGACTCGGTGTTGTCCTGCACGTTCTTCATCACCTGCACCATTGGCGTCCAGAAGCCGTCGACCTTCTCCAGCTTCTCGATCGTCCAGACCTTCAGCAACCTGTCCTTGTGATCGAACAGCTGCGTGCGAACGATCACCATGTCCTTGGGATCGACGGCAACGATGCTCTTGCCGTAGGGCTGGCCGGCCGGCTTCTTCGGCACGCTCTCGATCAGCTTGCAGTGCCGTCCGAGGACGTCCTCCTCACCGACGAACCGGTAGGTGTAGTCGTCGAGATCGGGGCGGACCATGTCGGACACGTAGAAGTCGGAGCCGAGGAAGGGCTGCTGGCGCGTCTGGTCGGAGACCTGAATGCTGCGCTTGATCGCCGGCACGTAGATGAACTGCTGGTCGGCGCCGTGCTCGTGATCGAGCAGGAGGAAGCGCGTGTCCTTGACGTCGAGCGGCGCCGTCACCTCCATGTAGCTGGCATCGGTGTCCCCGATGTGCTTGTACTTCAGCGACAGCTCCCGCACCCAGCCCCGCGTCGGCGAGCTCAGCTTCGCCTTGGCGATGAACGGGACGTGCGCCGTCGCGTTCTCGATCTTTTCCAGCAGCGCCCGCGCCGCGTCGTCTTGCGCCCGCGCCATCGGGGGCAGCGCGGCCATTCCTGCCACCAGGGCAAACCCAACGAGATATCGACCGATTCTTAGCATTCTACTCTCCTTCTTCTCTGCGAAGACACAAAGTCGTCCTTCTCGGGCGCGCCTTCAAACCCGCGGCGCCGCGGCCAACGCGTCGGTGGTGGTTTCCAGCCGATCGCTGAGGATTCGCGTCAGATTGAAGAACACCGTGGCGGCGATCCTCGGGTAGCGGCGCCGCATGCGCTGCAGGAAACGGTCGTCGAGGACGACGTAGTCCATGTCCTCGGCGGCGATGACGTCGGCCGAGCGCGGCCGCTGCCGCACCAACCCCATCTCGCCGACCACGTCGCCGCGACCGAGTTGGCGAATGACGCGATCGCCGTCGCCGCGAGACACCTCCGCGCGGCCGTTCAGCAGCACGTAGAGCTCCGGCTTCATCTCGCCGCGGCGCGTGATGTGGGTGCCGCGGGTCACCGATTCGAGACGCCCCATGAGCACCACCAGCTTGGCCTGGAACGGACGCAGGCCGGCGAAGAGCGGGATCTGCTTTTGCGGCTCGGGTCCGAGCTTGAGAAACATCAGGTCCCACAGGGTGATGATCTTCGTCGTCATCACGATGGCCGGGCTGATGAAGAGGTCGGACACCAGCGCCACCGCCATCGTCAGGCTGGCCAGATAGCCGAAGTACCGCACCGGCTGGAAGTTGGACAGACACACGACCAGAAAGCCGCCGCACAGGGCGACCGAGGTGACGATCATCGGCTTGCCCATGGCGCGCGTGGCGTTGCGCACCGCTTGCGCCTGATCGCCGGTCTCGCGCAGCTGGCCGTTGACGGCGCTGAAGTAATGAATGGTGTCGTCGATGGCGATGCCGATGGCGAGGGCCGCAATCAGGCTGGTGGAGATGTTCAAGCTCACGCCGGTCCAGCCCATGACGCCGAAGAGGATGACGATCGGGAACGCGTTGGGAATCAGCGACAGCAACCCGACCCGGACGGACAGGAACAGGGCGGACATGAGCAGCAGCAGGACGACGAAGACCTGCCACAGGCTGCTCACCTGGCCCCAGGCCAGCGTGTCGGCGGAGCGGTTGAGCAGCACCACGGTCCCCGTCGGCCGCACCGTCACCTGGCGCGGGAAGTGGTCGGCGGCGAAGGCCTTCACCCGCGCGACGAAGGCGCCCACGTCGCCGGACCCGGAAAGCGTGGTGCGTACGATGATGTTGGCGCGCGAAGCGTCGCGGTTCAACACCGGCTGGATGTCGGCGGGGTCGATGAGCAGCAGCAGCTGGTCGATCGCGGCCTGCGTCTTCGGCATCGGGTCGGCCCCCGGCTCCAGCGTGCGTCGCACCATGCCGAGGTAATCGAGCAACGACATCGTCTTGTCCACCCCGGGTTGCCGGTCGATGAACGCCTGCAGCTGGCTCATCGCCTGCAAGGTCTCGAGACGGGTCGCGCTCTGCGGCGACCCGCCGTCGACCACGACGTAGATCGGCTGGGTGCCGGCGAGATGCTCGGCTATGCGCGTGTTGTCGACGCGGATTTCGCTGCCGGGGAGGAAGAAGCCGAGGAAGTCGGTCTCCACGCGGATGCGTCGGATCCCCCACGCACACGCCAGGCAGAGCGCGAGGCCGAGCACCAGCACGGTGCGGTTGTGCCGCACCGCGATCTCGCCCAGAACGCGCAGCACCCGCGTCAGCCAGTTGTTCTCGTCGTGGAGGTTGCTCGCCCGCTTGGGCGCCGGCAGCAACACCAGGGCCGCGGGCAGGATGGCGAGCGACAGGAGGAAGATGGCGCTGATGCCGAACACCGAGTAGACGCCGAACTCGCGGATGGCGCGGATGGGCGTGAAGAGAAAGGTGGCGAAGCCGGCCACCGTGGTGAGGGCGGCGATGAACAGCGGCAGGCTGATGTGATCGACGGTGGCCTGCACCACCTCGACGGGGCTGCGGCCCGGCCGCACCTCCTGGTAGTACTGGCTCATGATGTGAATGGCGTAGGCGATGCCCACGGCCATCAGCAGCGGCGGCAGGACGAGCGTGCCCATGTTGATCGGCGTGCCGGTGAGCACCATCAGCCCCGTGGTCCAGACCACGCCGGCCATCACCGAGAGCAGCGGCAGCAGCACCCCGCGTGGGGTGCGGAACGCCCACACCAGCACCAGCACGGCGATCAACACGCCGAAGGGGAGGAACTTGAGCGTGTCGCCCTCCATGTAACGCGCGCTGAATACCTTGATCGTGGGAATGCCCGTGATCGCGTACTGCTCGGGACCGCCGGCGGCGGCGACGGCGGCGCGAATCTGCCCCTCGAGGCCGCGCTGGAGAAACTCATCGTCGCTCATCGACTCGAAGACCACCGAGATGCCGGCGGCACGCCCGTCGGCCGAAACGACGTTCTTGACGTAGATCGGGTTGGCCAGGATCTTGGCGCGGAAGGCGGCCGCCTCCTCCGGCGTGCGCGGCAACGAACGCATCACCGGCCCGGCGCTGAGACCGAAATCGCCCATCTCGACGCCTTTCACCGTCGTCAAGCTGATCACCTCGCGGACGCCGTCGAGCTCGGCCAGTCGCTGCGACAGGTGATCGATCTTGGCCAGCGTCGCCGGCGCGAACACGTCGTCGGCAAAGACGCCGATCACGGTGACCGCCTCGTCGCCGAAGGTCTTCTTCACGTCGTCGTAGTAGACCTTGTCGGGATCGTTGACCGGGAGCAGGTTCTCGATCGCGCTGTCCATCCTGATTCCGCGCGCGTAGAAGCCGAAGAAAGTGGTGATCAGGACGATCACCGCCAGTGTCAGGCGCGGCGCCCGCAGGGGCAGAGTCAGCAAGCGTCTCATCATCGGCTCTCTCGCACGGGCAACGTGATGCGGAAGGTGGTGCCCCGGCCGGCGGCGCTGTCGACCTCGATCTTGCCGCGGTGGTTGGCGACGATGCGGTAGGAGATGGCCAGGCCCAGGCCGGTGCCGACACCGACCCCCTTGGTGGTGAATCCGGGATTGAAGATCTTGTCGAGATGCTGGGGGGCGATGCCCGCGCCGGTGTCGGTGATCTCGACCACCACCGACCGCGCCGCAGCGCCGGGCTCCGGCAGGGCGCGCGTGCGGATGGTGATCTCGCCCGGGCCGGTGATGGCCTGCGCGGCGTTGACGATCATGTTGAGAAACACCTGATTGAGCTGATTGGCGTAGCAGTCCACCGGCGGCAGCGCGCCGAAGTCGCGATGCACGGTGACGCGGTTCTTCAGCAGGTGATGCGCCAGCGTCAGCGTCGACTCGATCCCCTCGTGCAGGTCGGCCGGCTTGCGCGCGGCCTCGTCGAGGCGGGCGAAGTTGCGCAGGCTGCGGACGATGTCGCCGATGCGCCGGCAGGCCTCCCGGCTGACCTCGGCCATCTGGGCGGCGCGGTCGAGATAGGTGCGCGACTTCTCCGCCTGCGCGGGATCGGCCGCCACCTCCCTCGCCTTGGCGAGCGCGCGCGCCACGAGGTCGGTGTTGCTCGACACCGCGCCGAGCGGGGTGTTGATCTCGTGCGCGACGCCGGCGACGAGGTCACCGAGAGCGGCCATCTTCTCGGATTGTACCAGCTGCGCCTGCGCTTCGCGCAGCTCGGCCAACGTGCGCGTCAGCTCGGCGGTTCGCTCCACCACCTTCTCCTCCAGGTGCTCGTACAGGCGAGCGTTGTCGATGGCGACCCCGCCCATGCCGGCCAACGCCGCGAGCAGGCGCTCGTCGTCGTCCGTGAACGGACCACCGCGCCGGTTGAGCACCTGGATCACGCCGATGACACGGCCGCGCGACTCGATCGGGACGCACAGGATCGAACGCGTGGTGAAACCGGTCTCCTCGTCATAGCTGCGGCCCCGCCAGCGCGGGTCGTTGTGCGCGTCCTCGATGCGAATCGGCTTGCCGCTCTGCGCCACGCCGCCGCTGATCCCCTGGCCGAGCGGCACGGAAAGAGTCTGCAGCTTGCCCGCCCCCTCGCCCAGCGCCACCTCCCACCGCAGCGTGCCGCTGACTTCGTCGAGCAGCATCACCGAGCACGCCTCGGCGTCGAGCACCTCGCGCACCCGCCCCATCATCGCCGCCAGCAACTCGCGCAGATGCAGGGTGCGACAGAGCGCCGTGCCGACCTCGATCAGGGCCGAAAACGGGTCCGGGCGCGGCGCCGTCCTCTCAGGTGTCTCACCCATCGCTGTTTCCGTCGCTCCTCGCCGCTCCGGCCGTCACTGCAAACCAGTCCGCACGGCGGTTGCTGGAAATCTTCCCCCCCGCGGTCAAGACGACCACGGACCGGCTAGAATACTCGGAATTGCCGGGCGACAGCAAACGGCGATGCCTGACATCTGTCTGGCCGGAAATCGACAGTCGCGGCGCGTCCGGCGGTCAGAGGGCGTCGATGCAGAGCCGGCCGACGTGCTCGATCACCGCGTCGGCCTCCCCCAGCGCGCCGGCCGGGTGGTGGGTGGTGACGGCGACGCAACGCATGCCGGCCGCGCGCGCGGCGGCGATGCCGTGGAGCGAGTCCTCGACGACCACGCACTGCCGTGCCGCCAGCGCCAGGTGCCGCCGCCGGTTGATCTCGCGCAGGGCGCGAAGGAATGGATCGGGCGCCGGCTTCCCGGCGGTGACGTCCTCGGCGCCGACGACGGCGTCGAACAGCTCACGCACGCCGGCGCGGGCGAGAATCGGCTCGATCTCGTCGCGGAACGCCCCCGACGCGATTGCCAGGACAAAACGCCCATGGAGCCGGCGCAGCGCCGGGACGGCGCCGGGGTAGAGGCCGGCCGCCCCCGCCAGGCGGGAGAAGTGCCGACGCTTGCGCGCGACCAGCTCATCGAGGGCAGCGCCGTCGGCCGGCACGCCGCCCCGCCGGGACAACGCCGCCAGACACTCGCGATCGGGCAGCCCGAGATAGTCGCGATGATAGTCCTCGCGGCTGAGCGTCGCCCCCAGAGACGGCGCGACGGCTTGAAACGCGGCGCAGTGGAGATCCTCGGTGTCGGCGAGAACACCGTCGAAGTCGAAGAGGACCGCGCGGACGTCTTTCACGGCAGGCACCTACGGTGCCATCTTGACACCATGGAGCCCGCGCGGCTATCCACTGAGCGCGTGTCTCCCGTGGAAGAATCCGCAACCATCTTGCTCGTCGACGATGAACCCGCGGTAGGCCAGAGCCTGTCGGCGCTGCTGGAGCTCGAGACGCCGCACAAGGTGCTGGTGGAGACCTCGTCGCACCGCGCCCTCCAGCTGGCCAAGGTTACTCCTGTCGACATGGTCATCTCCGACTTTCTCATGCCCGAGCTCGACGGCATCGCCTTCCTGCTCGAAGTCCGCGCCCTCTATCCCGAGAGCACGCTCATCCTGCTCACCGGCTACGCCGACAAGGAGAACGCCATCCGCGGCATCAACGAGGTCGGCATCTTCCACTACATCGAGAAGCCCTGGGACAACGACGACCTGCTCACCATCATTCGCACCGGGCTGGACAAGCGGCTGCAGCTGCACCGGCTCTACGAGCGCACCCGCGAGCTGGAAGCTCACCTGCGCCAGCTCGAGCAGAGCAATCGCGAGCTCGAGCGCCGGCTCGCCGAGCTCGGTCACAAGTAGCTCGCTCCACGATCCCTTCCCGCCTCATTCCTCGAAGATCTCGGGCTCGCCGCGACGTTTGTTCCAGCGCCACAGCCGCCCCCGCGGCTCGCCGTCCTCGTCGGAGACGGCAAAGTACACGAAGTACGCGTCGTCGCCCGTCGGCACCCACGTGCCGACGTTCACGTAGGTGGTGTGCCCGCCGGCGACCGGCCACGAGCCGGCGGCGTGCGAGTGGCCGAGAATGACGTAGGGGACCCGAAACAGCTCGGCGATCCGCTCGGCGGTGAGCCGCAGCTGAGCGGCCTCGGCAATGCGCCGGAAGCGCAGGGCACCGACATAGACGATCAGCCCGAGAAAGGCCACGGCGCCGACGAGGGCCAGCAGGCCGACGCGCGCGGGATACCAGAAGAGGATGGCGGCAACGGTCGCCGCCAGCACCAGCCCGGAGGCGATCAGATCGAGGGCGAGGAAGCGCGCGGTGGCGAGGGTACTGCGCATCACCGGCCGCGCCCGCATCTGGTTCACCTGGGCGGCCGTTCCCGCGGGCAGTCCGAACTTCTCATCGACGGCCGCGATGCGGCGGTCGTTCTCCTCCCTCACCGCCTTCTCCGCCTGCGCATCCGGCCGCCCGGTCTTGGCGAGCACCCGCCACACCATCCCGGCGTAGAGGCGGGCGATGCGGGGCAGAATGTTCAAGTTACCGCGCACCACCCACCCGATGTACTCGCTCACCGACATGATGTTCTCCGCCGCCATGGCGTTGATCGTCTTCATCTGGTTGGTGAAGTAGCGAATGGCGAGCTCGGCGATCGAGAGCTGAACCTTCGTCGGCGACTGTGGCACCAGCGGATTGAGCACGTGCTGCGTGGCGCAGAACGGGTCGTACTGCGAGCCGTGCTCGACGTAGAGCAGGTTCGGCACGTACCAGAACCACTGCGGAAACTGAACCCGTTGCGCCACCGCCTCCTTCATCGCCATGTAGCCGACGTCGGTCGGATGATGCTCGGCGATCAGCCGTCGGAAGTGCGCCTGCACTTCCGGCCAGGACATTTCCAGGTCGTGATTGCCGCGCAGGACGACGATCTCGTTTCCCCCGGCCACGAAGCGCGCCAGCGCCAGGAGCAGCTGCGGATGACTGGCGCGCAGGATGCGATCCAGCTTCCAGCGCGACTTCAGCGCCTCGGTGCCCGGGCCGAAGCGAGACTCGCTCTCGGCAAAGGTCGCGCCGCGCAGCAGCCGATCCTCGGGGTCGGGCAGATCGGTGATGTAGAGAAACTCGATGAAGTCGCCGCCGATCACCAGCGTCCAGGGCCGGCCCGCGGCACGGTTCATCCGGTAGTAGCGCAGGAAGTCGGCGAACTCCTCGTCGAAATGGTAGAGGCGCTCGGTCGGGTTGTCGTAGCCACCGCGCAAATGCAGGTCGCTGATGACCAGGTAGTCGCGGCGTCCCTCCCCGCCGGGCGCTAACCCGTCGGCACTCACCGGATCCTCCTCATGGCGGGCCGCATCTCCTCTCCCTGCAGGCAAGCGGCGGAGCGATCCGCCGGCAGTGGCTCGACACTCTCCCTCGGGCGGGCCGGTTTCCGCCCTCACCCTTGGTGACGTCGGCGGGACGGGTCACCACGCGGGGCAACGGCTCCCGTCGTCAGGCCAGCGCGGCCACCTTGGCCACCAACCCTTCGAGGATGTGTTCGCGGTCCTTGAGGGCACGTTTCCACGTCGCGGCCTCCGTCTTGTAGACCTCCTCGCGCAGGTCCAGGTGAGCGTGGTCGAGTAGCTCACGCAGCAATGCGGCCTCTTCCTTGGTCAGATCCAGGTGCATGAAAGTCTCCTTCAGTCTCGTTGTTGACAGCCCCCAAATTGCTGCGACCGGCGCCGTACGCGGTCCGGGGTTCCCGGCGCCGGCACTTGATAGCGCAGTGCCCCCAAGATACTCAACCGACCCGTACCAGGTCGAGCACCCCAGCCGGGCATGAAGCCACCCCCTGCGTTCTACCCAGAAGTCGGAGGCGGCGCCTCGTTCGCTCGGGCACGGCCAGCCGCAGGGCCATGGCACACGCGTTGCTCTCCCAAGGCACGAAGACACCGCGGGCCGTCTTGCGCCGCAGGATGAGCCCGCGTACGCTACGCCTGCGAAGGGAAATCACACCGCCTGCACCCGGCTCTCTGCCGATGACCGCCGACGCCACCATGGATCCCCGGCACTATGCGACCGAGGCCATCTTGCGCGATGGCAGCTCGATTCACATCCGCGCGCTCCGGCCCGGCGACAAGGCGTTGCTGCTGGCGCACTTTCAGCACTTGAGCCAGCAGTCGGTGTATTTTCGCTTTTTCGGGGCCAAGAAGAGGCTGACCGACGAGGAGCTGGCCCGCTTCACCGAGCTCGACTTCGTCCACCAGGTCGCCCTCGTGGCAACGCTGGGGGTCGGGCACGACGAGCGCTTCGTCGGCGTCGGGCGCTACAACGCGGTGGGCGAGGACGGCGGCAAGCCCACCTGTGCCGAGGTCGCCTTCGCCGTCCTGGACGAGTTCCAGGGCCGCGGCGTCGGCACTCTCCTGCTCGAGCACCTGGCGCCGATCGCCTACGCCAACGGCATCACCGAGTTCGAGGCCGACGTGCTGGGTGAGAACAACCGGATGCTCGAGGTCTTCGCCCGCAGCGGCTTCAAGGTGAAGCGCTCGCTGGAAGCGGGAGTCTTCCACATTTCGTTCCCGACCAAGGAGACCGACAGCGTCCGCACCGCCAGCCTGCAGCGCGAGCGCACCGCGGCGGCGCAGAGCGTGCGCAGCCTTCTCAACCCGCGCTCGGTGGCCGTCGTCGGTGCCTCGCGCCACCGCGGCACCATCGGCGCCGCGTTGATCGGCAACCTGAAGCGCGACGGCTTCACCGGCCCCATCTATCCGGTCAATCCCAACGCCGAGGAGATCGGCGGGCTGCGGGCCTACCCGTCGGTGAGCGCGATCGGCGCTCCGATCGACCTGGCCATCATTGCGGCGCCGGCGGCGGCGGTGGAGACCGCCGTGATCGATTGCGCCCAGGCGGGCGTGCGCGGGATCGTCGTCATCTCGGCCGGCTTCGCCGAGTCGTCCGAAGAAGGCCGCGAAGCGCAGCGGCGGCTGACCGAGCTCGTGCGCGCCTCCGGCATGCGGATGGTCGGCCCCAACTGCATGGGAGTGCTCAACACCGATCCGGCGGTATCGCTCAACGGCACCTTCGCTCCCACCTGGCCCCCCGCCGGCAACATCGGCATGTCGTCGCAGAGCGGCGCGCTCGGTCTCGCCATTCTCGACTACGTCCACGGCCGCAACATCGGCATCTCGACCTTCGTGTCGGTCGGCAACAAGGCCGACGTGTCGAGCAACGATCTGCTCGCCTACTGGGCCGAGGATCAGAGCACGGACGTCATCGTGCTGTACCTGGAGAGCTTCGGCAATCCGCGCAAGTTCGCCGTCATCGCGCCCGAGATCGCGCGCCGCAAACCGATCGTGGCGGTCAAGTCGGGGCGATCGGCTGCGGGCACGCGCGCGGCGTCCAGCCATTCCGCGGCGCTGGCCAATCTCGACGTCGCCGTCGACGCGCTGTTCGAGCAAGCCGGCGTGATTCGCACCAGCACGCTGGAGGAGCTGTTCGACGTCGTCACGCTGCTCGCCACCCAGCCGCTGCCGCCGGGTCGCCGCGTCGGCGTCGTCACCAACGCCGGCGGTCCGGGCATCCTCCTCGCCGATGCCTGCGAAGCGCACGGCCTCGAGCTGCCCCAGCTCGAAGAGAAGACGCTGGCCACGCTGCGCTCGTTCCTGCCCCCGCAGGCGAGCCTGGCCAACCCGATCGACATGATCGCGTCGGCGACGCCGGAGCAGTTCACGCGCGCCATCGAGGCGGTCGGCAACGACGCCACGGTCGACGCGCTGATCGTGATCTACATCCCACCGATGGTCACGCAGCCCGAGGAGGTAGCCGCGGCCATCGCCCGGGGAGCCGGCAGCGTGCCGGCCGACAAGCCGCTGCTCACCGTCTTCATCTCCTCGCGCGGGGCGCCGCCGATGCTGAGCAAGGGTTCCCGCGGACGCTTGCCCTCGTACAGCTTCCCAGAAAACGCCGCCCTGGCCCTCGCGGCCGCCGAACGCTACGCCCGCTGGCGCGAGCGCCCGCGGGGCAGCGCCCTGAGCCTCGATCCGTTCGCCGCCGGCGCCATTCGCGCCGTCATCGACCGGGTGCTCGCCAACGCCACGGGGCCGCTCTGGCTCCAGCCGAAAGATCTCGCCACCGTTCTCAAGGCGGCGGGCATCCAGTTTGCGACGAGCGAGCAAACCGCCCCGGCCGACGCCGTGGCCACCGCGCAGCACCTGGGGTTTCCGCTGGTCGCCAAGGCCATCGCCCCGGGCGTGATCCACAAGAGCGACGTGGGCGGGGTCATTCTCGGGCTGACGTCGGCAAAACAGGTCGCCGCCGCGGTCAAGACCTTGGAGCGACGGATGCAGGCCATCGGCGCATCGCTCGAGGGCGTGCTGCTCCAGCGCGAGGTCGCCGGCGGTATCGAAGCCATCATCGGCGTCACCACGGATCCGATCTTCGGCCCGCTGCTGGTCTGCGGCCTCGGCGGGGTGATGGTCGAGCTGCTCCGCGATGTCGCCTTCCGTTTGCCGCCGGTGACCGACGTCGACGCCGCCGAAATGTTGGGCAAGCTGCGCGCCGGCAAGCTTCTCGACGGCTATCGCGGCCTGCCGCCGGGAGACCGCGCGGCGCTGGTGAGCGTGATTCAGCGGATCTCGGCGCTGGTCGAGCTGGTTCCCGAGCTCGTCGAGCTCGACCTCAACCCGGTCAAGGTCCTCGCCCCCGGCAAGGGGGCCATTGCCGTCGACGGCCGCATGCACGTCGCACCGGTAAAACGCGAGGCCTGATCGACCTCTTCCCACCGGGCACGACTCCCGCGCCGCGACCTCACCAATCCCCGTCGATCCGCACGGGCACGCCGGCGCCGATGCCGGCACCGACCCAGCCCGCCACGCGTGCCAGCCAATACTTCTGGCGGAACAGGGCCAGCACCCGTTTCGCCTCCGCCGCGTCGGCAATGATGGTGGCGCGGCCGTGGAGCTTGGTGCCGGCGATGTCGAGATCGACCTCCGGATCGCTGCGCAGATTCACCAGCCAGCCTTTGCGCGCCTTCTCGCCGGCCTGGACGAACAGATGATCTCCTTCGACCACGAACCAGATCTCTGCCGTGCGGCGCTTGCCGGTCTTGCGACCGATCGTCGTCAGCTCCAACGTTCGCTTCTTGGCGATCGCCGCCAGTGTGGGATGCGAGCTCGGCATCGTTCCTCCGCAGGCCGGCAAGGCGCACGTCGCGCTGATCGCAACCATCGCCAACCAGCTTACCGTCCCTGAGAGCTTCATCGGCCGTCACTGTAGCCGGTTCGGGGTCGAACACAAACGGCGGCGGGCCATCCACCGCCGCGGCTGACAGGAGCCGACGCCCTTGGTAGCCTCGGGCCGTGCCCATCTCCGTCGAGGATCGATTTACCGGAGCGGCCGCGGCGGCGCTGCGGGCGGCCATCGCCGACGCCGGCGGCAACGAGGTCTTTTTGCTCGGCACGGTCGACGACGAGGGACGCGTGGCGTCGGTGCGGGTGCTGGCACGGGGCAACCGCCAGGCCGTGGCCGCCCTGCTGCAGGTACCCCGGCCGGGCGAGGTCGTCATCCACAATCATCCCAGCGGCACGCTGGTCCCTTCGGACGCCGATCTCTCCGTCGCCTCCGCTCTCGGCAACAACGCGGTCGGCGCCTACATCGTCGACAACCGCGTCGACCATCTCTACGTCGTCGTCGAGCCGCACCGGATCGAGGCCCCGGCGCCGCTGCGGGCGGAGGAGACACGGTCCCTCCTTTCTCCCGGCGGCCCCATCGCCACGCGCCTGCCCGGCTACGAGCACCGGCCGCAGCAGCTGCGCATGCTCGAGGCCGTCGTCGCCGCCTTCAACGACCAGAGCACGCTCACCGTGGAAGCCGGCACCGGCACCGGCAAGTCCCTGGCCTATCTGCTGCCGGCGATCGAGTGGAGCCTGCGCCATCGCGAGCGGGTGGTGGTCTCGACGCACACCATCAATCTGCAGGAGCAGCTGATCAAGAAGGATCTGCCCTTCCTGACGGCTCAGGCCGGCCGCGAATGCACGGCCGTCCTCGTCAAAGGACGCGGCAACTACCTCTGCCGGCGCAAGGCGGCGCAGGTCGAGGCGCAAGGGGCGTCGCTGGTCGAGGACGAGCAGCAGCGCGAGCTGCAGGAGATCCTCGCCTGGGCGAGGCGCACCCGCGACGGCAGCCTGAGCGACCTGCCGGTGCGCCCGCGCCGCGAGGTGTGGGAGCAGGTCATGTCGGAGAACGACAACTGCCTGCGCGCGCGCTGCCCATTCTACACCCCCTGCTTCTTCTACGGCGCCCGCCGCGCGGCGGCCAGAGCCGACATCATCGTCGTCAACCACCATCTGCTGATGGCCGATCTGGCGCTGCGCGAGGAAATCAGCAGCTACACCCAGAACGCGGTGCTGCCGCCGGCCCGCCGCATCATCATCGACGAGGCGCACCATCTCGAAGACGTCGCCACCAGCTACTTCGGGGCGCGGGTCGGCTACGTCGCCCTCGAGCGCAGCTTCAGCCGGCTGCGCAGCGTGCGCCACGAGACCAAGGGCCTGCTGCCGACCCTCATGCTGGCGCTGGAATCGGTGGCGGTGCCCGAGGACGAACCGCTGGCGGAGGGAGCCGTACGCTGGATCGACCGCCGTCTGCTGCCCGGCCGTTCGAGTCTGCTGATCGACGCCGAGCAGACGTTCCTCGAGCTCCTCACCGGTCTCGAGGACACCCTCGGCAGGGAGATTCCGCCCGGCGCCGAGGAGAAGATCCGCATCGTGCCGTCATTCCGCGCCCTGCCCTACTGGAGCCAGCTGGAAGGCGCGTTGACGCGCCTGGCCACAGCCCTCGGCGAGTACGCCCAGGACTTCGACGGCGTCAGCGACCGCATCGAGCAGCTCTCCGAGGAGTCGGCCAAGAAGGTGCTGTTCCTGGCCACCGAGCTGCGCGCCCTGCAGGGCCGCATCGCCGCCTTCGCCGCCGGGTTGCTGGATTTCGTCGGCGAGGACGAGAACACCTGCCGTTGGATCGAGGCGCGCCATCGGTCGCGTACGGGCAAGTCGATCGCCTTTCACTCCGCGCCGGTCGAGGTCGGACCGCTGCTGCGCAAGGCGCTGTTCGAGCAGTTTCCGACGGTGGTGCTGACCTCGGCGACCCTGGCCGTGGAGCGCCGCTTCGACTACCTGCACGCGCAGCTCGGGCTGGATCGACTCGCCGACCGGCAACGCGTCCGCACCTTGCAGCTCGATTCGCCCTTCGAGTTCGAAGAGCAGGCGCTGCTCGCCGTGCCCCGCGACCTGCCCGCGCCGAATGATCCCCGCTACGAGGGGGCCACGCACGAAGCGATCGCCGAGACGGTCGCCGCCAGCCGCGGCGGCACCTTCGTGCTGTTCACCGCGTACGGCGCGCTCGGTCGCGCCGTCACCGCTCTCGGAGGACGAATGGGCGCCCTGGGCCTGACCGTACTCCAGCAGGGGGCCACCAACCGTCACCTGCTCCTGACCCGCTTCCTGCAGGATCCGCGCGCGGTGCTGTTCGCCACGGACAGCTTCTGGGAGGGAGTCGACGTGCCGGGCGACGCCCTGCGCTGCGTCATCATCACCCGGCTTCCGTTTCGCGTCCCCACCGAGCCGATCGAGGAGGCGCGCGTCGCGGCCATCGAGGAGCGCGGCGGCAACGCCTTCCACGAGCACACGGTGCCGCAGGCGGTGATCAAGCTGAAGCAGGGGTTCGGTCGGCTGATCCGCTCGCGTGCCGACCGTGGCGCGGTGGTCCTGCTCGACAGTCGGGTGGTGCACAAGCGCTACGGCCGCCTCTTCCTCGACTCGCTACCACCGGCGCGGCGGCTGATCGCGGCGCGTTCGGCCGTGTATGCGGCGCTACGCCAGTTCTTCGCTGCCCAGGGCGGCCGCTGAGCCCGGCGTGCCGGCCCCGAAGGCCGGGGGGCTCAGAACTGGATACCGAGCTGTCCCTTCATCGACTCGATCACGGGAGGCGACTGGCCGACCAGGTCGCTGGCGTCGCGCGCGTCGGGCTGGCTCGGCGAATGACCAACGGGAGCCGGCCCACTGCCGATGCCGGCGCGATCGGGCGGCGGCACCGTGGCTCCCGACTGCAGGCCGCTCGCGAGATTGACCGAACCAACTCCCCGCATGCCCATGAAGTCGATCCCTTCGAGATCCTGGCGGAAGAGGGTGTCGTCCAGCCGGCGTGGCGCCGTCGGCAGCTGACCCGGCAGGACGGTCGAGGCCTCGTGCGCCGTGAGCAGCACGCCGGGACCCGTCGGATCGATCACGCTGTGCACCACCACGTGGCCGCTGATCCCGACGACCTCCGTGACCTCGGTGTCCGGATCGAAGCTGACGGCGAACTCGGTGCCGCGCACTCCGCCGACGGCCGTCGGCGTCTTCACCTCGTACGCCGTACCGGGCCGGTTGTAGTACTCTCCGACCAGCGTGCTGAGCTTGCCCTGGAGCAAGCCGATGAGGGATTCGACTCTGCCGCGATCGGGATCGAACACCTGCTTGTCGATTGTCACCACCGATTCGTCGCTGACGGTGACGACGCTGTCGTCGCGAAAGACGACCTTGAGGCGGCCGGGGCGACCGGTGCGCAACTGGTCGCCCTCGTGCACGCTGGCGCCCGGGGTGGCCGCATTCCAGTTGCCACCGTGGCCGATCTCCCCCTGCCCTTCCACGGCAGCAACCGTACCCACCTCCTGGGCGCGCCCGAGTCCCGGGACGAGGAGAAGCGCGGCGGCGAGCAGAACGAGGTAGCGCAGTCGGGTCATGATCAGAACCTCACTTCCAGCGCGAGCGAGCCGATGTGGCGTTCGTAGTCGAAGAGCACGTTGTTGGAGTTGTTGATCGTACCGAGGTAGGCCGCGGTCAGATCGAGGTGGGCGTCGAGCCTCTTGGTCAGCGCCGCCACCACCTCGTGCACCTCGTCCCGCCGGCCATTGCTCTGCGCCGCGTAGCGCTCGTGCCGGTAGCGGTAGCCGAGCTCGCCAAAGATCGCCTCGGGCAGGGTCCAGCCGAACCCGGCGTTCACCTCGTTGCCGTCGTAGGCAAAGCTATTGGGATCGATCTGCCCCGGCGCCAGGCGGCGGTCGTTGATGACGGGATCCTCGCGATCGAAGCGATAGCCGACGGAGAGGTAGCGATCGGGCGAGCCGAGGTAGAGATACTGCTTGAAATCCGCGGCGTGGTTGAAGGCATCACGCACGAAGAAGTCCGATTTCTTGAAGTCGCGTCGCCGCATACGGTACGAAAGCTC
The DNA here is from genome assembly GCA_964648215.1 of uncultured Binatia bacterium (SeqCode). Taxonomy (GTDB): domain Bacteria; phylum Desulfobacterota; class Binatia; order HRBIN30; family JACQVA1; genus CAZYMF01. The sequence continues at coordinate 62,939 of CAZYMF010000002.1, read as the reverse complement.
GGTCCGGCCCAGCTTGCCCTCCGGCACCACGACCCACGGGAGGGCGGTGGCCTCCTGCAAAAAGCTCTTCGTCTGCAACAGATAGTAGTCGTACTTGCCCAGGATTCCAAGTCGCAATGGACCGGCGTTGGCGGCCGCCTCGATGCTCCCGCGATGGTCCTGGATGTTGAACTCGCTCAGCTTGAGGTGGACGCTCTGGTAGGCGTCGTACCCGACCGTCAACTGTACCCAATCGTTGTGCCACGGCACGTAGGTGCCGCCGAAGTTCAAAGTGGCGCGGCCATCCGCCTGCTGACTGATCGACAGCTGCGACACGATGGCGGCGTTCGAGGGCGCCAGCACCACGTTGCTGTCGTACTGGAAGCCGACGGCACCGTAGAGGTGATATTTCGGGGTTTCGCCCGCGTGGATCTTCGCCAGGAACGCCACGGCTTCCCGCCCCATGTCGGAGCCGGGGCTCTCGCTCGTCACCGAGCGGAAGTGACTCTCGGCCTTGTCCCAGTCCCCCAGTCGGTAGCTGGCCACCCCCTGGTAGTACTGCGCCGCGCGCGCCCACTGCGGGTCCTTGCCCGCTCTCTCGAAATCGTTCAAGGCGGCGGCCGCCTGATCCAGGCGCAGCCGGGCGATGCCGAGAAAGAGCGAGGCCTGTGCGTCCTGCTGTGCGAGGTTGCGTGCCTGCTGCAACGGCGCCAGCGCCTCGCTGAACTGCCCCATCTGCACCAGGACGATGCCCAGCTCGAGCGCGGCCTCGTCGAAGTCGGGTTGGGCCGCCAACGCCGCCTTCAGGTCGCTCGCCGCCCCCGCCATGTCGTCGAGCCGCTCACGAGTCATGGCGCGATAGTAGTGCGCCCGCGCGTCGCGATCGTCGGCGGCGACCGCCTGGTCGAACACCTCGAGCGCCTTCGGGTATTGGCCGGCGTGGAACGCCACCAGCCCGCGCGTCGCCAGGCGCTTGGACTGCTCCGAGGCACGGGCTGCGCCGCGGGCGACGAACAGAGCGGCCAGAAGCAGGAGGGGGAGGACGCGTCTCATCGGATCTCGGCAATCGCGACCGCTCCGGGAGAGACACCAACGGTGACGGTCGCAGTCACCTTGCTGGTGGCCGTATCGACGACGGAGACGGTGTTGGAGCCACGGTTGGTGACGTAGGCGGAGGCTCCGTCCGGCGTGAAGGCAACGGCCGACGGCGCCGGCCCGGCCGTGACGGTGGCGGTGACCTGATTGCCGCCGAGGTCGATCACCGACACCGTATTCGCCGCCTTGTTGGCGACGTAGGCGATGGCCTCGACGGGGCTCACCGCGATCCCCTCCGGCCCTGTGCCGACGGGGATGGTCGCCACCACCTCGTTCGACGCGGTGGAGATCACCGAGACCGACGCCGACTTCTGATTGGTCACGTAGATTCGAGATCCGTCCCGGGACACGGCGACGCCGTTCGGCGACGAGCCGACGGGAATCTCGCCGACGATCGATCGCGAGCTCGTGTCGATGACGGCAACGACGTCGGTAGACTGCACGGTCACGTAGGCAAAAAGACCGCTCGGCACGATCGCCACGTTCTTCGGACGTCCCGAGCTCGGAATGGTCGCCACTACCGAGTTGGTGCTCGCGTCGACCACCGAAACGGTCTTGGAGAACTCGTCGGTGACGTAGATCGAAGCGCCGTCCGGTGTGACGGCGACCCCTTCCGGAAAGCTGCCTACTCTGAACCCGCCCGTCACCCGGCTGGTGTTGGTGTCGATCACCGAGACGCTGCCGGGGAACGAATGCGTGGCGTAGGCTCGTGTGGCGTCGGGGCTGAAGGCGACTCCCTCGGGCCGGCTGTCGGTGCCGAGCAGGATGTTGGTCACGACCTTGCGCGTGAACGTGTCGACGACGGACACGTCGCCGGTGAGGAAGTTGACGACATAGGCGTAGACTCGCGGCGTCGGCGTCGGCGTCACCGTGGGGGTCGGCGTCACGGACGGGGTGAGCGTGAACGTCGGCGTCCTTGTCGATGTCGACGTCGGCGTGGCCGTCAGCGTCGGCGTGCTGGTCGGGGTCCGCGTCGCCGTCGCCGTCGCGGTGGCTGTGGCCGTGGGCGTCGCCGTCGCCGTCGCGGTCGGCGTTTTCGTCGGTGTCCGAGTCGGGGTCGCCGTCGGCGTCCTCGTCGGCGTCCTCGTCGGCGTCTTCGTCGGCGTTGCCGTCGCCGTCGACGTCGGGGTGGCCGTGCCTGTCGGCGTGCGCGTCGGGGTTGCCGTCGAGGTGTTGGTGGGCGTCGCCGTCGGCGGTGGCGGTAGGACCTGGAATCGGTAGCGGAGCCGGAGCTGGCGGGCTGGCGACGCCAGGTTGCGCGCCCGAATGCGTACCTCGGCCGGCCCGCGAGACAGGGACTGTGGAGCCCGGGTGACGCGGAACCCCTTCACGGCCAGGACTCCTCCGGCGCTGCACGGGGTCGCCGTCGCGTCATCGCAGGGCGTCAGGAGCACCGAGGCGCGCCGTGGTGCAGCGCGAAACAGCCGCACCACGACGCTTCGTGGGTCGATCCCGGTGTCGGCATCCGCCACCGTGAATTGAACCGCAACCGGGCTGAGCAAGGAGGTCGCCGGGCCCGGGCTGAGGGTGCCGTCGAGGACGAAGGGAACGGGGGTCAACTCGCCGGCCGGGGCGGTGAACCGCTGGCCGGAGGTGATGCTCACCTGTTGTGGCGTGCCCGAGAAGCTAGCCGTCTCCAGCATCGAGCTACACGCCATCCCGACACCCGCCGGGGAGGTGGCGCACGTCGTCGCCAAACCGTCGGGGGCGGGAGCGAACGACCCCGGGAAGCCATCCAGGACGAACGTTCCCGGACCGGCGGGAAGGCCGTCGAGGGTGAGAATCCTGCTCCCGCTCGCGGGATCGACGGGAACCTGGTTCGGGTCGACAGCCAGGCAGCAGCTGAACCCGGACTGCGACCGGAACACCACGCGCACCGTCTTCGCCGCCGGGGGCAACGTCGCGGCCGCCCCGCCGTCGGCGAGCGCGCGCGCCTTCGAGCGCCGGGCGCTGGCGGCGGTCGTGGGGCGACGAACCACCCATTGAACCCCGAGAGCGCCCTGCTCCGCCGCAGCGGCGGGCGGAACACCTCCGGCCAGCCAGCCGAGGCCGACAGCGAGGGCAATCCAAAGAAACCAACGTAGGTCGGAATGCCGCGTGCCGCCGCGTGCCGTTCGGTAGACCGTCACTGTCCGCCACCGATCCGGCCGTACCGCGCGAGGCTGACGGGCGTGGCTGTCATCGTCTTCCTTCACCTCTCCCAGGCCCTCTGCCTTCAACCGAGCGTGTCGCCGGGGCGCCTTCGGGTAATCGAAGGCAAGCTGCAAGGCAGCCGCAAACGAGCAAAATTCGCCCGGGAATGTTCCATGGGCGTGCGAGACAGTCAAGGTTGAACACCCCGACGCGGGCGGCATCTGCGGCGGACAACCCAACTCGCGGCCCCCGCT
>CAZYMF010000002.1:0-59378 GCA_964648215.1 uncultured Binatia bacterium (SeqCode) | reverse complement strand
CCCCGCTTTGGCCTTGCCAACTCCACTTCCTTCTGCCCAAATGGCGCGGTGCGTTTCGCTCTCGCCGCGCTCTTGCTCGTGTTCGCGTCACCGGCCACGGGGCAGCTGCCGCCGATCACCGACGCCAACTGCGACGGGCGCAGCTCGGCGGCCGACGTGACCGCCGCCATCGTGGTGACGTACGACAGCCAGCAGTTCCCCGACTGCGAGCAGGCGGACCAGTTCCGGGATCACGTGCTCTCGCCGCTCGACGAGCTGCTGCTGCTCAACGACATCTACGACCGTCGCGAGCCCGAGTGGACGCCCACGCCGACGGGCACGCCGACGAACACCCGCACGCCAACGCAGACGTTCACCCCCACGCCCCCCCCCACGCCGACGCGAACACGAACGCCTTCCCGCACGCCGACAACCACGTTCACGCCGACGGACACGCCGACGCCTTCGCCTTCGCCGACGAACACGCCCCGGCCTTCGGCCACGCGCACCGATACCTACACGCCGACGGTCACGCCGACGCGGACGCCGACGGTGACACGAACACCGACGGGCCTCGCCCAGCAGCTCGCCGGCACATGGTACGCCGACTGGAAGAATGAGACCATCTCCTGCTGTTACCTCGTCGACCCACGCCCACCCCGGACGCTGTGCGTCCAGGATGCGTACTACCAAATGACCTCCGCGCCCAACAACCAACTCACCATCGTCAATCAGAACACCGGCGAGGTCCTTGGCACCGGCAACGTCGGGCCGGGAGGCACGGTGGTGCCGCCCCTATTGATCCAGGACACAGGGCTTCCCTGCCTCGGGAAACCCGTCCAGTACGTATTCGCCTACGCATTCACTTTGAGCACCAACGGGACCGGCACGGCGCAGGTTCACTGGACCTACGGCGCCCTCACCAACTGCCAGACTTGCGACAAACAGGACTTCGCCACGCTGCGACGAGTGGCGGGGCCATAGCAGGGGTCATCCCATCCCACTGCCAAGCTCGGCCAAGGCTTGCCTGAAGAGGGTGGAAGGCAATAGGAGAGGGCATGGCCTCGCGACCCAAGATCGCCCTGATCGGTGCCGGCAGCGTCGTGTTCGCCAAGAACCTCATCGGCGACATTCTGCTCTTCCCCGAGCTGGCCGGCTGCCACCTGGCGTTGATGGACATCGACGCGGAGCGGCTGCACACGGCCGCGCGCATGACCGCGAAGGTGGCGGCGGCCGTGCGGGCGGAGCCGAAGATCACCACCCACGGCGACCGCCGCGAGGCGCTGCGCGACGCCGACTACGTCATCAACACCATCCAGGTCGGCGGCTACCGTCCGTCGACGGTGATCGACTTCGACGTCCCCAAGCGACACCGGCTGCGGCAGACCATCGCCGACACCCTGGGGATCGGCGGCATCATGCGGGCGCTGCGGACGATCCCGGTGATGATCGACATCTGCCGCGAGATGGAGGCCCTCTGCCCCGGCGCCCTGCTGCTCAACTACACCAACCCGATGGCGATGAACTGCTGGGCGCTGTCGCGCGCCACGCCGATCCGCACCATCGGGCTGTGTCACAGCGTGCAGGGCACGGCGATGCAGCTGGCGCAGGACATCGGCGTGCCCTACGAGGAGATCACCTACCAGGCCGCCGGCATCAACCACATGGCCTTCTACCTGCGCTTCGAGCGCCGCGGCGAGGACCTCTATCCGCTGCTGCGCCAGGTCATCGAAGAGGGACGCGTCCCGGACAGCAACCGCGTCCGCTACGAGATGCTCCGGCGCCTGGGCTATTTCGTGACCGAGTCGAGCGAGCACTTCGCCGAGTACACGCCCTACTTCATCCGGCGCGACCGCCCCGAGCTGATCGAGCGGTTCAATGTGCCGCTCGACGAGTACATCAGCCGCTGCGACTTCATGGACCGGTTCTGGGGCGACATGAAGACGTTCTTCGAAGGCGACGAGCCCATCGCCGACCTCGAGCGCAGCCACGAGTACGGCGCGCTGATCCTCCACAGCCTGGAGACCGGCGTGCCGCGCGTGGTCTACGGCAACGTCGCCAACGACGGCCTCATCGACAACCTGCAAGCGGGCTGCTGCGTGGAGGTGCCGTGTCTTGTCGACGGCAACGGCGTGCAGCCCACGCGCGTCGGCGCGCTACCGCCGCAGCTGGCGGGCCTGATCATGACCAACGTCAACGTGCAGTCGCTGGCCGTCGAGGCCGCCTTGACGGGCAGACGCGAGCACGTCTATCACGCGGCCATGCTCGATCCGCACACCGCCGCCGAGCTCACCCTCGACGAGATCTGGACGCTGGTCGACGACCTGATCGCGGCGCATGGAGAGATGATCCCGCCGCTGCGCTGACATGTTCGAAGCCGTCGACCACATCGTTCTCGCGGTCGCCGATCTCGACAAGGCGACGGCCGAGTATCGGACGCTTCTCGGGCGCGCCCCCTCGTGGCGCGGCAGCCATCCCGCCTACGGCACGCGCAACACCCTCTTTCGCCTCGACAACACCTACCTCGAGCTGCTCTCGGCGGAGCCGCAGGCGCGCTCGTCGGCGGCCGCGATGCTGCGCGAGGTCCTCGACGAGCGGCCGGAACAGCCGCTCGGACTGGCCATCGCGGTCGCCGACATCAACGCGGCCACCAACGTGTTACGCGGCCGGGGACTGCGCGTCGCCGATCCCGCCGACGGCGCCGGCGTCGATGAGCGCAGCGGCCGGCGGCGCACCTGGCGCAATGCGTGGATCGATGCGAGCACCGCGGGCGGCCTGCGGCTGCTGCTGATCCAGCACACCGCGCCGCCGCACCTGCTGCCGCGCGCCCTCAACGTCGCCGACGACACGTCGGTGTGTCTGGGGATCGATCACGTGGTCATCTTCACCGGCGACCTCAACGCGTCGCTGCGCCTGTGGGACGCCGCCTTTCGCGTACCGGAGCGCTGGCGTCGCGACTTTCCCGACAGGGGAACGCGCCACGTCGGCCTGGAGCTCGGCGACATGACCATCGAGCTGATCATGCGCACCGATCAACCGGCAGCGGCGATCGCCGATCGGCTGTGGGGCGTGGCGTACGAGGTCTTCGACTGCGACCGCGCCGTGGCGCGGCTGCGCGCCGCCGGGGTGCAGGTGGACGATCCGCGCCCCGGTCTCGCCCCCGGCACGCGTGTGGCCACGGTGCGACGGCGCGGCACGCAGACGCTGTTGCTGGCGCGGGAGATCAGTCCCCAAACAGGCGGCTGAAGCTCACCTGCCCGGTGGCCGCGGTGACACCGCCGTCGACCACCATGGCCGTCCCGGTGACGTACGAGGCGTCGTCCGAAGCAAGGAAAGCGACCACGGCCGCCACCTCGTCGGGACGGCCGACGCGCGCCATCGGAACCAGCTCCGCGTACTGCTCCCGGGCGGACGGCAGGCCGAGGACCGGCTGCAGCAGCGGCGTGTCGATCGGTCCGGGGCAGACGCAGTTGACGCGGATGTTCTCGCGCGCGTGATCGATCGCCACCGCTCGCGTCAGGTTGACCACTCCGCCCTTGGCGGCGTTGTACGCCAGCAGGCCGTAGTCGCCGAAGAGGCCGGAGATCGAGGCGGTGTTGACGATGGCACCGCCGCCGGCGCGGCGCAGGTGCGGAATCGCGAACTTGCAACCGTAGAAGACCGCGTACAGGTCGACCTCGATCACTCGTCTCCAGGCTTCGATGTCGAGGTCGGGCGCCTTGCCGTACGTCCCGATGCCGGCGTTGTTGAAAACGACGTGCAGGGCGCCGAAGCGGTCGGCCGCGGTCTGCATCACCGCCTCGACCTGAGCCGGATCGGTGACGTCGCCGTGGACGAACACGGCCCCGAGATCTTGGGCCAGCGCCGCACCCTCGTCCTGCTTGAGGTCGCTCAGGACCAGACGCGCCCCTTCCTGGTGAAAGCGCCGCGCGGCGGCGGCGCCGATGCCGGTGGCCGCCCCGGTAATCACCACCACCTTGTCCGTGAACCTTGCCGCCATCGCGTTCTCCTCGCGCCGCGAAGCGTACAGCCCCGAGAGCAGGGGGTCAACGCGCTCCCCGACGACGACCGGCTACCCCGGATGAGGGGATTTCGCACCGCCGGGGCCGGGCGGCCGCGGCTCCACGGACAGGTGGGGCGGGAAGGCGACCCGCACGCGCGTTCCCATGCCCGGTGAGCTGACGAGCTCGAACTCGGCCCCCACCGCCGCGGCGCGCTCGCGCATCCCGACCAGGCCGCCGCCCAGAGGGACGCGCTCGGGGTCATAGCCGATACCGTCGTCCGCGATCTCGAGGGTGAGCTTGCCGTCCTGCCGGAAGAGACGGATAGTCAGTTTCTTGGCTTGGCTGTGGCGAACCGCGTTGGCGATCGCCTCCTGGGCGATGCGGTAGGTGTCGCGCGCCGCCCATTCCGGCACCACGAGCGAGGAAGGCAGATCGACCTGCAAGGCGATCCCGCTCGCCTCGACGACGGCTCGGGCGTGCTCGGCGATGGCCGCGTTCAGCGACTCGGCGGCGAAACCGGCCGGCCGCAGGTCGTCGACGACACGGCGGATATCGGTGATGACACTGATCAACTCCTCCGTGATCGGCCACAACGGCAGTGCCGGATTATGCTTCAATTCGCTCTCCAAGCGCAGCTTCACCGCGGTGAGATCCTGCAACACGCCTTCGTGCAGCTCACGCGCCACTCGTCTCCGCTCCGCTTCGCGAGCCTCCGCCGCCGCCTGGTGGCGCGCCTCCTGCGCCGCCCGAATGCGCTGCTGGATCTCGCCCAGCGAAGTGGCCATGGCGTTGATGGCGTGCCCGAGCGCGGCGAACTCCTCCGTCGCGTCCGGCTGCAGACGGTGCGACAGGTCGCCGGTGGCGATGACCTCGGTGGCTGCCGCCAGGCGCCCGATCGGGGCAATCAGCCAGCGTTGCACCGCCAGCATGAACGTGACGGCCTGGACGACGCCGACGATCACCAGCACCAGCACCAGGGTCATCGCCAGTCGGCCGATCCAGCGCCGGTAGGCCGCCAGGTGTGCCGCGACGGTGCGGTAGCGTGCGCCGAGACGCTCGACTTCGGCCTGCGCCTGCGCCCAATCGTGCTCGTCGACCGCTCGGCGGGCCGCCTGAGACAGCGCCCGTTCCCCGACGGTCTGCGCCAGCGCGTCGATCGCGTCCAGGCTCGCCCCCGCCTCCTCGTGGGTGCCGCCGAGGAACTTTTCGACGCGCGCCTGCTGCCGCTGGTTGAGAATGACGTCGTCGAACAGACCCTGCTGGCTGTTGGCGAGCCAGAAGATGGCCACGGAAATGAGGAACGCGGTCTCCACCGCGCCCAGGAACAGCAACGAGAGACGCAGGCGCACAGAAGCCGCACGCTTCACCTGCACCGCGGTACCGGCCCGGCGCAGCGCCGAGGCGGTGCCGAGCGGCAGGATGGCGAGGGGGGCCACCAGCAACACCGGGGGCACCGCCTGCTTGAGCGCCGGATAGATCACGAAGATCACACTCGCCAGCAGGCTGGAGGACAAGATGGCGAACAGGGCCCGGCGCAGACTCGCGCGCAATGCCTCGTCGCGCGCCCCCCACAGGCCGAGCGCCAAGCGTGCGAGATAGAGCAACGCGGCATTTGCCGTCAGCAGCCAGACTGTGTAGACGAGCGGCAGGAACACCGAGGCGTCGCTCATCACCGCGGGGATCGTTACCGCAAGCGCCAGGGCACCGGCGTAGGGCAGCGCGATGGCGAGCCGCCGCCATCGTCGCGAATCACCGATGGGCTCCGGATAGGCAGAGGCGAAGTGAAAGAGGGCGGCCGGGGTGAGGCAATGCGCGGTGAAGTACAGGTCGGTGAACCAGTAGGGGCCGTAGACGTCCCCGCCGGTCAGCAGCACCAGGGCAGCAACCTGGCAGAAGACGAAGAAAGCGAAGGCAGAGACCGGGGCCGGCGTGGCGCGCGGCCAAAACGCGTACAGCCCCGAGAGCGCGAAGCAGAGCCCGACGACGAAGAAGGTCACATACACCGTGCCGAAGTCCCCGAAGCCGAACCGTCGGACCTCGATCTTCTCGACGAAGACGTCGGTCCCCTTGCGCAGGCGGTAGGTGACCAGTGCGTCCACCGGTTGTGCCTCCACGTAAGCGCGAACGGCTCCGGCGTCATCGACCGCGTGCCCGTTCACGCCGATGACCTGCGCGAACAGAATGCGTTCCACCCGGTCCAGTGACCAGGCCGGGCGGCCGATCGAGACGATGATCCGATTCTTCGCCAGCAGAAATCCGGAGAACGGATGTCCGATCCGCCGGGCGCCGTTGATCAGGCAGACGAGCCCAACACCGAGCACCAGGGCGGTGACCCCGAGCCCGACCGCTTTCCTGGACTGCTTGCTCACGGCGGGCCCACCCGCTCGCCGATGAGGCGGGCCGGGCTCCTGGCGTTGGCGGCCGGGCTGCTCTTCGTTGCCGCCGCGCGGCTGGACGGGCTGCTGGCGTGGGTGGTCTGCGCGCCGTTGTTCCTGGCCGCGCGCGGCCCGCGAAAACTGTCGGGCAGCGCCACCGTCGGCGCGCTCTTCGGCCTCACGGCGGCGATCGGCGCCCACGTCGTCTGGGTCGCCCGGGTTACGCGGCTGTACTTCGGCGCCCCGCCCCTCCTGGCGGACGCGAGCGCCCTCGCCCTCGCCGCGCTCTGCGGCGCCTCGTACGGCGCGCTCCTCGGCGTGGCGCTGCACGGCACGTCGCGGGCGCGCGGGCTGACGGCGGCGATGCTCGCCGCGGCGGTGTGGACGGCCTGGGAATCGATCACGGTCGGCATCTTTCCACACTATCCGTGGGTGTCGCTAGCGGCGACGCAAGCCGAGTGCCCGGCTCTCCTGCAGCTGGCCCGGGTGGTGGGTGGTTACGGTTCATCCTTCGCCATTGCGCTCGTCGGCGCTCTGCTCGGCCTCGCCCTCGAGGCGCGCGCCACACGCTGGCGGCGGTTTCGGTATGCGGTGAGCGCGGCCGGTCTCCTCCTCGTGCTCGGGGTCGTTGGTCGCGTCGAAATCGACCGGGCCGGCTTGGGTTCGAGCACCTGCTCGCTTGCCGCCATCGATGCCTCCATCGAGCCGAAGGAAGCCTCGAGCGCCGCGGTCCTGCAGCGCTACGAGAGCTCGAGCGAGCGCGCCGTCGCCGCGAAACCGAGCGCCGTCGTCTGGCCGGAGTCCGCGTTGCCGGGCTACCCGGAGGTCGACCGCCAGCTTCGCGGGGAGCTGCAACGACTCAGCCAACGGTGGGGCCGACCGCTGATCGCCGGGGGGCCACGAATCGGTTGGGCATCCGACTGGAACCCGAGGCTGTACAACTCGGCGTACCGGATCGACGGCAACGGTGCGCTGCAGGTCTACGACAAGCGGGCACTCGTTCCCTTCGCCGAATACTGGCCGCTCGGGGTCCTGCCGCGACCGAGCTGGCTCGGCGCCGACAGCCTCGTTCCCGGCTCTCAGGCGAGCATCTTCGACGCCGGCTCGTGTCGTCTCGGCATGCTCATCTGCTTCGAAGCAGAACGACCCGAGCTGGCCCGAGAGCTGGTGCGGGCGGGAGCACAGGCCCTGCTCATCTTGAGCAACGATGCCCAGCTGCCGCGGCAGGCCGTGCGGATGGAGGTCGCGCAGGCACGACTGCGCGCATTGGAGAGCGGGCTGCCGGTCGTGCGCGCAGCCAATCGCGGCGTGAGCATCCTGATCGATCGGCGGGGTGTGACCGTCGAGCGCGGGCGAGCGGGGTTGCTGCTGGCCACCTTCGCGCCGGGGCAACCGGCACCGGCGAGCTTCTTGGCGCCGTTCTTTCTCGCCGCCTGCCGTCTCGTCGCCGTGGGTGTAGTCCTACTGGCCCTGGTGCCGCGCCGTTACTTTCCCGCGCCAACGAGTCCCGGCGGAACGCTGGGATGACCGTCGACGCAGTTGTTGCCGAAGCTGTCACGGTACGCGCTCGATTGGTCCGCCTGGGCGCTCTGCCCCGGACATTGCCGCGACGCCATCAAGTACAGCGCCACGGGCGAGGAATTCTGCGCCGCCGCACGGAACGGTGAGTCGGCGGCGCGAATGAACGCCGGACGCCCCTTGAGCCGCAGCACCAGATCCATCGCGTCGTTGAGTCGGCAGATGGACACGCCGAGCGTGCCGACCTCGTGGACGGGTTGGATCCGCTGCGGGTACAGCATGCCGTAGAAGCTGGTGTCGTTGATGACGACGTCGCCGAGATAGCCGATGATCTCGTGGACGTGAGCCAACGGCTCGAACCCGGTCGGCGATGCCCCCTCCAGGGTTGCCCCGGCAATCGAGAAGGGCTGGGGAACGATGAAGTTACCGGGGCAGGTGGGCATGATCATCGGCTCCCCCTGAAAGCTGGCGGGAATCCAGACGTCCCCGTCGGCGCCCAGGGCGGCGTGGACGACTTGGTCTGCCGCGTCCTGCAGGACGAGAGAGGTGATGTCGTTCGTGGCCGGCAGACCGACCAGGTCCGCCCAATGGATATAGGCTACCAGCCTGCCGTTGGCGTGCACCCGGATCGCCACCGGACCGGCCAGTGCCCGGCCGATCTCGGTCGCCGCGTCGGGAAAGTTGAACACCAGCACCGCCGGGCTCACGGCGCTGGCGGAGAACGGCGGTAGAGCCACCGAATTGCCGAACAGGGAGTGAAACACCACCGCGATCTCGTTGCCGTCGGGCGTCAGGCTGAAGCCGCCGCTCTGGGCCACCTGTTGCTCGTTGAGGATGATGTGGAGCTCGTGGCCGGGGTGGACGAAAGGCGAATTGGTTGCGCCCAAGACCGATGGATAAACCGGCAACGGCGGCGCCGGACAGCTGTGCCATTTGAAAGCGCTCGCCGGAGAGGAGCCCAGCACAAAAGCGCTGAGCAACAGCGGCAGCAACCACCTGCTCCGGGCGCAGGCGTGGGAGCTCCGCGACCCCTGGGGCAGCGGGCGCTTCTCGGCGACGACTCGGAATGATCCTGGCGATGTGTTCATGCGACGAGGTTATACCCATCGCGACCGCCCCACGGCAACCGAAGCCAGCCGCGCACGTGCGTTGGCACGTCGCAACCAGGGCAGTGGGCGAGCCGCGCGCGGCGGCGTGCTCGACTCCGTCGGCGATTCTCGCTAGAAAAGCAAGCCATGCCTTCGACACGGGTCTTCGTCGTGGACGATCACACGTTGGTGCGCAACGCCGTCGTGCAGATCATCAATCTCGAGGACGACATGTCGGTGGTCGGCGAAGGCGAAGGCTCTTCCGAGACGTTGGAGAACATTCAACGTCTTCATCCCGACGTGGCCGTGGTCGACCTCGAGATGCCGCAGCTCCGCGGAGCCGATCTCATCGGCCTGCTCAAGCATCTGGTCGACTCGACCCGGATTCTGGTGTGCACCATGCATGCCTCGCATGGGTACGTCAGCGAGGCGCTACGGCGCGGGGCCGATGGCTACGTGCTGAAGAGCAGCCCCAGCGCCTCGCTCATCGAGGCGATCCGCCGGGTAGCAGCCGGCTTGGGTTGGATCGACCCGGCGTTGCAGACCAACGTGCTCAAGCTGCTGCAGGATCGCGACTCCTACCGGACGGCGGCGGAGCTCACCGCACAAGAGATCGAGGTCCTGCGCTTCGCCGCCGAGGGGCTGACGAACCAGGAGATCGCCGGGCGCACGCGCCAATCGGTCGAAACGGTGAAGCTGCGGTTGCGCCGCTGCTTTCAGAAGCTCGGCGCCGCCGATCGCGCCAACGCCGTCGCGCTGGCGGTGCGGCAGAGACTCATCTGAACGAGAGCGCCGGCGCTCTCGGACCTGCCTACTCGGGCAGCTTCCCCATTCCCTGCAGAACCTCGACGCGCCTCTTCTCGAGCTTCTCCAGCTTCTTGCCGAGATCCTTGGCCTTCTGGTCGTCCTTGGCCAGGCGGGCGCGGAACGCCTCGAGCTGCAAGGCGCCCACCTGCTTCTCCAGCTTGGCCTCTTCCTCCTGCAGCTGGAAGTAGTCCGCCGCCAGGACCGGAGTGGCCGCGAACAGCAACAGGATCGCGGCGGCCAGGACCCTCTTCCCACGTCCTCTTCGTCTGCTCTCGCCGAGCATCAGTATACCTCCTGGTACGAGGTGACGATCATGGAAGCCGGGGCGGAGCCTCCTCCCCCCGAGCCGCCGGCCAGCTGCATGGCAGCGCTGCTGTACAGGACGTTGGCATTGCCGCCGATCTTGATGTTGAAGTCGCCGGTCCACAGAGAGCCGAGTATGTTGGCCGTGCCGACGAGAGTCATGCCGTCTGAATTGGTCGTGGTCGAGATCGTGGTCGAGCCGCGCACGATGATCCAGCCGACGAAGTCGAAGGTGCCGTTGATGGTGAGCGAGCCGTTGGCGACGAGAATTCCGGCGCCGGAGGCGTTGCCGTTCGCCGTCGCCTTGACGGTGACGTCGGTCTGGGTGAGGTAGGTGATCTGCGGGCTACCAATGGTGCCGAGGGCGTCGCCGGCGTTGATCCGGTTGCTCGTCCAGTCCACGTGCGGCTTGGTGAGCAGGTCGTCGATCATCTGATTCAGGTCGTCGATGCTGGGCCCGCTGGTCGTCATGACGCTGGGCTTGGCCGGGCTCGCACTGTAGCCGAGCCCCTGGATGTTGTTCATCTGGGAGCCGTTGAGCGCGCTGACGGTGTCGTTGGTAGCGGTGTCGTTGCGCGTCGAGATCCCGGGCTTCGCGCCCGTTCCCGCCACCCGGCTGCCGAACAGGTTGTGGTCGTTGCCGTCGACAAAAAACGAGTTGCCGCTGAACTGCGGGGAGATGTTGTCCGAAGCGGCGTACACGGCGCCCGGGGTGCCGGGGAGCGCGCTGCGCTGCAAGGAGACCCGGATCACGCGGCGCGAGTTGGCCTCGCCCACGCCGGTACTGGTGATCGTGCCGCGTCCGGTCGGGTCGGCCGGGTCGGAGGTCACTTGCACCGAGTAGGCGAGCTTCGGATCACCCGTCCACATGGCGTGCGGATCGTTTCCCCAGACCGGCGCGCGCGTGCCCGCACAGGAGCCCCAGCAGTTCGCGATGTCGCTCTGGAAATCGATCACTCCGATCGTGTTGATGGCGTTCAGAGCACGCTGAACGCCGGCCTCGGCGACGAAGAAGGCCTGGTGGCCCGTGTTGTCGCTGGCCGCCGCGCGCAGGTCCAAGGTGCTGAAGAGCAGCGCCCCCGCACCCAGCGTGAGGAAGACCAGCAGAACGAGCAACGTCATCATCAGCGCGGCACCGGACTGGTTCCGTGCCGGAGCCGGGCGGGTCGGTTGCATCGAGGGCCTCCGTGTCATCGCATCCAGCGGTTTCGCAGGTCGACGTTGGCACCGTAGGTGCTCGCCAGAACCAGCGAGCTCCTCGGATCCGGGTTCTTGCGCTGCAAGGTGAGGGCGATCTTCACCCGCCTTACCGAGGTCCGCTGCGCCCCGGTGAGCGTGTTCCCCGACCCGGCCGGCACGATCAATGTCCCGGTGCCATCGAAGTAGCTGAACACGCTGGTCGAGCCCGTCGGCGCGCTGGTGGCAAAGGCAATCTCGCTGCCGCCACTCACCGTGCGCGACATCGTGCACAACCCGTTCGAACAGGTGTACTTGTAGGTTACCGTCTCGCCGGCGTCGATCGTGCCGTTGCCATTGCGATCGAACTGGATCTGAAGCTTTGTCGGGCTGGCAATGGTGATGGCGGCGATCGCGCCGCTCGCGGTCGGGTCGGCGCCCGCCTGACGCACCTCGCGCGTGAACAGGTCGAGCACGGCCCGCCCCGCCTGCTGCGTATCGAGCTGCGAGTTCTGCGCCACGAGACTGAACATCTGGTAGCGGTAGAAGGCGAACATGGTCGCCATGACGGTGACCAGCATGCCCGCAGCCACCAGCCCCTCGAGCACCGAGAAACCCCGTTGATTACCCGCCAGACGAGTCATTTCAGACGCACGCCTGCGACGAGCACAAGTATCCCACCATGCGCACGGTGCGTGTGGCGCCTTCGGTCCAGCTCACGGTGACGACGACCGTGGCGAGACCGAGCGACGGCGTGTCCGCGGTCACCGTCCATCGCCGCGTGTAGGGCCCGCCGGTCTGCCCCGTGGCGGACAGCGGATTACTGGGGTCGGCGTGGAAACCCGCCGTGAGATCGGCGGGGTTGGTGCTCGGATCCAGGGCGCGAAGCTGTTCGAGCTTGTCCTGCGCCAGCGTCGCGGCGACGGACAGCCCTCGGCTGATCCGGTTCGATTTGATCGCCGCGATGCTGTTCGCCGCAAGGCCGGCCGCCACCAGGGAGAAGATGGAGATGCCGGCGAGCACCTCCAGCACCGAGAAGCCCGCAGCGTCGGTCTTTCGTGTCATTGCACGGTCACCCGCCCCAGCTCGTTGATGCTCACCTGCTTGCTCGCCGAGGCCGCACTCACCGTGATCGTAGCTGCACTGGTCAGCAGGCCGATCGCGCTGAAGGTCAGCGGCTCCGGGAGCGAAGGGATGACGGTCCCCGCCGGCAGAGGCACGACGGAGCCGTCGTCCACGAAGCTGGTTCCGTCGTCGACGAGGATCTGATAGCCGGCGCTGTTGAACACGATTCGATAGCGGCTACTCTGGCCAATGGCCTTGGTGCGGACCCGAACCAGATCCGCCGCAATCTGGTGGGCGGCGTTGCTAAGCTCGTACTGTCCGTAGAGCCGCGGCAGGCGGGGCACGGCCATGCCCATGACGATGGCGGACAGCGAAACCGCCACCAGCAGTTCGATCAGGGAGTAACCGGTTGCGGTTCGGAGAATCGCGGAGTGGCTCGACATCGTCTTTCGCCTCTGCCTCCCGCGACAAGCCAGGAACGTGCCGCTCCGGTGGAAGATCCACCCCACGAGCGCCCGCCCAACCGGGCGGGCCGGGGTATCGATCTCATCCTCCGCAGGGGGCTAGCGCAGCAGTATATGGAGGGAATCGAGTCGCGACACCGACCATGCCGCCCGCCGCTCAGGACATCGCAATCGCCCAGCCAGGAACAAACATTAACCAAAGGCGCATACGATCTACAGCCGTTCGGGTTGCCATCCGGTATTCAATTGGGCAAAAGGGGGCGACGGAGGCGACCCCCACTCCGCAAGCGGAGCGCCAACGAGTTGGCGCTCGTCACGGCGACCGTCGCCCGCCGGGAGGACCGGGGGCGACCGCGCGTCGTCGTCGGGACGTCGCGTCTAGTTTCTGGCCGCGGGCAAGTCCCCCAGGGCACGCATGAGCTTCACCCGCTCGTCCTGTATCTCGCTATAGCGTTTGGACAGCTTCTCGACTTGTTTCTCGTCTTTGTTGTTCAGACGTGCGGCAGCGAGCTGACGCTGGACATCGAGCAGGTCGTGCTCGACCTCGCGCAGCCGTTGTTGCTGCTCGGAGGGCCAATAGGGAATGTCGCTTCCGGCGAAGGCGGGTCCCGGACCGGCCAGCAACACGGCGAGAACGCTGAGGACCGTGAGTCGAGAGATCATCTAGAGTACCTCCTGCCAGCTCACGATCCGCATCGGTCGCGGGATGTTCTCGACGTTGGCGCCGCCGGTCTGATCGGCAAGACGCAAGCAGCTGTCGCAGTAGTCGATGACCGCACTGCCGCCAACCGTGACGGTAAGGTGCCCGGTCCACAACGACCCCAAGATCGTGGCATTGCCGAGAACGACCGTGTCGTCGTCCGTGCTCGCCGTGGAGTTGATGACCGTGTCGCCACGCACGATGATCCAGCCGACGAAGTCGAGCGTGCCGTTGATGGTGAGCGAGCCATCGACGACGAGAATACCCGCGCCCTGCGCATTGCCGTTCAGCTGCACATCGCTGTTGGTCATGTGCGTGATCTGCGGGCTGCTCACCGAGCCGAATGCTGCATTCCCATTGAACTTTCTCTGGCCCGTGGTGACCGTGGTCGGGTTACCCAGTACATTGGAGACGATCTGGTCCAGATCGTCGACCCCGGGACCGCCGGTGGTGAGCACGCTCGGCTTCAGCGGATCGCTACTGAACCCCTCCCCTTGAACGTTGTCCATCTGCTGACTGCTGAGACTTCCGGTCACACGGTTGGTCACGGAGTCATTGCGGGTGGAGATGCCCGGAACGGAGATTCCGTCGTTGGCAAGGTTACCGTTGACGCCGTAATTGTTGCCGTCCACCGCGAAGGCGTTGCCTCGAAAAGTGCTCGAAACCGAGTCGGCGGCCAGGTAGATGGCCCCGCGTGCGCCGCCGAAGGTCCCTTTCGTGAGCGTCACCCGCAACACGCGTCGTCCTTCGAGCGGCGACAGGCCGACCGCGGTGACGATGCCGCTGTTCACCGGATCCGTAGCACTGGCCGTGGACGTGACCTGGTAGCGGATGTTCGCGTAGCCCGGCATGCTCTTCTGGCTCGCGCCGTAGACCTGGCTCCACCTATCCGCCATGTCAGTCTTGAAGTTCACCACGCCGACCAGGTTGATGGAGCTGAGGGCGTGCATGAGTCCCGATTCGGCCGCGTAGAAAGCCTGGTTTCCGGTTTCATAGTGAGCGGTCGAACGCAGGTCGAGCGTGCTGTAGTAGAGAGCGGCGGCTCCCATGGTGAGTAGGAGCAAGAGCAACAGTAGGGTCGACATCAGCGCGAACCCCCGTTCGTCGCGCGACCGTATCCGTCCTGGCGGCATGAGCAACTCCTACGGCGATGGGCAAGGCATGGAGATGACGAAGAAGCGGTTGCGCAGATCGACGTCACTGGCAACCTGAGCGCGGAGCTGCGAGGGGCTCTGCGGGTCGATCCCGCGACCGGCCATCGCCAGCTCGAGCCGAACGCGCACCACGGCGGCCCGCTGAGCGGCGTTCAGGCCGGTGCCAGAAGGCACCAGCTCGGCTCCCGCCGCATTGAAGTAGCGGATGGTCGAACCGGTCAGATCCAACCCCGAGAGCAGGGTATCCGTCGTCCCGTTGGCCGTGCGCTGCGCCGTGTTGGTGTCGGGGTTGTAGCGGTAGGTTACGTCTTCGTCCGTGCCGTCGATGGCACCGTCGCTGTTGAGATCGGCTTGGAAGTGAAGCGCCCGCGAGCTCGCTTCGACGATGCCGGAGATGCCGCCGGCGCACGTCGGGTTCATGCCCGCTCGCCGCACCTCGCGCGTGAACAGGTCGACGAAAGCACGCGCATCCGTTTGGATTTGCAGCTGCGTTGCCTGATCGCGCAGGGCGAAGAGCTGAAAACGGCTGAAGGCGCCGATGTTGGCGAGCAACACCAGTCCGACCGTGGTGGCCACCAGCAATTCGACGAACGAGAAGCCCGTCTGATGGCTCGGACGCGGCCGATCTGCGCCGTTCACGCGCACGTGGTGCTCTCGCATACGTAGGTGACCGAGCTTACCGAGCGGCTGACTCCGGCGCGGCTCCAGGTCACGGTGACGACGACCTCGGCCAGACCCTGCTGCGGGCTATGGGAGGTGATGGTCCACGAGCGGTTGAAGTGTCCGCCCGCCTCGCCGAGAGGCGTCATCGGGTTCAATGGATCGTTGTGGGTGCCGGCGCGCAGGTCCGCTGGGTTGCCGGCCGGATCGAGGGCTCGCAGCCGCTCGACCTTGTCCTGCGCCAGTGCCGCGGCGGCCGAGGTGTCCCGGCTGCTCGTGTTTGCTTTCAGGGTTCCAATGGTGGCGGTGGCCAGAGCGGCGGCAGCGACCGCAAATACGGCGATGCTGGCGAGAACCTCCAGCAGGCTGAAGCCACGCTCCCCCCGCGACCGCCTCATGATACCGTGACCCGACCCAGAGAGTTGGTACGAACCGTCTTCGACTCGCGGCCGACGCTGAGCCGAATCGGGGCCACCACGAGGGCCATGCCCGACTTGTTGAAGCTCGTCACCCCACCGTCGCTCAGAGCCTTGACTCCGTTGGGGAGGTTCACCGGACTGTCATCGGTCGTGTAGTGCACCCCGTCCGTGCTGCTCTCGCGCACGTACGTGTTGCCGTCGAGGAAGCGAAGGCGCACGTAGGAGTTCTGGCCGATGGCCTGCATCCGGGCGCGGCTCAGCTCGAAGGCAACTTGGTTGGCTGCACTCGTGAGCCGGTACTCACCGACCAGGCCGGCGAACTGTGGCGCGGCGATCAAGCCGATCACCGCCGCGAAACCCAAGACGGCCAGCATCTCCAGCAGGGAGAAGCCGTGCGATCCCAGATCGTGCCATCTACCGTGAAGCCGCATGACCAGAGTATCTAGCGACGGCTATGCCTGCCGATGCAGCACCGCGACCACGCGTCAGTCGCCCGCACGACCGGGAAGATTCCTCCCCGTGCACCACAAGGCACCTCAAGTAACTGAAAAATGGACGAAAGACGATGCTTGGATAGCGAGGCGCCCGCCCGATCCGAACGGGTAGGCGGACGAGGAGACACCCACATGACCTCAGAGAACTAACCGAATGGGTACAGCGGACAGCTGCGGCCGGCGTTCGGACCCGTCCAATTGAGGGGCGCAATTCGTCATCCCTCGCCAATCCCTTGGCAAGGCGCGCGAAATGGCACTCCGGACCATGGCAAAGGCGATGCGCGGTGATTTGCTTCCTGAAGGGAGAGCCGGAGATCCGACTCTCCCTTCGGAGTCGCCGCACCCCAGGCAACGACACCTAGGCCGGCTTGAGGTTGAGGTCGCTTTGGCCCCCGTCAACGACGCGCAGCGCGGGGCGGTACGCCGACTTCGGCGCCCAGGTCTTGTAGGTGACGACAGCGAGCAACGCCACCGCCACCACAACCGCCAGGGCGGGAAGAACGAGCGTGCTCACCGGCCACGCGAAGGCGAGGGGGACTGGATTCACGGTCGGACACCACAACATGACGATCACCCCCTATCAGAGTCGAAGCTCCCCGCCCGGGACCGGGCGGGGAGGCTGCAGGTCTTTGGTTTTCAGTAACCGACGGCCGCGCGGACGTCGTCCCGATTGCTTCCGTTTTGCCCCGCCAGCTGCATCGCCGCGGCGTCCGGTCCCGCCAGGAACCATTCCATCGGCCGGCCCGTGTACTGGGCGATGCGGTACAGAACCTCGGTCGAGGGCACGCGACCATTGAGATAGTTGTACAGGGCCGACAGGCTCACACCGATGTCGTAGGCAAATGCCTTCGGCTCATCGGCCACCACCTCGCGCAGCCGCCGTGCGACCAACTGAGCATCGATCTGTGACATGTCTCTCCTCCTCCTAAGGTCGCCCCAGTATCGGTCATCGCGCTCGCCGGCCGGTCGAGCGCGTGGTCCGTGCCCTCTGTGGCGCGCAGAGGGCAAATAAAAAGGCCACCGGGTTTGATCCCGGTGGCCTCTTTATCCGCAAAGGGTTTTGGTTCTCTTCTAAGCTTCCCCCTCATTGGGATGGCCACCGGGCGTTCCACTCGGGTTAATCTTGGCGGTGAAAAGCGTACCCACGCCTACCATCGCCGCCATGCCCGAGCGCGACACCACCGCGTCCACGTGCCAACGGCACGCACACGCGTCGCGTCGCGTCTGCAGGGTGTTACGATGGGCTTGAGTTCGCATCGAGATCACTGGGTTCTCTTTCGGGATGGGCATAGTAAGCCACAGGGTCACGCCGGTTGCAAGAGGATCGTTCTCACGATCGTGGAAGGGCCCTTGCGGAGTGAGCTCATCGCCCGCTTGTGCTATACATCGCGGCTCGCGCCAGGAGGCTCATGAAGAAGCTGCGGGTCGGCATCATCTTCGGCGGCAGATCGAGCGAGCACGAGATCTCGCTGCGGTCGGCTCGTTCGATCGTTCAAGCCATCGACCGGAGCCGCTTCGACGTCACCCTTCTCGGCATCGATCGCCACGGACATTGGCACGTGGTCGACGAGCCGGCGTTCCTCGAGTTGACCAGTCGTGGACTGGCCGCGCTCGGCGGAGGCGCCGCGGAGATCCTGCTGGCCCCGGTGCCTTCTGCCGGAGCGCTGGTGGACGCGGGGACGGGCCGATCTCGCCCGGCCGTCGGCCCACTGGACGTCGTCTTCCCCGTGTTGCACGGCCCGTTCGGTGAGGACGGCACGGTGCAAGGACTGCTCGAGCTGGCGGACATCGCCTACGTCGGCGCCGGTGTGCTCGGTTCGGCGGTCGGCATGGACAAGGACGTGCAGAAGCGCTTGCTGCGCGACGGCGGAATTCCGATCGTGCCGTTCGAGGCGGTTTCGAGTCGGCAGTGGGAACGGGCGCCCGACCGTGTTCACCAAGCCGCGGCGGCGCTCGGTTATCCGCTCTTCGTCAAACCGGCGAATCTGGGATCCTCCGTGGGGGTCAGCAAGGTGAAGAGCGAGGCCGACCTGGCCCGGGCCGTCACCGAGGCACTCGGTTACGACGAGAAGATCCTGATCGAGAAGGGGATCGATGCGCGAGAGATCGAATGCTCGGTGTTGGGGAACGATGCGGCCGAGGCCTCGCTACCGGGCGAGATCTGCCCACAGGCCGAGTTCTACTCGTACGAGGCCAAGTACATCGACGAATCGGGAGCGAGGTTCGTCATCCCTGCCGCCCTGAGTGAGAGCCAGACCGCGTCCGTGCGCGAGCTGGCGGTGCGGACCTTTCAGCTACTCGAATGCTCGGGGATGGCCCGCGTCGACTTCTTTCTCGACCGCAACGACGGACGGCTGTACGTGAACGAGCTCAACAGCATTCCGGGCTTTACGACGATCAGCGTCTATCCCAAGCTGTGGGAGGTCTCGGGGCTACCCTACCGCGATCTCATTTCACGCCTGCTGGAGCTGGCGATCGAGCGGCACGAGGGCCGGCGACGGCTGAAGACCTCCTACCTTCCGCGACCGACGTCGAGCTGATCAGCGCCGGGTCCGAGACGGCTTCTGCAGCAGGTCCACCAGCGCCCGCAGTCCGAGGAGATAGCTGTCGGCACCGAAGCCGAGGATCTGCCCAACCGCCACCGGGGCGATCAAAGAGCGATGGCGGAACTCCTCGCGACGGTGCACGTTCGACAGATGCACCTCGACCACGGGGACATCCACGGCCAGCAACGCGTCTCGCAACGCAACGCTCGTGTGCGTGTAGGCCGCCGGATTGATCAGGATGCCGGCGACCTGATTCCGCGCCGCCTGGATGCGGTCGACCAGGGCCCCTTCGCTATTCGACTGGAAGCTCTCGATGTTCACCCCGAGCTCGTCGGCCAGCTCGTTCAGCCGCCCGTCGATGTCGGCCAACGTGTTGCGACCGTAGACCTCGGGCTCGCGGGTACCAATCAGATTCAGATTGGGGCCGTGAAGGACAAGGACGCGCCGGGGTAATACCGCCCGCTTGGTTCGAATCGCCATGCGGCTCGTGTAGCAGAGGGGGCGGGCGCAATTCCAGCTGACCGAATCGGGGCGGAGCTACGGCTGACCGCAAGAGGCCAGCCGTAGCTCCGGTCGGGAGGAGATGCCTCAGTCCACGGTTCCGCTGCCGATGGTGAAGCTACCGCTGCCGTTCGGCGAGGAGACGGTCACCACCACGTTCACGGCATCCGGCGGATCCGTATCGGTCGGGTTGGCGTCCGCCAGCGTAAAGGCAAACTGGGTCAAACCCGACACCAACTGATTGAACGACTCGCCGTCCGGCACCGTGATCGATCCGCCCAACACTTGGGCCTTGCCCGCCGTGATGGTGATCGTCGAACCGCCGACCAGCGGGTTGAGCAGATCGTCGTGGACCTCGAGAGTGAACGTCTGTGACCCGCCGTTACCGATGGCGAAGGTGTTCGGGGCCATCACCGGCGTCTGGAGGTCTCCGGAGAAGGTCACCGGGAAGGTGCCGAACACCAGGATGTTGTTGTCCCAGACCCCGGAGGTACCCTGGGCATCCCAGATCCCGTTCTTCGGGCCGCTGTCGATAAACAGCTCGAAGAGCGTGCTCGGATCGAACAGGTTGTTGCACTTGGCACTGGGCGCCGAGACCGGGCAGCCGGCGTCGAGTGGCGGGTACGGCCGGAAGTCGATGAACGGCTCGGGCAAGTTGTCGCCGACGATCGTGTCGGTCCCTTGATCGAAAACGCCATTGCCGTTGTTGTCGAGGAATTGCTCCTCGCCACGAGTGAACGCAAGTACCTGCACGATTCCGCTCGGCGGGATCTGGGCCTCCGTGACCAAGTTGACGGTAGCGGCTCCAGAGGCGTCGGTGGTCGTGGGGCTGACCACGCTCGCTCCGTTACTGGTGAAGCTCACCACCGTTCCCGGCGGCACCGCGTTGCCGAAACGGTCGTTCACGAAGGCCGTGATTGTGTCCTGGATACCCAAGGTCTTGCGCCCCTGTACGTTCAGTTTATCGGCGGCCAGGCTGAAGCGGTTCTGTACCGGCGGGGCACCGAAGATTGCCACCGCCGTGGACTGCGCCGACAGATCGAGAGTGGCGTTGCCGTCGCTGTCGGCCAGGGCGCTCACGCGCACCGTGGTGGCTCGCGTGCCGCTGGTGAGCGTGGTCTGCACCAATCCGCCGGCGCTCGTCATAGCCGCCAGCGGGTTGATCGTTTCATCCCCGATCCCGGTCAGCTCGAACTGAACCGGGAAGCCCACCACCGGGTTTCCGAGCCCGTCGGTGACCTTGAAGGTCAGCAGGGACTGCTCCGCCAGGCCCGACTGGCGCACGCCGATGGTAGCCGGCGCGGCACTGATGAACTGGATCGAGGCCGGAGCCGCCGTCGGCGTGGTCGTCGGCGTCACCGTTGCCGTCGCGGTCGGCGGCAACGTGTTCGTCGGCAGCGGGGTGTTCGTCGGCAGGGGTGTCGGGGTGATCGTCGGTGTCGGCGGCCCCAGTACGGAAACTCCGGCCGAGGCGGTCTTCCCCTGCGCGTCGGTTACCGTCACCGTGAAATTGCCGAGTTGGTCACCGGCGGTGAAGATGAACGATCCGCCCGAGGTCGGAACGCTAGCGGTGCTGACGCACCCACCGCCACCGAACACCGTGTACGGCGGCGTGCCGCCGGTCACGACGAACGTCTGAGTGGCGCCGTTGCAGCCGGTCGGTGGAGCGCCGGAGCCCGCGGCCAGGAAGGCTTGGGTCGGCGCGATCACCAGAGGCGGCGGCGTTGCGGTCGGCGTTGAAGCCGGCGTTGCAGTCGGCGTCGGCGTCGCCGGAACCGGCAGCAACGTGCCGTTACTGGAGACGCTGGTACTGCCATTGGCACCCGGAGCACCAGCCCCAGACGGGGAGGTCACGGTGACGGTAACCGAGACCGGTGCCGCCTGATCACCCTGACCCGGCTGCGAGTCGGCCACGGCGAAGGTGAACCGGTTCACGCCGTCCAGGATCTGACCGAAGCTCTGTGTATCGGTGAGCGTGAAGCTCGACGGGCCCTGGAGGGTGATGCCGCCCGTCACGGCGACGGCCACGGTGGTTCCCGCCACCAGCGGGTTGTTGTCGGCGTCGCCGAGCGTCAGTGTGAAGCTCTGCGATCCGCCATCCGGAATGCTGAAGCTGCTCGGTTGCAGGGTCGCGATCGTACCCGCCGAGAAGGTCACTCGGAAGGTGTCGAAGACCAACACCTGATTGCTGAACTGTCCAACCGGCTCCTGATCGGCGTTCCAGACGCCGTCGTCATTCAGGTCGACGAACTCCTCACCCGGATCCCACGTGCCGTTGCCGTTCTTGTCGAAGAAGGGCTCGGGCAGAGGAGTCACCGGCTCGCCCGGATCGGGCACACCGTTGCCGTTGAGGTCGGTGAACGCCTTCTCGCCGCGCGTGTACGCCAGCAGAGTGACGATCCCGTCGGGCGGCACCTGCCCTTCACTCAGCAGGGTCGCCTGGGCTCGGCCCTGGGCGTCGGTGGGCTTCACGTCCACCAAGCTGGCGAAGTCGCTCTGGAAGGTCACCGCCGTTCCCGGGGCCACGGCGTTGCCGAAGCGGTCGTTGGCGAAAGCCGTGACCACGTCTTGGAGACCGAAGCTCACCCGTCCGGCGATGTTCACGAACTGCGGCGCCATGCTGAACCGATTCGCCACCGGCTCGCCGCCGACGATGCTGACCGCCGTCGATTGGGTGGTGACCGACGGACTGCCAACCACGGTTGCGGTGACGCGCACCGAGGTCGCGCGATTGCCGCTCGTAAGAACCGTCTGCACCAGCCCCGAGCTATCGGAGGTCGCTTGAGACGGAGCGATGCTCTCACCGCCCAGCGACGTGAGGGTGAACTGCACGGGCACTCCCGGAATCGGCTGTGCGACGGCGTCGGTGACCCGGAAG
The DNA here is from genome assembly GCA_964648215.1 of uncultured Binatia bacterium (SeqCode). GTDB lineage: Bacteria > Desulfobacterota > Binatia > HRBIN30 > JACQVA1 > CAZYMF01. The sequence goes on along the minus strand of CAZYMF010000002.1, from coordinate 37,247 downwards.
GTCAGCGTGGCCTGCTGCGGCAGTGCCGAGCCCTGCACGCCGATGCTCGCCGGCTGCGCGCTGACGAACACGAGCGAACGCGGCGGCGGTGTATTGGTGGGTGTCGCGGTGAAAGTGCTCGTCGGTGTTGCCGTCGGCGTCGACGTCGCGGTGTTCGTCGGCGTCGCGGTATTGGTCGGCGTATTCGTCGGCGTTGCGGTCCACGTTGCGGTCGAGGTCGCCGTCGGGGTCGCCGTCGGGGTCGCCGTCGGCAGCGGAGTCGCTACCGCTTCGAGCGTACCGTTGGCTGAGGCGAACACGCTGCCGTTGCCACCGGCGCCGGAAGTGCTGCTGTCGGACTGGACGTTGACGTTCACGGTCACCGACTGCGGTGTCGTGCGCGTCCCCGGTTTGTCGTCGACCACCTGGAAGTCGAACTGGTTCAACCCCGGAATGACGGCGTTGTAGGACTCGGAATCGGGGAGGCGGATCGAGCTCGGGATGCCGACCAGACGGGCATCCGAACCAACCACGCTGACGCTGATGGTCGAGCCACCCACCAGCGGGTTCGAGTTCACGTCACCGACGAACAGCGAGAAGCTCTGGCTGCCGCCGTCGGCAATGGTGAACGTCTGCGGATCGAGCAAGACCAGGGTATTTGCCGAGAACGTGACGTCGAGGGTCGCAAAGATCACCGCGTCGCTCTGCCACTGGTTCGGGCTTTGGGCCTCGTCCCAGACGCCGTTGCCGTTGACGTCGATGAACGTCTCGAAGCGATTGTCGTCGTACTGGTCGTTGCCGTTGGTGTCGGTGTACGGCTCACCTTGGTCCCACCGCCCGTTGCTGTTGGTGTCGGTGAACGGCTCGGGCGGATCGTACTTGCCGTTACCGTTGTAGTCGATGAAGGGTTCCGGAATGTCCGTGAACGGCTCGCCGACGTCGTAGACACCGTTTCCGTTGGTGTCGATGAACGGCTCTTCGCCGCGCGTCGTAGCCAGCACGGTGACGATGCCCGACGGCGGCAGGCCGACAAACTTGCCCTCGGTGAGCAACGTCCCGCTAGCGCGCCCCGAGGAATCGGTCGGTAGCGGGTTGGTGACGCTGGCGCCGTTGGTGATGAAGCTCACGGCGGTTCCCGGCGGCACCGGGTTGCCGAAGCGGTCGTTGAGGAAGGCGCTGATCAAATCCTGGAGGCCGAACGTCACCCGCCCGGCCACATTGAGGTACTGCGCCGCCAGGCTGAAGCGGTTGAACGTGGGCGGCGCCCCAACGACGCTGACCGCGTCGGATTGGGTGACGATATCGACCGACCCGCTGTTGTCGCGAGAGGCCGAGGCGGTGATACGCACGGGAGCCGAACGCGTGCCACTGGTGATCGATACCATCGCGATGCCGTTGCCGTCGGTCGCGTCCTCGCTCGGGGTGATGGTCTCGCCGCCGATCCCGGTGATCGAGAAATGAACGGTGACACCGCTGAGCGGGGTTCCCAGGCTGTCCGTCACGCGGAACGAAACGACCGACTGCTGCGGAAAGCCGGAGCCTTTGACGCCGATCGTGGCCGGCTGGGCGCTGATGAAGTCGATCGCCTGCGGCGTACCCGCGGGGCCACCACCGCCACCCTGGTTGGTGACGTCAAACGTGGTGTTCAGGCCCAATGTCCCACCACCCAGCGCTTGGACCGACACCGTCCCGGCGCTGGTTCCGGCGGGGATCGTCAACGGCACGGCCGCGTGGCCGTCGGCGTCGGTCAGGCCGATCGGACCATCATCGAAGATCCCGGTATCGGAGAGGAAGCGCATCTGGACGTTGCGCACGGGGTTCCCCAGTGAATCAAACGCATCGACCGAAACCAAAACCGTTGCGGAGTCGGTTGCGGTGACCACCGCGGTCTTGGGCTGCACCGACAAGAGCAGGTTGCGCACGCTCCCGGGCAGCGTCAGCGTGTCGGTGGTCTCGGCATCTTGCGACTGAGCCCGCAGTTGAATGTTGCTCCCAGCCATACTCGGCGGGAACTTGAGACAGGTGATCGCGTCGCCCGGCTCGGGCGTCACCGGAAGACCCGTCTGGCTGCTGAACTGCGTCGTGTCGCAGGGGGCCGCCTCGTTGGTGCTGGAGAACCCCTGGACGCCGATGCGGCGCCCCGGGTCGCTCGGATCATTGGGGTCGACCACGACCTCGAAGAAGACCGGAATGCCGTCGTCGACGATGTTCCCTTGCGCATCGGTGACGATCGCCGACACCGTCGTCAGCAGCGAACCGTCGTTGAGGTCGATGTAGACGTTGTTGATCGTCAGGGCGACCCGCCCGGGATTTCCGGAGGTCACGGTGACCAGCGGCCGGGTGGCGATGATGCACTGACTCCCCTGGTTGACGGACGCCTGGCACGGCTCGGTTCCCGGGACCTTGCTGGGATCGGCCACGACCTCGGCCTGGATAGTCACGGTGCCGAGTCCGGTGCCGGAACGCATCTGGAGCTGGGCGTTGCCGGCCGCGTCGCTCGTTTGCGTCAGAGCCCCCTGGTTGTTGGGCACCAGCGCGGCGCCGCTGGCGCTGGGAGCCACGACCGAGAACGTGACGTCGACGCCCTCCAGCCGGTTGCCACCGTTGTCGAAGACCGTGGCGGCGATGTTCGAGAGCTCACGACCGCCTGATCCACGGGCACGCACCCGCGTCGGGCTGGCCCCGAGAGTAATGCTCGCTGGCTCACCCGGCTCGGTCGTGCCGCCGGCACCCGAACAGCTATTGCGGCCCGGGATGACGTAGACCTGCACACTGCCGGTCACCCCACCGGCACGGGCCGAGATCGTGTAGGGAGCAATTTTCCCGGTCGAGTCGACCAGAACCGGCGTCCCCGCAGGGATCGTCAACGTGGCCCGCGCCACACCGTTCTGATTGCCCGCCGTCGTGCTTCGCGAGGTCAGCGGAATGACCTCGCCGACGGTCGTGAGGAAGAGCACGTTGACGTCGTTGATCGGATTGTTGTCGCCGTCGAAGACGATGGCACTCAGCGTCGTCTGGCCGCCGTTGTCCGTGCCAATGCTGGCGCAGCTGCTTTGCAGGAGCAGCGTGGCGACCGGCTTGGCATTGTTGCCGGAAACGACGTCGAAGGTGATCGAGCCTTGCACGCTGCCCGCGACCGCGCTCACCGTCACCTTTCCGGGTGTCGCGGTGTTGGGGTCGTAGGTAATCGTCGTTTGCGCCACGCCGGCCTGGCCGTCGATCGTACGCGTGACGTTGGTCGCCGGCCGCAGCAGCCCCTGCTTGGGCGAGAAGTCGAACAGAATCTCGACGTTGTTCACCGGCTGGTTGTTTTCGTCGAAGGCAATGGCCGTCACCGTGAGGGTTCCGCCCAGGGTCGAGCTCACCGTGAACGGACTGGTCTCCATGACGATGGTGCGGACCAGCGAGGCCGGCAGCGGCGTGCGCGTGGGAGCCCCGGGCTGGAGCGTCGGCGTCGCCTGCCCCGGAAGCGCCGTGGGCGTGGCCGTTGGCGGCAGCAGGATCACACGAACGTTCATGAAGACCGAAAGGCCCTGCTCCGGCACCGAGGCGGTGACCCGCACCAGGCCACTCGACACGTTCGAGGTCGCGTTCAACGTGCCCGTTGCCTGGCCGTTGCTGTTGGTCGGGTTCTGGCCGTAGCTGACTTGCACGCCACCGTCGGCGGTCGTCACCAGCACGTTCTGGCCGGACAACGGACGCCCGTTGCCATCGCGCACGGTGACGGTGAACTTGGTCTTGGTTTCGTCGACAGGAGTCGACGGATCGTCCGGAACGGACAGGACCAACGAATCGATCGCCAGCGTGAGACGACCGGTCGGATCCGTGATCTCATTGCGCACCGGGGGGGTCGGGTTCGCGGCACTTCCGCCGCCGCCGCCACCGCCACCGCCGCAGGCCGTGAACAATATCGCGAGCAGCAACAGGCCCGCGGTCCGCGCCATCCTTCGGATCATTAGCAGTCCCTCCCCACTCCCGCGGATCCCTTGCGCATCCATGTTACGGGCAGTTGTCGAAATGCGCGAAAGTCACCGTCAGGTGCGTCTGCACGGTGAAGCGGCTGTCGCTGGCATCCACGCCGGAGAACGAAATCGGAATGTCGAAAGTGCCCGGAGACACCTGGAGCTTCGTCTGCAAATCGAACAGCAGAAAGGTAACGTCGGTTTCGCTATGCATACAGGTGCCGCCGCCCGCCAGGCCGCCGCAATCGGCATCCGCCGCGCATTGCTGAGACGCGTTGTTCGAGCAGCGTCCACCCTGAAGCAATTTCGTTATGTTGCGCGTCACCGGGGCGGATCCTGCCGCGCTGGTGTTGATCTTGACCTGGTCCAACTGGATGTCCGAGCCGCCGTTGTTCATCAGGACGGCCGTGGCCTGGGTCTCGCCGAAGGGCTCGAAGGAACCGTCCGTGCATTGGTCCGGGACGATATCCACCTCCGCCGCAGTACCATTGATGGAGTCCGTCTGCCCATTCTGGGGGTCCTGGAAGGTGATGAACTGCAACGTCAGCCGATCCCCTGCGCTGCTGCCGCAACCCACCACCAGCGCCGCCACCAGCGCCGTTGTCGCCATTGTGTACAACCACCTCATGAGCCCCTCCAACTCTCGTCCCGCGCGCTTCACCGCGTCGTCATCTGCGCAATCTCGCTCGCCGCGAGCCGATCGAAAACGGTGCGACCAATCTCGCTGATGCAAACGAACTTGATCTTGCCGCCCGACACTTTCTTGTCAGCCTCGATCGCCAGGGCCAGCTGCTTTGCCGTCAGCCCGGGTGGTATTTCCACCGGAAGTCCCGCCTGCTTCAGCAACCGCATGATACGCATAACAGTCTCTTCACTGCAGTGTCCGCGCGCACTCGACAGACGGGCAGCAAACGCCATGCCGATCGCCACGGCTTCGCCATGCAGAAATTGCTTGTACTCGGTCAGACTCTCCACGGCATGGCCCATCGTGTGGCCGAAGTTCAAGATCGAGCGCCAACCAGTTTCGCGCTCGTCGTCTTCGACGACCATGGCCTTGAGCGAGCAGCAGATTCGGATGACCTCGGTGAGCGGCGCCGGATCCAACGCCAGCACACGAGACAGCTCTGTCTCGAGTAGGTCGAACAGGTCTGGCGATAGAATCACGCCGTACTTGATCACTTCGGCGAGGCCCGCGACGAATTCACGGCGCGGCAGCGACCGCAGCGTGCCGACGTCCGCCAAGACCAGGCGCGGCTGATAGAAGGCACCGATCAGGTTCTTCCCCTGCGGGTGATTCACCCCCGTTTTGCCGCCGACGCTGGAGTCGACCTGGGCAAGGAGCGTCGTCGGAATCTGGACGAAGGGTACGCCACGCAGGAAGGTGGCCGCGGCAAAACCCGCCAGGTCACCGATCACTCCGCCGCCGAGCGCGATCACGGCCGAGTTCCTTTCGAGCCGCGCTTCCAGCAGCCGATCGTAGAGAAAGGTGAGCCAGGCGAAATTCTTGTGCTCCTCGCCCGCGGGTATCTCGATCACGACAGGCTGAAAGTCCGCACGGGCCAGGCTCTCCACCACGAGCGAGCCATAGAGCTGGCGTACGATCGGATTCGTCACCACCGCCGCCCTGGCGTCGAGCTGCATCGAAGCCAGCCGCTGGCCGAGGCTGTCGAGCAAATTATCGCCGATGACGATCGGATAGGATCGGTCAGGCAGCGCGACGGTGACGGTTTCGGGGGCCACGGTCCGCGTTGCCTCACGACATTGAATTTCCGGGGATATCACTCTCCCTCCGTCGCCAAGAGGCCAGGAAGCCCACGATCCGCTCCACAACCGTCTCGATGTCGATCGCCGACGTGTCGACGCTGAAGTCCGCCTTGGCATAGGCGGCCGCGCGTTGCGCCAGCAACTTCCGCAGGCGGGCCGCGGGATCCGCACCCGCAAGCAGCGGACGCGCAACCCCGTCGGCGCGAACGCGAGTCAGGATCACCTCGGGGCTCGCGCTCAAGCAGACGATGGGCCCGGCCCCATGCAAGCGACGGAAGTTTTCTTCGTCGACGATGGCGCCGCCGCCGGTGGCGATCACGCCACCGGCGATCGCCACGGCCGCTTCGACGGCGCGCCGCTCCGCGGCGCGGAAGTAGGCCTCGCCGCGCTCGGCAAAGAGCCGCTCGATGGTCTGGCCTTCGGCGCTCTCGATCAACGCGTCGGTGTCGACGAACGCGCCGCCGAGGCGTTGTGCCAGGCGTTGGCCCACTGCCGTCTTGCCCGTGCCCATGAAGCCCGTGAGGATCACCTTGACCATCCGTTGCCAGCCATCACTTCCTCGACTCGGGCCTCTACCAACCCGCCCCGCTGTCCTCGCGGTGCAGCCACAGATTCTCGGCGCTCGGCAGGCCCGGGTGAACTCCGCCCAGGATCCGCGGCGTCAGGAAAACAAGCAGATCCTCGCGACGGTCGGTGTTGTTGACGTTCTTGAACAGCCAACCCAGCCCGGGGATCTGACCGAGGAAGGGCATGGAGTTGGTCTGATCGTTGACCTGGTCACGGTAGATGCCACCGAGGACGACGGTCTGCCCATCCTTGATGAGGATGTGGGAGTTGGCCTCGCGCGCGATTTCAGTCGGGATCTGGTCCACGGTTCGCGTGAAGTCCGCCTGGCTCGACTTGGCGAACATGTCGAGCAGGATATAGCCATCCGAGGACACCTGCGGCGTGACCGTGAGGATGATGCCGGTCTCGATCTTTTCGGTCGCCGTGCTGGCCGATCCCGCGGCACCGCCAGCACCGGTGTTGATGACCGTGCCGGTGCTGGGCAACTTCACGCGCAGGATGGTCAGACTCTTGATCGTCGCCGCGACGTTGTTCAGCGTCACCACGCGCGGGCGCGAGACGATCTTGGCCTTGCCATCTTCCTGCAGCGCGGTGAGCCGAGCGTCGAGAGCATTGGCTCCGTTCAACGATCCCAGCGCGAGATCGAGAGCGCTGCCGGCGCCCGGGGCGAAGTTCCCCGCGGCCGGAAAATCGGCGATGAACGGGACACCCCCGCTACCCGTGTTCAACCCCGACCCACCCGCGTTGATGGTACCCGGGAAGTTCAAGCCGGTGGACGTGCCCGTTTGCGGGCCGACCGAGGCCCGGTAGCCCCACTGGATCCCCATCGTGCGAGCGAAATCCGAGGTCGCCTCGACGATGCTCGATTCGATGAGAATCTGCGGCGTCTGCACGTCGAGCTGCCGCACCAGCTCACGGGCGTTGTCGATGCCGCGCTGTACGTCGCGCACGATCAGGGTATTGGTGAACTCGTCCACCAGCACGCTGCCGCGCGGCGTGAGGATCCCCTCCGCCGTCTTGCCTCCGCGCCCGGCGCCACCGCCGGCCCGGTTGGCACCGCTGATGACCTCGGCCAGCTTGGCCGCCTTGGCGTAGTTGACCCGGATGTACTCCACGCGCAACGGCTCGACGGCTCGCGCCGCCTCCTGCGCGCGGTGCAACTCCTCACGCTCCTTGCGTAGACGCTCCACGGTGGAGATTCGGATGACGTTTCCCTCCTGCACGCTCTCCAAGCCGAGCACCTGCAGCACGATGTCGAGCGCCTGCTCCCACGGGACGTCGAACAGGCGCAGGGTCACCTTGCCCTTCACGTCGCCGGTGGCAACGATGTTGAGCTTGCTGACCTCGGCCAGCAGGCGCAGGACGTTGTGCACGTCGGCATCTTTGAAGTCCAGGGAAACGTGGGGTCCGCCGTAGTTGCGATGGCGCAGCGAGCCGAGCTCGTCGCCCCGCCTCGCCGCCACCGGCGCCGCCCGCGTGGGTGGCGCAGCGGCCCGCACCACCTCGGCTCGTGGCGGTTTTGCCGGTGCGGGCATCGGTCGCGGCGGCGCGGCCTGGGCCACCTCGACGCGCCGCGGCTGCTGCGTGTAGACGATCTGTTCACGCACCGGCTCGGTATTGCCCTGCGGCTCGCCGAGAAACGCGATCACGGTATCGTTCAAGTCGTTCACGGTAAAGGCCGGGACCGCCTTGCCGTGAAGGTCGATGGTCATGCGCAGGTTGTGGTCGTGCTGGGCCAGGCGCACCTGCGAGACGACGGCGTCGTTCACCGCGAAGCGCTCGGCCCGGGGCACCGACACCGCCGCCCCGGAGATGTCCACCACGATGCGCGACGGGTTTTCCAAAACGAAATGGTTCAAGCTGGTCGGAGGCGCGCTGAGCTTGGCGAAGATGCCGCGTTGGCCGTTGTCCTCGATCAGCTTGATCTCCTTCACGGAGAGCATTTCGCCCGGCTTTCCCTTGGCCACGACGGCGCCCGCCGGCGCGGCCGCCGCCGGAATCGCCTCAGAGCGCAGCGGCGCCTCCGTTGCGGCGGTTGCTTCAGAGGTTTGAGTGGCCTCGATGACCGGGCTCGGACGGGCGCAACCGGCGGCGCCTCCCACCAAGGCGACGAGACAACCCACCCAGACGACGTTGGTCCAACACACCCCTCGCATCATTGTCGCTCCCGCCCCCGCTGTTTGGTCCCCCGATCGCTCGGGAGTTCCATGACCGTATCAGCGGTCTGCTCTTGGCCGTAATAGTCGAGCACTCGCTCCTCCACCACGACGCGATTCGGCTCGATCGCCTTGACCACTCCATCGCGGCGGCCGATCAGCGTACCCACGGTAATGATGTACCCCATGCCGCTGCTGTCCTGGACCATCGCCCGCGGCGGACTCACCTCCCAGAGCACGGCCACCAGCGTCAACTCACCGATGTCGTACCGTTGTAGCGGGGTACCCGGCTCGCGCGGCTGCTGCGCGTGCAGATCCAGAATGAAGGGACGAAATGGATCGCGCTTCCCTTTCGGGTCATATGGCGGCGCCTCGGGGACGGCCCTCGGCTTGATCCCCGCCTGCGGCTCGAATTCGGAATGAGTCGCCGGAGCTGGCGCTGGTTGTGCCCAGCCGGCACCGGCTCCCGCCAGCGACACGATCATCGCGACCACCACCCAGCGCCTCATCGTTTGCCCTTCTTCTCGCGCTGCTTCGCGATCCGCTCGCGTTCCGCCTCGTCGAGGAAGCGGAACGTCGTCACCGTACACGACGTATCCAGGACTACCGGATCCTGTTCCATGTGCGTCGGCAGCTTCATCCCGATCCCCGAGACATTGACGATGCGCGTGAGGCGGCTGACCCGGTCGAAGAACGTGGCGATCTGGTTGAAAGTGCCCCGCACCACCACCTCTACCGGCACCTCGGCGTAAAAGTCCGCGGGTCGCTCCGGCTTTTGCCGGAACTGAACGACTTCAAGGCCTGATTCGCGACCGACGGAGGAGATGCTGCTGAGAAGGTCGGGGATCTCCTTCGTATCCGGGAGCTCCGAGACGGCCTGTTTGAGGGAGGCGTCGAGGTCGGCGACGGCTTTGCGCGCCCCTTCCAGGTTCGCGACCACCGCCGTCATCCGGTCCCGGTTCCGGGTCATCTCCTCGACGTGAGCCTGCCGATCACTGATCGCCTGGGCCCGCGGCCAGTACAGAAAGTACGCGTACAGAAAGAACAGCAACCCGACGGAACCGACCAGCAGCAGCACGCGCTGTCGCGCCGGCAACTCCAAGAGTTGAGCAAACAAGGCGTTCATCGAAATCCCGTCTCCACCATCCAGCGCGTCCCGTTAGTGCGGGCGCGCGGCCTCCTTCGCCTTCGCACCTGACTTGCCGTTGGCCGGCGGCTTCTCATCGGTCTTTCCGCCCCGCCCGACGTAGTCGATGCCCGCCTTGATGATGAACCGCTGGAACCCTGCCGTGGCGGAGTCGGCAGCGCGACGCCCCGAGGTCGCCTGTGTCGCTTCGACCAGATCCACGTTGACAAAGTAAGGGGACTGGCCGAGCTGGCGCATGAACAACGCGATCGTCTGATTGTCGAGCGCCATTCCGGTCAAGGTGGCGGTGCCGTTGACCTCGTTGAAGTCCACCAGCCAAAGCTTCTCCGGTGCGGCACTGCTCAGCGCCTCGAGGACGTGAACGGGTCCGATGCGCTTGCGATCGAGATCCTCGATCACCTTCAGCTTGGCCTGCAGCTCCTGCTTCTTCTTGTCGAGGTCGCGAGCCTCGCGCGTCTGCTCGGTCAGCTTTTGGATCTCCTTCTGTAACTGGTCGCTCTGAGCGTTTAGACGGGCCAGCTGACGGCCCTGCATCACGTACGGCACGACCATGATCAGCAAGGCTACGCTCAGGCTCAGCAGAGCGACCGAGATCTGCTGGCGCTGCCCGATCGCCCGCTGTGTTTCCTTGAGGGGAAGCAGATTGATGCGAATCATTTGTCTTCCGGCCGACGTACGGCCAGCCCCATGGCCACGGCAAACTCGGGGGCCTGCTCGCGCAGGCGAGCGGCGTTCAAGCCCGGCGCCAGCGTTGCTCGCGCCAGTGGATCGGCAATCGCCACCGGCACCTCGATGCGCTGACTCAACCGCTCACCAAGGTCCGGCATCCGCGCGGCGCCACCGCTGAGATAGACCTCGTTGATCGTCTCGTCGGTCGCGGCCGTCCAGAAGAAGCTGAGGGCGTGATGGATTTCTTCGATCAGCGTGTCCGCCGCGGGCGCCATCGCCGCCGCGACCTGCTCCGGATCGACGTCGGCGACGGTTTCGCCGGCCTTCAATCGTTCGGCCACGTCGGCCTCGACACCGAGATCACGCACCAGCGCATCGGTGATGTCGCGTCCCCCGACGGGCACGTCTCCGGTGAAGGTCGACTGTCCGTTCTTCAAGATGTTGATCGAGGAGTAGCGCGCACCCACATTGACGAGGGCGATCACCTGATCGGGTGTGGGGTCGTAGTTGAGCTCGAACATGTTCTCGAGCGCGAAGTAGTCGACGTCGATGACGATCGGCACGAGCCCGGCGGCGCGCACCGCCTCGGCGTAGCTGCTCACGATGTCCTTCTTGGCGGCCACAAGGAGCACGTCCATCCGCTTGCCGTCCTCGAGATAATCGATGATCTGGTAGTCCAGGTTGACGTTCTCCAGGTCCTCGGGGATGAAGTTGCCGGCCTCGAAGAGGATGGTATTTTCCAGCTCCTGGCTGCTCTGGACCGGCAAGGTGACGCGCTTGATGATCACCGCTGGCCCCGGCACGGCCGTCACCGCCTTGTGGCCGCGTACCCCGTGGGTCTCGATCATCGTCCGCAAGACTTCAGCCACCACCGCCGTGTCGCTCACCATGTTGCTCTGGATGGCGGAGCCCGGCACCGGCATCGTTGCGGCGGCGGTTACCTGCAACAGGCCGGTGCCGGCACGGACCTCGACCAGCTTGACCACGCTGGAGCCGATGTCGATGGCAACGTAGTGCTCGTCGCGTTTGAACGGATTCAGGTCAGACAGGGAGACGGTGAGTAAGCGACTGATTCGCTTCTTCCAGTCTACAGCAGTAGGCATGATCCCCCCTCGTCCTCCACTTCCGCACAGCACCCACCTTGCGGTACCGCATCTTCACTGCCGGCCGGAGTATGGAACGGTGCTTCCCAAGTTGTCAACAAGTTACTTCCCCCCGCATCGTCCATAGCAAACCACGCCAGCTCGTCGTTGCGGCGCTGCACTGCCAAATTCACGCCACTGCGCGGGCCACGCCAGGTCTTGCCGATGAGATCCGGCATCACAACTTTGTGGCGGCAAACTTGTCGGTTGCTCGTACGATTCCGACGCTCTCCGCTACCTCGGTTGCGCCGGGGGCCTGGCGGCTGCCGCCATCAAGCAATGGCGACGGCCGGAGGCCGAAACCCACCGGCAACGGCGTACAGCTCGGCCGACCCGGAACGCGTCGCCTCCGGCCGTGTCGTCTTCACCGAGGCGAAATGTTGCCGGAGACGCACGAGCCACGACGCGGTGCCGTCGCCCTGGAACAGCTTCAACAACAGGGTGCCCCCTGGGCGCAGGAGCTCCTGGGCCGTGCTCAACGCGCATGCCGCCAGCTCGTCGGCACGTGCCTCGTCGGCGGCGCGAACACCGCTCAGCTTCGGCGCCATGTCGGACAGCACCAGATCGACGGCGCCGCCACAGATCTCACGCACCCTGGTCAACGTTTCGGGCACGCGGAGATCGGCGCAGAGACAGATGACCGGCGGCGGCAGCGAAGCGATCGGCACCAGATCGACGCCGACGACCAGACCGCGTGCTCCGACCCGCGCGGCCGCCACCTGCAACCACCCTCCGGGCCAGGCGCCCAGGTCCACCACGCGGCTCCCGGGCCGGAAGAGACGAAAGCGTCGGTCGAGCTCGATCAGCTTGTAGGCGGCACGAGAGCGATAGCCCGACGTCTTGGCTCGGCGGTAGAAGCTGTCCTTACGCTGGTACACTTTGCGAACGCTAACAGCCGCCCCGGGAGGGCACAAGCAGCGCCCGCGCCACCGACGCCCGCCTTTCCTTTTCACGATTGGCTGGTAGAGTGCGCCGCCGCGATGGATCTCGATACGCTGAACCCGCCTCAACGCGAAGCCGTGCTGCACAACGAAGGGCCGCTACTGATTCTGGCTGGAGCCGGCAGCGGGAAGACCCGGGTCTTGACGCACCGGTTTGCCCACCTGGTGCACGCCGCCAACGTGCGGCCCGAGCAGATCTGCGCCGTCACCTTCACCAACAAGGCCGCCGGGGAGATGCGCGAACGGGTGGACCGGCTGCTCGGCACGCAGTCCGCGCGATGGCTCGGGACCTTTCACTCTCTGTGCGCTCGACTGCTGCGTCGCCACGCCGACTGCCTCGGCCTGCCGAGGGACTTCGCGATCTACGACGATGCCGACCAGCGCACCCTGATCCGGCGCGTAGCCGCCGAGCTGAACCTGAGCGAGCAGTTGTTCCCCCCGGCACGCCTGCTGCACGCCATCGATCGGGCCAAGAATGACGACCTGCGGCCCGACGAGCTCGCACGCCAGGCGGTAGACACGTACAACGAGCGCATCGCCTTGGCCTACCGCCGCTACCAGGAGTTGCTGGCGGCCAATGCCGCGCTCGACTTCAGCGATCTCTTGCTGCGCACTCTGGATCTGTTGCGACACCACCCCGACGTGCTCGATCGCTATCACCGGACCTTCCGCTATCTGATGGTCGACGAGTTCCAAGATACCAACCGCACGCAGTACCAGTTGCTGCGCCTGCTGGCCGCCGAGCACGGGAACGTCTGCGTGGTCGGCGACGACGATCAGTCCATCTACCGCTGGCGCGGCGCGGACCTGCGCAACATACTCGAGTTCGAACGCGATTTCCCCGGAGCGAAGGTCATCCGACTCGAGCAGAACTACCGCTCGTCGCAGACCATCCTCGACGCCGCCGGCGGGGTGATCGCGCACAATCGTGGCCGCAAGGGCAAACGGCTGTGGACCGAGAACGGGCGCGGGACGCCCGTCGTCCTGTTCACCGCCCGCGACGAGCACGGCGAAGCCCGGTTCGTGCGCGACGAGATCGAGCGCGCCCGCGACTCCGGCACCGTGCTCGGTGACATCGCCGTGTTCTATCGCACCAACGCGCAGTCGCGTGCTCTCGAAGACGAGCTGGCGCGCGCCCGCGTGCCCTACACCATCGTCGGCGGCATGAAGTTCTACGAGCGCAAGGAGGTGAAGGACCTCATCGCCTACCTGCGCGTGATCGCCAACCCGCTCGACGGGCTCAGCTTGGCCCGCATCATCAACACCCCGCCCCGTGGCATCGGCGGCACCACTCTCGAGACCCTCAACGAGGCCGTGCGCGCCTCCCAGCGCAGCCTCTTCGACGTCGTCCTGGATCCGGCCGGAGCGCCGCTGAGCGCGGCGAGTGCCCATCGGGTGGCCGGGTTTGCCGAGACCTTGCGACGCCTTTGTGCCGCCGAGCGAGACTCGGTCACCGGGCTCCTGCGCACCGTGATCGAGGAGAGCGGATACCTCGACCGTCTGCTGGCCAGCGCGACGCCGGAGAGCGAGTCGCGCGCCGACAACGTACGCGAGCTGCTCACGGTCACCGAAGAGTTCGATGCCCGCGCCCCGGAGTCGGGTCTGGGGGCGTTTCTCGAGCAGATGGCTCTGGTAACCGACCTCGACGGCTTCAGTGCCAGCCCCGACCGGGTGACCTTGATGACCCTCCACACGTCCAAGGGGCTGGAGTTCCCGCTCGTATTCGTCATTGGCGTGGAGGAGGGCTTGTTCCCCCACGAGCGCTCGGCCGATTCAGCCGAGGGCATCGAGGAAGAGCGCCGGCTCTGCTACGTCGGCATGACCCGGGCACGGCGGCAGCTCTACCTCGTGCACGCGGCGCGGCGCCATCTGTTCGGCCGCGTGCAGGAGAACCTCCCCTCGCGCTTTCTTGCGGAGATCCCGGCTCACCTCCTCGACCGACGGCAGCAGGAATACTCCGCCCCGCGTGCGGAGGACGGCGAGCCGACCATCGACTACTCGTACTCGCAGGTGGACGACGGCTGGCGTGGCGCGCGGCGATTTCCCTCGCCGCCGCGCTCGGCCCAGAGCGCGGGCGGCATCCGGCCCGGCGCCCGGGTTCGTCACAGGGAGTTCGGCGTCGGTGTGATTCGGCGCGTGGAAGGTACCGGCGAGCAGTGCAAGCTCACCGTGGTCTTCGAGCGCGGCGGCAGCAAGAAGCTGCTGCAGCGCTTTGCGCAGCTCGAAATGCTCTAGCGAGCCGACGACGACGGCGAACGACTAGTAGTTCCTGGTGCCGATGGGCGCATCGTCCGTATGAGGACGGTGGCCGAAGACCGGCGCCAGCATCGGCTCGGAAACCAGGCGATGGAAGGGGCGGAACACGAGCCACTCCAGGCTGTAGCCGATGGGGTAGAGCAGGTAGGCGGCGATGCGCAGCGGATGCGACTGAGAGTCGTCGTACGAGTCGGTATCGGCCACCGGCTGCATCACCGCCCGCACGGCAACCGACGCCGGGAGATTCAAGGCCGCGGCCAGCAGGATCACTCCGAGCATTCGCTTCATGCGCATCCTCCTCACGAGCCGTAGTCTAACAAGCATGCCCCGATCTGACAACTTAGATTGTCAGCCCGATGTAGCTCAGTTGGCGTCCGGTGCGCCCATCGCTGGCGCGATGGGAAAAATACTGGCGCACCGCACAGCGCGTGCATGGACCAATGCGGTGAATCCGACTGTCGGCCAGCCCCGAGCGCCGCAGCAAGATCGCATTGGCGCCTCGTAGGTCGAGCCAGCCCTTGGTGCCGCCCGGGCGCCAGGCACCCGGCGGCAGCTCCCCCCAACGAGCGAGAAATCGTTCGCCGATGTCACGGCTCACCTCGTAGCAGCAGCCCGCGATCGCCGGCCCCAGAGCCGCTTCGATCGCCGACGGCGCCACGCCGAACTCCCGCCCCAGCCGCTCGACCGCGCGCACCACGATACCCGCTAACGTTCCGCGCCAGCCGGCGTGGACGACGGCGACCACACGGCGGGCGGGGGCCATCAACAGAATCGGCACGCAGTCGGCCGTGAGCACGCCGAGAACGATGCCGGCCCGCGCCGTGATCATGCCGTCCGCGATGCCCGCGGTGGCGACGACGGCATCCACCACGACCACCCGCTCGCCGTGCTCCTGCTGCATCGCGACCAGTCGGCCACCTCCCAGGCTCGCCGTCACGCGGCGGCGATTCTCGACCACCGCGGCCGGATCGTCGCCTTGGCGCTCGCAGAGATTCAGACTGGCGAACGGCCCGGTGCTGACACCGCCGGCGCGCCCGAGAAACCCGTGCACCAGGCCGGCGATCCCCTCCCACGCGGACACACGCGCCGCGGCAGAAAGCTCCGGACAAGAGCTCTCGCTCATGCGCCGAAGTACTCGTGCAAAGCTTGTCGGGTGCTCGGAAAGGCCAGCTCGTCCCACGGGATCTGGTCACGGCTGAACAACCCGACGTCGATGGCCTCGTCGCCGACGCTCGGGATACCGCGGACCACGTCCCCGACGAAGACCACCACGACCACCGGGTGCCCCGCGTACGAGTACACGTTGAGGAGACGCCGCACGCGCACCTCCACGTTGACCTCCTCCCTCGCCTCGCGCACCGCCGCATCCTCCAGTCGCTCGCCGCGGTCGAGGAACCCCCCGGGGAATACCCACTGGCCGTAGCTGGGCTCGATGCCGCGTCGCAGCAGCACCACCTTGCCGTCGAACGAGCAGATGACGCATGCGGCAACTTTCGGATCGGGATAGTGCACGTACGAGCAACGGCCGCAGACGAGGCGCGGCGGCTCGATTGTCTTCAGCTGTCTTGTCTCGAGGCCACCGCCGCAGCGCACACAGAAGCGCGCGGCCTCTTCCTGGTGTGGGGATGAAGTCGCAGCGCCCACGCTAGCGCGGCTCGGGCGAAGGGCTCGGCAGGGGATTCCCCTTCGAGTCCGTGCGCTGACCACCGTGGCGCCGGATCGTCTCGACGGTGTCGGGGTTGACCCAGGGCACGCCGTAAACGCACGGCTTCGCCTGGCCTTCCTCCTCGATCTTCTCGTAGCTCGGGAACCCGGCGCGAGCGAAGTTCGTCACCATTCGTTTGGACATCAACTGGCCTCCACCGCAAGGAAAAGTAGCGAAAGGAGAATCAGGCCGCCAGGAGAGCCGCCCTCAGTCCGCGACCAAGCCCAGGCGGCGAGACACCTCGCTGGGCGGATAGGGCGAGTCGTAGAAGCCGACCCTGTACGTCGTCAACATCTGTCCCGCCAGGTCGTCGACCCCGGTCTCGATCATCACCTTGGTCAACGACTGCGGCTCTTCGCGAGGCAGCTCCGCCGCCGGTGCCGGCCGTTCGTGCGACAACCAGCGCTGCGGCCCCAGATCCAGCTTGAAGATGAGCTCAGCCAGAGGCGCCTGGCAGACCGGCGCGCCGCCCGGGGCAATCCACTCGGCCCCGCGGCGGCGAACGAACCATACCTTAGCCATGTCTCACTCCGTCGTACGACACCTGCGGTTCCTGACAAATTTGGCGCCCGATTACAACTGCGAGGCTCCACCGCACGTTGGCCCGGGCCTCCCGAGACCGTCCCGACGCTAGCCGAGATGCCGCTTCACTTGGCGAAAGACCTGCGCGAACATCGCGCGGGTCAACCGGCCGGTCTGGGTGTTCTGCTGGCTGGGGTGATACGAGGTGATCAACACCACATCGCCCAGGCAGTACACCACTCCGTGCCCGAAACGAGGGCGTGGTCGGGGCACCGGCAACCCGGCAACCACGCGCGCCGCCAGGTAGGCATTCATACCGATTCCACCAAGCGCCACAACCACTTCCACGCGGGCGAGCAGAGTCAGCTCCTGCGCCAAGTAGTGGCGGCAGCGCTCGATCTCCTCGCGGGTGAGCTTGTTCCCCGGGGGCGCGCAGCGCGCCGCCGCCGTAATGTACACGTCGGCGAGCTGCAACCCATCGTCACGACCGTGCGATTCAGCCTGATTGGCGAACCCGGCCCGGTGCAGCGCCGCGAACAGCCAATCGCCGCTGCGGTCGCCCGTGAACATGCGCCCGGTACGGTTGCCGCCGTGGGCGGCCGGGGCGAGCCCGACCAGCAAGACCCGGGCGGCGGGGTCGCCGAAGCCGGGCAACGGCTTTCCCCAGTAGTCGCAATCCCGGAACTGGCGGCGTTTCTGCCGCGCCACGCGTTCTCGGTGTTCGACCAGGCGTGGACAAGCGCGGCAGGCGACGATCTGTGCATTCAGCCGACGCCAGGCGACGGGCAGCATTTCCTCGCCTCGGCTTCCGCCCATCCTTCGCTCGGCCGTGCCCACGGCGGTTGCCGACGAACCACTCTCTCGGGCCGGATCGAGCCGCGGTCGCAAGCCTTTGCTCTACCGACTCAATGAGTCGTCAACGGGCCTCCTGGATTGACCTCGAGCAACTGAGTGACCGCGTCGCTCGCCGGGGCGAGGAGGCGGTCGAGGGTTTCGCTCAGCAGGTGCTCGACGTCCGAGACGTCGTCAATGGTGAGCGCCCCCATGTCCTGGTGCATGCCGTGCAAGGCCCAAATTGCGACACGGAGACGGCTGCGGACATCGTCCAGCAACCGAATTACTTCTTGTGAGTCGATCGGTATGTTTTCGTCGTTCTCGTCGGCCATCAGCGTCCTCCACTGCGGTAGGAACGATTGCAGTCTGCCCGGAGCACGCACGGCTTGCAAGCGGCGCGCAAACGGACCACCGGCTGTACGCCGGCCGTCACTCCCCCAGGGTCTCCCAGTGCACATCCCAGAATCCAGGCACTGGCGGAGCCACTTCCAGATGTCCGCCGAAGCACTCGAAGCTGGGGCGATGAGAGAGCCTATCGTTGAGCAAGCGGAGGTACTCGGCCACCGGCTGCGGACCGGGATTGCCTATGTCGAGTCGCTTGCGCTGGCCGCACTTCTTGCAGCTGACGTCCACCCGCACGCGGATGTCACCTACGGCTTGGGCTCGGGCGTCGGCGGTCCGGTAGAACTTGCCGCACCGGGGCCCTCGCCCAGGGCCGACTGGCTCTGCGCCTGGGCCAGCAACGCCTGCCGCACGCGCTCGACCAGACGGGGTTCCTCCTGCACGTGCCGCTCGATCTGGCGAAACTCCTCCAGGCTCAGGTGGTGGGGCTGGAGCGCTTCGTCGACGGTGAGATCGTGATTCACCTGCATCGCCGAGTAGACCGCAATGAAGGTCTCCAGCTGCTGCTCGGTCACCTTCGGCGCCGAGGCGTCCGTCGTTTCTTGCGCCGCCGGCCGCCATACGCGCAGGGTCAACCCACTGACCACCACGAGGCATACCGCCAGGGGAAAGACCAAACGACGCATGGTTACACGACGAATACCGAGCACACGGCCACGACTGCTCGGGCCATCCTGCGACCTGTCCGCGTGCCTGTCAACACGAGGCAACCCGACACGCGAGGAAGTCGGCCGCGATGCGGTCGCGCACGGCCGCCACCCCACGCCCGATGAACACGCCCTGGGCGACCGGCGCCGCGGCGGCGGGGGGCAACCACTGGAGCTGCGAGCGACCGCAGGTGAAGTTGAACAAGGAAGGCGCCCCTTCGCCGGCGAACCAGACCACGCCCTTGGCCCGGTATACCGCCGCCGGCAACGCGTCCAGCAGGTCTTCGAAGCGCGCGCGATCGAGATAGCCGCCGGCGTCACACACGAACGACTCGATGCCGTCGCGCGTCATGTGCTCGGCCACCGCCCCCGGCCGCGCCAGCGTCTGGGTGCGATAGCGGCGCACGCTGGTGCCGAACAGAATCGGCGTGTCGACCACCCCGAACCGGCCGTGCACCTGTACCGCCCGCGCGTTCCACCGCCTGAGCCGCCGGCCGAGCCGAGCCACCTCGTTCTCGGCCACGAGATCGGTCTTGCTGATGACCAGGAAATCGGCCTCTTCGATCTGACGGCGGGCAACCTCGCTCTCCCGCAAGGCCCGCGCGGCGTTCTGCGCGTCGACCACCGTAATGACGGCATCCAGAATGAGGCGTGTCCGGGGAATCTTCTCCACCAGAATGCGAGGATCGGCCACCCCCGTGGCCTCGATGAGCACCAGGTCCGGCCTTGCCGCTTCGACGATCTCCTGTACCGCGTACTCGAACCGGAAATCGATCGAACAGCAGATGCAGCCGTTGTCGAGCTCGACCACGGTCTCGACGCCCCTCAGACTGCCAACGACCCGGCCATCGATGCCGACCGCGGCGACGTCGTTGACGATCACGGCCACGCGCCGGCGATCCAGGCCGTGCTGCAGCACGTGCCGCAGCAGCGTCGTCTTCCCGCTACCCAAAAAGCCCGTGACGATGTCGACCGGAACGCGCATGACTCATGGCCGGCGGCGAGGGTATCGGCGCCACCGCACCGATGCAACTCTTCGGTCGGCGACGACTCCGAGACGAAAACCTTTCGTGACAATTTTCGCCATGAGACTTGTGGCGCCCGGGATTCGTGTGTTACGAGCACGGGCACTCGCGTCACATCGAGCGAGCGAGGTCCGCACGGCACGCGCTCTTGGTAACCGGGCGGCAGAAAGGTTGGGATCTTGGAGGTTGTGGGAGCCGTCTGAGGGCGCCTCTGGCTCTTCCCCACCCAGACGAATGAAAAAAGCGAACGAGGGAGGAACCCATGTCGTGTGACGCGCATGGAGCCTGGCGGGTCTGTCGAGCCCCACTTCTTCTTGCCGCCGTGTGGCAGCTGACCGGGTGTAGCCCAGCGATCTATCACAACCTCGCCCTCTATCCCTCGCTCGGGCAGAACGGTGCGGCGGTGGCAAGTGCGGAGCAGGCCGGCGGCGCGTCCCGCCCCGACCATCCTACTCTCTACGGTCCGCCGGCAAGCGCGGCCGCGGAAGCCAAGGCCGACGAGTTCAGCGTCTCCAACCCGCGTGTCGACCATTTCGTCGAGAAGTTCCAGACCCGATCGCGAAGTTTCTACCAGCGGGCTCTCGAGCGGGGCAGCCGCTACTTGCCGAAGATCGAGAGCGTGCTGCGGGAGGAGAACGTTCCGCAGCAGCTCGCCTACCTGCCCCTGATCGAGAGCGGGTTTCGAACGCAGGCGGTCTCCCACGCCGGCGCCGTCGGCCCCTGGCAGTTCATCCGGGCCACGGGTCGCCGCTACGGGCTGCGCATCGATCGCTACGTGGACGAGCGGCGCGACCCGGTCAAGGCCACGTACGCGGCCGCGCGCTACCTGAAGGATCTCTACGCTCAGTTCGGCGACTGGCACCTCTCCTTGGCGGCCTACAACACCGGCGAGATGAATGTCGCCCGCGCCCTGGAGCGCGACGTTGCCAACGATTACTGGGGGATCAGCGCGCACGGCGAGCTGGCGAAGGAGACCTGCAACTTCGTGCCGCAGTTCCTCGCCGCCGTGCAGATCGCGCAGGCGCCCGAGGCCTACGGTTTCGACCCTCCCAGCTCCGATCCGCTGCAGTACGAAATCGTTCAGGTTCACCGTTCGGTCTCGCTGCGGACGGTGGCCAAGCTCACGAACACTCCGGTCTCCGAGATCAAGGCGCTCAACCCCGCGCTGCACCGCGGCATCACGCCGCCCCACGGCTACGCCGTTCGCGTGCCCAAGGGGACGAAGGATGTCGTGGTGGTCGCTCTGGCTCGGCTGCGCCACGACGCCGCCGAGCTACTCCCGGTCGACCCGCGGACGGGGCACCGAACCTATAAGATGCGTCGTGGCGACACCATCGGGGCCGTGGCCAAGCGTCACGGGGTCAGCGTCCGCGCTCTCCTGCGGGCGAATCGTATCCGCAATCCACGAAGGGTCGCCATCGGCAAGGTGCTGCGAATACCGGGCGCCCGAACGGCGAAGGGCTCCGCCCGGTCCGCCGTCCGCCTCGCCTCGCGTCACCGTCGTTGATCGCATGGCGCCCCGGGACCCGCCTCGCTCGCGAGCACGTCACGCGGCGCCGGGCGCGCCCGCATGAGCTTTCGAGCCCCGCTCGCCGCCGCCATCGCCGTGCTGCAACTCGCCGCCGTCACCAAGACCGGAGCCGACGCCCTGGCCAAGGAGTGAACGGGCGCCGTTGCGTCCTTGCTGCGGTGGTGCCCCTTGGCTATAGGTCGGCGATGCGTTTCGTGCGGTTGGTCGTCGCCCTGGCCGCGGCCATGCTCTTGCTGGCCGCTTGCTCGCGCCCCGAGGAGTCGGGACACCGGGCCGGCGACGCGGCCTTCAAGGTCGCCCTGCTCAGCCCGGGGCCGGTGAGCGACGCCGGATGGAACGCGCTGGCCTACGAGGGACTGCTCCTCATCCGCGATCGGCTGGGGGCGCAGGTCAGCCAGATGCAGACGAAGACGCCGGCGGAGTTCGAGGAGGGCTTTCGCCGCTACGCCCGCCAAGGCTACCGGCTGGTTTTCGGTCACGGATTCGAGTTCCAGGACGCGGCGGCGGCGGTCGCTCCGGATTTTCCCAACACCGTCTTCATCACCACCTCCGGCAACACAGTGCGCAAGAACGTTGCGCCGCTCCGCTTCATGCTCGAGGAGGCCACCTACCTCCAGGGAATGCTCGCCGCCTCGATGTCCAAGACCGGCAAGGCGGGCGCCGTCGGCGGCATGGAGCTTCCCTCGGTGAAGAGCACCATCCTCGCCTTCGCCGCGGGCGCCAAGGCGGTAAAGCCCGACTTCGTCGTCTCGACCTCGTACATCGGCAACTGGGAGGACGTTGGCGCCGCCAAGGAGGCCGCGCTGGCGCTGATCCAGCAGGGCGCCGACTCTCTCTTCCACAACGCGGACGCCGCCGGGCTGGGCGTGTTTCAAGCGGCCCAGGAGCGTCACGTCTACGCCTTCGGTAGCAACAAGAACCAGAACGACATCGCCCCCGACGTGGTGCTCGCCAGCGCCGTCGCCGACATTCCACACGGATTTCTCGAGATCGCCAAGCAGGTCAAGAACAACACCTTCGTCGCCAGGATCGAAAAGCTGGGAATGAAGGATGGGGTCGTCTCCCTGGTCATCAACCCGCGTCTGGCCGATCGGATTCCGGCCGCCGTCAAGGACCGCATCGAGCGGGCGCGCGCGGCCATTGTCAGCGGCAAGTTGCAGGTGCCCACCGCCGAGTTCTGAAGGCGGCGCCGCGCCCGCGGCGGGAGCGCGTCCGCGACGAGAGAGCCGATGCTGAGCGTCGACGGAATCAGCAAGCGTTTCGGGCGCACCCAGGCGTTGCGCGACGTGCGTCTGGAGCTCTCGGCGGGAGAGATCCACGCCGTCCTCGGCGAGAACGGCGCCGGCAAGTCGACTCTCATGCACGTGCTCTCGGGTCTCTACCAGCCCGACGCGGGCACTCTGCGTCTGGAGGGACGACCGGTACGCTTTTCCTCGCCCCTGGCCGCTCGCGCCGCCGGCATCGGCATGGTCTACCAGCACTTCGCTCTCGTCGACCAGCTCACCGTGGCCGAGAACCTGGCCCTGAGCCTGCCCCGGCCGCCACGCTGGCGCCTGTCGCGAGCGCGCGCCGCAGCCCAGGCCGCCGCGCTGGCCGGACGACTCGGTCTCGATATCGGCGATCCCCACGCGGTCACCGGCGACCTCCCGGTGGGGACACGACAGCGAATCGAGATCGTCAAGGCGCTGGCGGGCAACGCGCGCGTCCTGATCCTCGACGAACCGACGGCGGTGCTGACGCGAGACGAGACGCTGCAACTGTTCACGCTGCTGCGCGCTCTCCGCGACGACGGCCGCCTGATCCTGTTCATCACGCACAAGCTGCGCGAGGTCGCCGAGCTCGCCGATCGGGTGACCGTGCTGCGTCGCGGACGAGTCGTCGCCACGCGGAACGTCGCGGCAACCGGCGAAGGGGAGATGGCCGAGCTGATGATCGGCAGCCCAGCGCCGCAACGACGCCCGCGGCCGCCCCTGGCGCGCGACGCGGCCGTGCGGCTCGCGCTGACGGGAGTGTGCGCCGAGGGGGCCGGCGACGGCGCTCTCCACGAGCTGACGCTGACGGTGCGCGCCGGAGAGATCTTCGGCATCGCCGGCGTCTCCGGGAACGGGCAGCAGGAGCTGTTCGAGACGCTCCTGGGACTGCGCCCTTCGACGGCCGGGGAGATCCGCGTCAATGGGCGATCCCTGCCGCTCTCCTCACCCGCGGCCGCCGCGCGCATGGGGATCGGTCACATTCCCCCCGATCGCCATCACGACGGCCTGGCGCTGGCGATGACGGTGGCCGACAACTGCGTGCTGAACTGCCGCATCCTCGCCCGGCTGCGGCGCGGCCTCTCTCTTTCGTCGTCGGCGATTCGCGCTTTCGCCGCCGCCCTCGTCGAGCGCCACGCCGTTCGCACCGACGGGCTCGACGGGCCGGTCTCGGCGCTGTCGGGCGGGAACCAACAGCGCTTGATCGTCGGTCGCCAGCTCGCCCCGCAGCCCGAGCTGCTCGTGGCGGTCAACCCGACCCGCGGCCTCGACATTGCCGCCGCGCAGAATGTCTACGACGCCCTCGACGCGTTCGTTGCCGCGGGCCGCGCCGTATTGCTGATCTCGAGCGACCTCGACGAGGTTCTCGAGCTCAGCCACCGCCTCGCCGTTCTCCACGCCGGCCGGCTGAGCGAGGCGCTGACGCCCCCGGTGGCACCCGAGCGCATCGGCCGCCTCATGGCCGGAGCGGCGGAATGAAGCAACTTCTCCTCCGCCTGTTGCCATCGGCCGCGGCGCTGCTGGCAGCGCTCCTGGTGAGTGGATTGGTCGTAGCCCTCACCGGCGGCAACCCCGCGCTGGCCTTCTCGGCCCTGCTGCGCGGAGCGTTCGGCAACGCCGACGCCCTTTCGGAGACCCTGGTACGAACCTGTCCGCTGCTGTTGTGCGGCCTGGCCATCACGCTCTCCTTCCAGACCGGGGTGTGGAACATCGGCGCCGACGGCCAACTGTTGCTGGGGGCCCTGATCGTCGCCTGGATCGGCAGCCGCCTGCCGCTTCCCGGCGCCCTGGGGGTTCCTCTCCTTCTCCTCGCCGCGGCCGTCGCCGGCGCCTTGTGGGCGGTGCCAGCCGCGCTCCTCAAGGTCGGGCGCGACGTCAACGAGGTCATCTCGACCATCATGCTCAACTTCATCGCCCTCGGTTTGATCGGCTACCTGGTGCAGGGGCCGCTGATGGAGGCAGGCGGGCGGTACCCGCAGACCGATGCGATCCTGCCCGCGCTGCGTCTGCCTCGGCTCGCACCACCGCTGCGGATCCACGCCGGCCTGGCGCTGGCCGTGGCCGCCGTGGTGATCGTTCACCTGTTGCTCTATCGCACGGTGGCGGGCTACGAGATGCGCGTGGTGGGCCAGAATCCCGGGGCCGCGCGGCTGGCCGGAATCGACGTCGCCCGCCGGACGTTCTGGGCGCTGGTGGCGAGCGGCGCCTTTGCCGGCGTCGCCGGCGGCATCGAGGTGAGCGCGGTGACCTACCGGCTCTACGAGCGCTTCTCTCCCGGCTACGGCTTCACCGCCATCGCCGTCGGCTTGCTCGGGCGGTTGCGTCCGGCCGGCGTCACCGTGGCCGCGTTGCTCTTCGGCGCGCTCGAGGCAGGCTCGAGCGCGATGCAGCAGGAGGCGGGCGTCTCCTCCGTTCTGGTGTCGATCATCCAGGCCACCGTCATCCTTTTTCTGGTAGCGGCCGAGCACGGCAAATGGCTGCCCCGCGGCTCGGGCCAGGCCGAGGAAAGTTGACCGAGTTCCGCTGGCGAGCATGGATCTGGCGACCGCATTGTTGGCATCGACCGTCACCATGGCCGTCCCCTTGCTGTTCGCGGCCATCGGCGAGCTGATCGCGGAGCGCGCCGGCGTCATCAACGTCGGGATCGAGGGCATCATGCTGACCGGCGCCTTCGCGGCCATGGTGACGGCGTACTTTTCCGGCTCGCCGCTGCTGGGTATCGCAGCGGCCGCGCTGGCGGGAGTGCTGCTCGGCGGCGTGTTCGCCTTCGCCGTCGTGCAACAGAACGCGAATCAGGTTGTCGCCGGGGTGGCGCTGAATCTCCTTGCCGCCGGCCTCACCGGTGTCGGCTACCGCGCCGCCTTCGGCGTCACCGGTGCTGCTCTGACGACCGGGACGGTGGCGACGCTGCCGATTCCGCTGCTCTCGCGGCTTCCGGTGGTGGGCGCGACCCTCTTCGACCAGACGCCTCTCGGCTATCTCGCGTTTGCCCTGGTGCCGGCCACGACCTTTTGGATCTCGAGCACGCTTCCGGGCCTGAAGCTCCGCATGGTCGGCGAGAACCCGCACGCGGCGGCGGCGCAAGGCGTGCCGGTGGCGCGGGTACGCCTGCTCGCGCTGCTCGCCTGCGGCATGCTGGCGGGCGTTGGCGGCGCCTATCTCGCCGTGGTCTACGCCCGCACGTTCGTGGAGGGCATGTCGGCCGGACGCGGCTTCATCGCCCTGGCGATCGTCATCTTCGGGCGCTGGTCGCCCTGGGGCCTGCTCGCCGCCGCCCTGCTCTTCGGCTTCGCGACGGCACTGCAGTTCCACTTCCAGGCACTCGCCCTTGCGATTCCGTATCAGTTCCTCCTGATGCTCCCCTACGTGGTCACGCTGATCGCCCTGGCCATCTCGGCCGGCAAGACACGGGCCCCGGCCGCCCTGGGGCAGCCGTATCTGCGGGAGTAGAGGTGCCGACGAATGGAACCTGGGATCCAATGAGAGACCGGGGACGGGGAATGTGGGACCGCTGGACGAAACATCACGACGTTGACCGGTTCTCCATTCCGAATTCCCTGCTCTCCATTTTCTTCTGCAGGTCGAACACCCTCAGAAGAAGCGCAAGTGCAGCGGCAGAACCGCCCACAGACGATCGCTCAGCAGGAACTGCCACGCGGAAGCGCGCGCAGCCAGCTCGGAGAGCTGGCTGCGGGGACGGCCGAGGTCGAACCGCAAGGGGAGCAAACGGCGGTGCCGGGGAAACCGCTCGACGGCCACGAGCTCGTCGGCCGGGATCCCCACCAGGCGCCGCGCTTCGTCGAAAGCCTGCTCCAATCCGCCGAGTCGATCGACGAGCCCGCGAGCCCACGCCTGTCGGCCGGTCCACACCCGGCCCTCGCCGGCCTCTTCGACGGCCTGCTCGGTGAGCTTGCGGGCGCTGGCCACCTTGACGACGAAATCGCGGTAGAAAATCTCCGCCTGCGCGCGCAGGCGATCCCGGTCCTCGTCCTTCAGGGGTAGATACGATGAATGCAGGGCGACGTGTCGCCCGCGGCTGACGATCTCCTTCGTAATGCCAGCATGGTCGTAGAGACCGCGCAGGTTCGCCTTGCCCGCCACCACGCCGATCGAGCCGGTGAGAGTGCCGCCTTCGGCCAGGATCGGGGAGCCGGCCACGCCGACGTAGTAGCCGCCCGAGGCGGCGACGTCGCCGAAGGAGACGACGACCGGCTTGACCGCACGGGTCCGAACGATCTCCCGCCAGATCAGATCGGAGGCCAGGCCAGAGCCGCCGGGGCTCGACACCCGCAGCACGACCGCCTCGATCTCCTTGCGCTCGCGCAGATCCTTCAGGTCGCGCGCCACGGAGGCCGCGCCGCAGGCGGCGGCACCGTCGAGACCCGCGACGCTCTCGCCCATCTTCACCGTCCCGCCGAGAACGAGCAGCCCGAGACTGCCGCGTCCCCGTCGCAGCACGGCGGCTCGGACCTCGCGACCACGGCGCGACCGGTAGTCGCGGAATTCTATCGGCTTGGCGTCCGCGCAAGCGCGACGCATCGCCTCCTCGGCTTCGTCTTCGTACGCAAGAGCATCGATCAAGCGCTCGGCGAGCGCCTCGCGGCCGACGAACGGACCACGGTCGAAGACGTCGCGGATCTCCTCCGCCGGACGCTTTCGCCCAGCCGCCAGGGCGTCGACCAACTGCGCATAGAGATCGTCGACCAGGGATTCGACCATCTCGCGATGAGGCCCGGACATGTCGCGGCGCGTGAACGTCTCGCCCATGGCTTTGTAACGGCCCATCTGGACGACCTCGGCCTCGATGCCGAGCTTCTCCAGCGTGCCGAACAGGAAGGTGACCTCCGAGGACAAGCCGGTGATGTCCAACGTGCCGGCGGGGGCGAGGATGACCCGGTCGGCCACCGAGGCAAGAAAATACTCCTGTACGCCTGCGTGGGTGAGGTAGACCCAAACCAGCTTGCCCGCCTCGCGCAAGGCGAGCAGCGAGCGCCGCAGCTCCTGCAGGCGTCCCCAACCGACTCCCAGATCGGCGCAGCGAACGAAGACGCCGCGCAGGCGCGGGTCCTGCCGCGCCCAGCGGAGAACCCCGAGCATGGTGCCGTAGTCTTCTCCCGAGTGACGAAAAGAGCCGAGGAGGCGCGATTCGGGCTCCTGCTCCGGCAGATTGCCGGACAGCGGCACCCGGAGAAGGCCATAGGGAGGGAGGCGTCCAGTGAGCCAACGAGCTCCCTGCGACAGGCTCAACAGCGCCCGTAGCCCCTGGCGCCGGAGCCTTCTCCACATGCGCCGACTACTAGCAGCTAGGACTGCGGGAGGGAAGGAAAGGGGGAAGCCCGCGAGACGGAGGAGGGGGGGAACCGTCTCGCGGGCACGGTCACGGGTCGCGAGCGACGTTCTCAGGCCACTCGAGCCCGGTTTTCGTCGGTTGCTTCGTAGGGACTGAAGGCAACGACGTTGGCCCGGCCGCGTTTGCCGAGCTGGCTCTCTTTCCAGCTCAGCAGGCCGCGGCGTAGATAGCTCGCGTTCAGGTCGAGCAACTCGCAAATGTTCTCGAAGGAAAACGGCCAGTCTCGATCCTCGGAAAGAATCCAGGTCTCGGCGTCCTCGAACAGCTGCTGAGCCTTGTGATCGCGGGCGAAGAGGTGCTTGTGGAAGCAGTCCACGGCATCCTCGAGGATGGCAATGACGAGGCGCCGTTCGGGCTCTTGCGTGCCCTTGCGCCGGAGGGTGGCAAAATACTGTGCTGGGAGCAGAATATCCGGTTGGAACAGCCGGGAATCCCGTTCACCAACGATGCTTTCTCGCATGATTGCTTCCTTTCAGCCGGTTAGACGGCAGCTCTCCGTCTTCTATTCAGGGGGGCGGACCCCGCCGCCGTACGAGCGGTCCGAGATCACGTCCACCGCGACTAGTGACGCCGCCGCGAGTGATTTCTTCAGTTCTTGCGGGAGCGGAATCCCGACAGGCTGGTGTCAGGGCAAATCGTCGATCCGCCGTTGCTCCAGAGCTTCCCGGACGGAGGTGTCCATCAGCCGTTGTGCCAGCGGCGTCGTCGCCTGATTCAACTCCTCGGTCAGGTCTCGGATGCGGTTGTAGTCGGTCCCCGGCATCGCCTCTTCCAGCCGGGCCAAGGCCGCCTCGACGACGGCCAGCTCCTCCGCCAACGCGTGCTCGATCTGCTTGCGGGTCGCCCGTACCAGGGCCTCCGCGTCGTTGCGGGCCTCGATCAAGAGACGCGCCGTAACGTCCTCCTCGGCATGGTCGATCGAGGCTTCCAGCATCGTCTCGACCATCTCGTCGGTCAGACCGTAGGAAGGCTTGACGTCCACGGATTGCTCGCGTCCGGTGCGCTGGTCCCGCGCCGTGACGTTCAGAATCCCATTGGCATCGACCATGAAGGTCACCTCGAGGCGGGGCATGCCGGCCGGCAGAGGCTCGATCCCGCGCAGCTTGAAGCGCGCCAGGCTGCGGTTGTCTCGCACCAGCTCGCGCTCTCCTTGCAGGACGTGGAAATCGACGGCGGTCTGGTTGTCGACGTAGGTGGTGAAGACCTGACGGGCGATGATGGGGATGGTCGAGTTCCGCTCGACGATCCGCTCCATCACGCCGCCCACCGTCTCGATCCCCAGCGACAGCGGCACCACGTCGAGCAGGAGCATGTCCGAGTGCCGCCCCGAGAGCACACCCGCCTGAATCGCCGCACCGAGCGCCACCACTTCGTCCGGATCCAACTCGACGTGGGGCCGACGGCCGAAGAACTCCTCGACCCGGCGCCGGACCAACGGGACCCTGGTCGAGCCGCCGACGAGAACCACCTCGTCGACCTCTGCGGGCGACAGGCCGGCATCCTTCAGGGCCCGCTCGCACGGCGTCAGGGTACGCTCGACGATATCGCCAACGGCGGCATCGAGCTGCGCGCGTGTGAGCGGGAGCGACACCGCGACGCCGAGCGCCGGCAGCGACAGCGAGAGCTCGGTGGCCTCCGCCTCGGTGAGCCGCACCTTGGCCTGCTCCGCGGCGCGCGTCGCCGCCTGGAGCACCTCTGGATGGCTGCGCCGCTCGACGGAGACCTGCTCGAGCAAGAGCGCCGCCAGGCGGCGGTCGAGATCGTCGCCGCCGAGGCGCGTGTCTCCGTTGGTGGCAAGCACCTGGAAGATGCCCTCCTGCAGCTTGAGGATCGAGATGTCGAAGGTTCCGCCGCCGAGGTCGTAGACCGCGATGGTCCCCTGGTTGCGCCGGTCGAGACCGTAGGCGAGCGAGGCCGCCGTCGGCTCGTTGAGTAGGCGGAGCACTTCGAGACCCGCCAGCCGCCCGGCGTCTTTGGTCGCCTGTCGCTGACTGTCGTTGAAGTAGGCCGGAACGGTGATGACGGCGCGGGTGACGGGCTCGCCGAGCGCCTCCTCGGCGCGGCGCTTGAGCTCGGCCAGGATCAAGGCCGAGATTTCCGGCGGCGTGCAGGTGCGCTCGTGCAAGCGGAAGCGAACGATCGGCGAGTCGGCCTCGGCAAAGCTGTAGTAGTCGCGGTCATCGTCACGGATGTGGTCGCTGCCCAGCCCCATGAAACGCTTGACCGAGGCGATCGTCTGCCGCGGGTGGCGCGCGGCCAGGGCCCGCGCCTCCGCGCCGACGACGGTCTCGCCGGGCGCGGGAAAGGAGACCACCGAGGGCAGCAGCGCCTCCCCCGTCCGCGCATCGCGGATCACGCGCGGGCTGTCGCCGTCCAGGTAGGCGATCAAGCTGTTGGTCGTCCCCAGATCGATGCCGAAGATACGTTCCATCAGTGGCTCAACTCCTTGTCGACGTCGCGCAGCAGGGTGCGCAGGTAGGAGATCTCGGCGAGCGTTTCCTTCAGCTCGGCCAGCAAGGCCTCCTCGTCCGCCGCGGCGGTATCCCAGCGCGCGAAGTTCTCCTCCAGGCGCGCCATCGAGCGGGAGCGCTGCTGCTCGAGATCGGCGCGGGCCGCGCGGATCTCCTCGGCCAGAGAGCCGACCTGCGCCCCGCCGGCGCGCATCTCGGCCAACTTCTCCTGGACCTCGAAGACCTGCTCGGCCAGCACCGGCGGGACGTGGTTATTCCCGCCGCCGAGGCTCTCGCCGTGCAAGCCAAGCCAGTAGATCCCGCGCTCGATCGGGTCGCGCAGCGCGCGGTAGGCGCGATTGAGGACGGCGGTGTTGCCGAGGCTGGCGACACGCGCCGGCGCCGGGCCGTTCTGGTAGCGGTCGGGGTGCAGGCGGCGGCTGAGATCGAAATAGCGACGCTCGAGAGCGTCGCTATCGACGATGAGTCGGCGCTCGAGGCCGAGGACCTGGAAGTGGTCGGCGTTCGTCGGGAGCGGCTGAATCGCTGCGCAGGCGGGGCAAAACAGGTCGCTGGGATGCACCGTGCTACAGCTCCAGCAACGCACCCGCTCCGCCGCGGCAGAGGGGCCTGAGCTCATCGCGATGTCCTACACCGTGAAGGAGGCGCCGCAGCCGCAGGAGCGCTTGACGTTGGGGTTGTGCAGATTGAAGCCCGCGTTCATCAGCCCTTCGGCGTAGTCGAGCTCGGTCCCGTTCAGGTAGAGAAAGCTCTTGCGGTCGACGAAGACCTTGGCGCCGTCGCGCTCGAAGACCTTGTCTCCCGCCCGCTCGACGTCGAGATCCATCTTGTACTGCAGGCCGGAGCAGCCGCCGCCTACCACCTTCAGTCGCAGGCCGTGATCGGGCTTCTGCTCCTGCGCCAGCAGGGCATGAATTTTCTGCACCGCATTGTCACTCAAGCTGATCGCCACGCCTGATTCCCCCGATCACTTGCCGGGCTTCGTGCCCGCCTCACCCTCGTCCTTGCGCTTTTGCCAATCGTGCAGGGCGGCCTTCAGCGCGTCCTCGGCCAGCACCGAGCAGTGGATCTTCACCGGCGGCAGGCTGAGCTCCTCCATGATCTGCGTGTTCTTGACCTGCAACGCCTCGTCGAACGTCTTCCCCTTCACCAGCTCGGTGACGTAGCTCGAGCTGGCGATGGCGCTGCCGCAGCCGAAGGTCTTGAAGCGGGCGTCCTCGATCACGCCCTGGTCGTTGATCTTCAACTGGAGCTTCATCACGTCGCCGCACTCGGGAGCGCCCACCACGCCGGTCCCCACGTTCTCCTCGTCCTTGGCAAAGGAGCCCAGGTTACGGGGGTTTTCGAAATGATCGACGACTTTGTCGCTGTAGGCCATGTCCCTTTCCTCCTGCCCCGATACCTCACGGTTGCGGCGGCGCGTGCTCGCCCCTCGCGGCGCCGCGACCGCGCGCCGCGTAGTGCGGCGAGAGCCGGCGCAATCGGCGCACCTCGTGCACGACCCGCTCGATGACGAAGTCGACCTCCTCGTCGGTGTTGAAGCGCCCGAGGCCGAAGCGGATGGAAGTGTGGGCCCGCTCGTCACCGACGCCGAGCGCTTTGAGAACGTACGACGGCTCCAGGGTCGCCGACGAGCAGGCCGATCCCGACGACACCGCCACGTCCTTCAACCCCAGCAGCAGCGACTCGCCATCGACGAAGGCGAAGCTGACGTTGAGGTTTCCGGCCAGGCGCCGGCTCGGGTGACCGTTGAGATGCACCTCGTCCAGTTGCGCGAAGATCCCCTGGCTCAGCTTCTCGCGCAGATCGAAGACCCGCTCCTGTTCGGCCTCCCTCTCCTCGCCGGCGACCTCGCAGGCCTTGCCGAAGCCGACGATTCCGGGGACGTTCAGCGTGCCGGAGCGCATGCCGCGCTCGTGGCCGCCGCCGTCCATCATCGGGTTCAGCCGTACCCGTGGTGCCTTCGAGCGTACGTACAAGGCGCCACAGCCCTTGGGCCCGTAGAGCTTGTGCGCCGTCATCGACATCAGGTCGATGCCCATCGCCTCGACGTCGACCGGAATCTTGCCGATCGCCTGCACCGCATCGGTGTGGAAGAGCACGCCCCGGTCGCGGGTGATCCTGCCGATCTCCTCGATCGGATGGATCGTGCCCACTTCGTTGTTCGCGAACATGATCGAGACCAGCACTGTCTTGTCGGTGATCGCCCGGCGCACGTCGTCGGGGTCGACCATTCCGTGGCGATCGACGGGAAGATACGTCACCTCCGCCTTGCCGCTACGCTCCAGGACCTTGCAGGTATCGAGAACGGCTTTGTGCTCGGTCACCGCGGTGACGATGTGATTGCCCTTCTCGCGATAGAACTCCACCACCCCTTTGAGCGCCAGGTTGTCCGACTCCGTGGCGCCGCTGGTGAAAACGATGTCCTTGGCCTTGGCGTTGATCAGCCTGGCGATCTGGTCGCGGCCGCGGTCGACCGCTTCCTCGGCCTCCCAGCCGAAGGCATGGTTGCGGCTGGCCGCGTTGCCGAACTTCTCCGAGAAATACGGCAGCATTGCCGCCAACACCCGCGGATCGACCGCGGTGGTGGCGTGATTGTCCATGTAGACGACGCGTCGCATTCTGATTGCTCGGATGAAGTCCGGGCCCGGGCTCAGAGCCCCCCGGCGACTCTTCCGCTCGGCTCGCCTCGAAATCCCGATTGTCTCATAAGTCGTTGTTAAGCAAGGTAGAAATAAATTCAGACCTAGCAAGTCTAATATCCACGTGGCGGCCTCGAGTCAAGGTGGCCGGCACCCTGACGACGGCCCCATACGGGTACCCGGCTCGGTGGCGGACATGCTATGGGCGGCGACATGAAAGCTGCCGCCAAGGATGCCGCGCGCCGGCGGGTCGCCACCGTCATCGGTCGCTTCAAGCGCGCCTATCCCGACGCCAAGATTGCGCTCGACTTCTCCTCCCCGCTGGAGCTGCTCGTAGCCTTGATCCTAGCGGCGCAGTGCACCGACGCCAAGGTCAACGAGGTCACCGGCTCGCTGATCTTCAAGAAATACCATTGTGCCGAGGACTACACCCGGGTCTCACAGGAGGAGTTGGAGCGGGACGTGCGGCCCACCGGCTTCTACCGCAACAAGGCCAAGGCCATCCGCGCCTGCTGCCAGCAGCTCGTCGAGCGTTTCGGCGGCGAGGTGCCGCGCCGGCGCGAGGACCTTCTCGGCCTGCGCGGCGTCGGCCGCAAGACCGCCAACATTCTGCTCGGCAACGCCTTCGGTGTTCCCGGCATCGGGGTCGACACCCACGTGCTGCGGCTGTCGCAGCGGCTCGGCTTCAGCCGTCACAGCGATCCGGACAAGGTCGAGGCCGACCTCACTGCCCTGGTGCCGGCCAAGGAGCAGGTGAGATTCTGCCATCTCCTGCAAGCGCACGGGCGCCAGATCTGCATCGCGCGCAAGCCGAAGTGCCCCGAGTGCGTCGTCGCCGACCTGTGCCCGTATCCGGAGAAGACCACGGCGGCTCAGCCCCGACCCAAGCGCCCCGCCTTCGGCCGGCGGCCGGGCGAGATCTGACCACAAGTTGTTCGTTGTTGGGTTCTTAGGCTGTTAGGTCTTTTGGAGAGTCGGGCCGTTGGGCGGTTCAACCCAACAACGAACAACGTAACAACCCGACAACCTTCGTGGGGGCAAGGCCCCTCAGACCAGGTAGGCGTAGCGCACCAGGAACAGCGCGGCGAAGAGGTACAGCAACGGGTGGACTTCGCGGCCGCGCCCGACGACCAGCATCAACAGCGCGTAGGCGATGAAACCGAAGGCGATCCCTTCGGTGATCGAGAAGGTGAACGGCATCGTCACCACGGTCAGGAACGACGCGATCGAGGCCGGTGGATCGGCGAAATCCACCCGGCCGACGCCGCGGATCATGAAGCTGCCGACCAAGATGAGCGCCGGCGCCACGATCGGGTAGAGCGTGGCCTCGCCGACTCGCACGCCCTCGCCGGCCATGTGAGCGAGCGGCGAAAAGAACAGCGCCGCCAGCAGCAACGCCGCCGTGACCACGTTGGCGAGACCGGTCCGTGCTCCCGCCTCGACCCCCGCGGCGCTCTCGACGTAGGCGGTCACGGTCGAGGTGCCCAGGATCGTTCCCACGATCGTCCCCGCGGCGTCGGTGGCCATGGCCT
Source organism: uncultured Binatia bacterium (SeqCode) (assembly GCA_964648215.1). GTDB lineage: Bacteria > Desulfobacterota > Binatia > HRBIN30 > JACQVA1 > CAZYMF01. Next base: position 2,753 of record CAZYMF010000002.1, on the reverse strand, counting down.
GCCGCGCCCGCGGCAACTGACCGCGCCGCAGGAAACCCGCTTGCTCGGCCACACCGACCAGCGTGCCGACGGTGTCGAACAAACCGAGGAAGAACAGCACGAAGATCACCGCCACCAGCTGCGGCCGAAAGGCCGCAGCGATGTCGAGCCGGCCGAGTGTCGGCCACAGCGACGGCGGCGCCGCCACCAGGCCGTGGTAGGGAACCAGGCCGAGCGAGACGGCCGCGATGCCGGTCGCCAACGTGCCGATGAGGATGGCGCCGCGGTTGCGGCGCACGACCAGGACGGCGGTGAGCAGGGTACCGGCGGTGGCCACCAGCGTGACCGGCTGGTGCAGGTCGCCCAGCGCGATGAAAGTCCCCGGGGCGGGGCGAACCAGGCCGGCCCACTCGAAGCCGACCAGGGCGATGAGCAAGCCAATCCCGGCGGCAATGGCGTGCTTGAGCGAATCGGGAATGGCCTCGACGAGTCGTTCACGCAGGCCGACGAGCGACAGCACCAGAAAGGCAACGCCGGCGACAAAGTTGGCGCCCAGCGCCACCTGCCAGGAATAGCCCAGGCCCCCGGCCGCCACGGGCCCGGCCACCATGAAGGCGAAGTAGAAGTTGTGGCCCATCGCCGGCGCCACGGCGATCGGGTAGTTGGCCCACAGACCCATCAGCAGCGTGGCAAACGCCGACGACAGGCACGTGGCGGCCAGCACCGCGCCGGGGTCCATCCCCGTGGTCGCCAGCACCGCCGGCTGCACGAAGACGATGTACGACAGCGTGACGAACGTGGTCACGCCGCCGATGATCTCGCTGCGAACGTCGGTGCCGTGCGCCTCCAGCTGGAACAGCCGCTCGATCCTCGCATGCATGAAACCTCCGCCCTCTCTCCGCCCTCGGCGGCGCTTGCGCGGCGTTGACCTCGCCCCTAGCATCGTTCGAATGGCGCTGTCGACCGAGCCGAAGGCTCCGCGAATCGTCTTCTTCGGCACACCCGAGTTTGCCGTCCCCTCGCTGCGCGCGCTCCTGAACGGTGGCCATCACCTCGTCGGCGTCGTCTGTCAGCCCGACAAGCCGGCGGGCCGCGGCCAGCGCCTGGTCGCCCCACCCGTGAAGCAGTTGGCGCTGGAGCACGCGGTTCCGGTGCTGCAGCCACCGAAGCTACGCGAGGCGGAGGCCCTCGCAGCCGTCGGGGAGCTTCGACCGGATCTGGTCGTGGTGGCGGCATACGGCAAGATCTTCCCCCCCGCCCTGCTCGCCCTGCCGCCCCAGGGCTGCATCAACGTTCACGCCTCCCTCCTTCCCAAATACCGCGGCGCGGCGCCCATCCAGTGGGCGATCCTACGCGGCGAGACGGTCACCGGCATCACCATCATGCAGATGAACGAGGGCATGGACACGGGCGACATCCTGCTGCAGCGATCGATCGCCATCGGTGACGAGGAAACCTACGGCGAGCTGCAGAACCGACTGGCCGAGCTGGGGGCGACCACCCTGGTGGATGCCCTCGAGCGGCTCGCGCACGGGGAGCTGGTGGCACGACCGCAGGACGACAGCGCCGCCACCAACGCGCCGATGATCGACAAGGGGGACGGCCGCCTGGACTGGCGCCGGCCCGCGGTCGAGCTGGCCCGGGCCGTGCGCGCCTTCAATCCGCGACCCTGCGCGTTCACGACCCTCGACGGGGCGCCGTTGAAGATCCATCGCGCCCGCGCGGTGGACGCGCACGCCGGCGCTCCCGGCACGGTCACCCGCGCCGACCGCGTGATCGTGGTCGGCTGCGGCGACGGCGCGCTGCAGCTCGAAGAGCTGCAGCTGGCCGGGCGCAAACGCCTGCCGGCGGCCGACTTCCTGCGCGGCGTGCGACTGACAGTGGGCGCGAAACTCGGCGGCGGCCGGGGCGACACCGAAGGGTGGCGGCGTTGACGCCGCCGCGCACGCCCGGATAGAGTTCTGCCGACGCCATGGCCGCCCGGATCCTCATCGCTCCGTCCGTGCTCTCGGCCGACTTCGCCCGGCTCGGGGAGGAGGTCGAGGCGGTCACGCGGGCCGGCGCCGACCTGATTCACCTCGACGTCATGGACGGGCATTTCGTGCCCAACCTGACCATCGGACCCACGATCGTCGCCGCCGTGCGCCGGCACACCGAGCTGCCGCTCGACGTCCACCTCATGATCGAGGAACCCGAGCGCTATATCGACGCTTTCGCCGAGGCGGGAGCCAACTACATCTCCGTCCACTACGAGACCTGTCGCCACCTCCATGCCGTCGTGCAACAGATTCGCGCTCGCGGCGTAAAGCCGGCGGTCGTCCTCAACCCAGCGACCCCGCTGGTAGTGGTGGAGCCGATTCTGCCCGACATCGACATGTTGCTGTTGATGACGGTAAACCCCGGCTTCGGCGGCCAGGCCTTCATTGCTTCCACGATCGAAAAGATCCGTGCCGCCCGCGATCTCAAGCGCGCGCGCCGGCTGTCCTTTCTGATCGAGGTGGACGGCGGCATCAAGCTGGACAACGCGGCCGAGGTGATCACCGCCGGCGCCGAGGTGTTGGTATCGGGATCGGGCGTGTTCCGCGCCGCGGACTACGCCGCCACCATCGCCGGCCTGCGGACGGGCGCTTGAAAATCCCCGGCGCTGTGGTAGCAACGTGGGGCGCGCGATTCACCGCGGCTGCAGAATCGAAATTCGGGGTGTAGCTCAGACTGGTAGAGCGCACGGTTCGGGACCGTGAGGTCGCTGGTTCAAGTCCAGTCACCCCGACCAT
>CAZYMF010000001.1:89272-97325 GCA_964648215.1 uncultured Binatia bacterium (SeqCode) | reverse complement strand
CGCCTACTACCTCAAGGCGCAGAAGGTGCGCACTCTGATCCGCCAGGACTTCCTGCGCGTGTTCGAGACGTGCCACGCCATCATCGCCCCGACGGCGCCATCGACCGCGTTCCGCATCGGCGAGAAGACCAGCGACCCGCTGCAGATGTACCTCCAGGACATCTTCACCGCCTCGATCAATCTCGCCGGCCTGCCCGGCCTCTCCCTCCCCTGCGGCTTCGACCGCGCCGGCCTGCCGATCGGCCTGCAGATCATCGGCCGCCCTTTCGACGAGGAGACCGCGCTACACGTCGGGCACGCCTACGAGCAGGCCACCGAATGGCATCGGCGCCAGCCGGGCGGGGTCGACGATTGACAGCCGCATGGAGTACGTTTCTGGACTTCGAGCCGCCACAGTGGAAGCCTGATTGCCGATCATGAGAGTGACGCCGATCCTGCCACGCCCGCGGCGACCGCACTGATGCCGATGGACTACGAAGCCGTCATCGGCCTGGAGGTCCACGCCGAGCTGCTCACCGCCTCGAAGATCTTCTGCGGCTGCTCGGCCAAGTTCGGCGCGCCGCCGAACGAGAACACCTGTCCGCTCTGCCTCGGCATGCCCGGCGTCCTGCCGGTGCTCAACCGCCGCGTCGTCGAGTTCGCCATCAAGGCCGGCCTGGCCATCGGCTGCACGATCGCGCGCCGCTCGCGCTGGGCGCGCAAGAACTACTTTTATCCGGACCTGCCCAAGGGCTACCAGATCTCGCAGTACGAGCTGCCGCTGTGCACCGGCGGCACGATCGAGATCGCCGGCGAGAACGGCGAGATCCGGCGCATCCAGCTCACCCGCATCCACATGGAGGAGGACACCGGCAAGAACATCCACGACGCCCACGGCGACGCGAGCCTGGTGGACTTCAACCGCTGCGGCGTACCGCTGCTGGAGATCGTCAGCGAGCCCGACATCCGCTCGGCCGCCGAGGCCGGCGCGTACCTGCGCCAGCTGCGCTCGCTGCTGCGCTACCTCGAGGTCTGCGACGGCAACATGGAAGAGGGCAGCTTCCGCTGCGACGCCAACGTCTCGATCCGGCCCCGCGGCACCGCCGCGCTCGGCACCAAGGTCGAAGTCAAGAACATGAACTCCTTCCGCGCCGTCGAGAAGGCCATCGCCTTCGAGCTCGAGCGCCAGGAGGATGTCCTCAGCCAGGGGGGACGGCTGACCCAGGAGACGCGCCACTGGGACCCCGACCGCGAGGTGACGCGCCCGTCCCGCTCCAAGGAGTTCGCCCACGACTACCGCTACTTCCCCGATCCCGATCTGCTTCCCCTGGTGGTCAGCGACCAGTGGATCGAGGCCGTGCGCGCCGAGCTACCGGAGCTGCCCGAGGCGCGACGTGATCGCTTCGTGCGCGACTACGTGCTTCCCGCCTACGACGCGGAGGTGCTGACGGCCCGCAAGGACGTCGCCGACTACTACGAAGAGGCGGTGCGCGCGCACCGCAGTCCGAAGGCGCTCAGCAACTGGGTGATGGGCGACGTGCTGCGCCTGGTCCGCGAGCGCCATCTCGACGAGGCCCTGGTGATCCGCGACTGGCCGGTGTCGCCCGAGCACCTCGCCGCCATGGTGCGCCTGATCGACGAGGGTCAGATCAGCGGCAAGATCGCCAAGACCGTCTTCGAGGAGATGGTGCGTAGCGGCGCCGCGCCCGAACGCATCGTCGCCGACAAGGGGCTGACCCAGGTCACCGACGACGGGCCGATCCTGGCGGCGATCGACGCCGTGCTGGCCACCAACGCCGCCAAGGTCGACGAGTATCGCTCCGGCAAGGACAAGCTCTTCGGCTTCTTCGTCGGCCAGGTGATGAAAGCGACACAGGGCAAGGCCAACCCGCAGAAGGTCAACGAGCTGCTCAAGGCGAAGCTCGCCGGCTGAGACGACAATCGAAGGAGAAAGGAGCCCACAATGGCACGGCTATTCGACGACATCACCGCAACGATCGGCAACACCCCCCTGGTGCGCTTGAACCGGGTGACCGAAGGGGTCCAGGCCACCATCTACGTGAAGTGCGAGTTCTTCAATCCGCTCAGCAGCGTCAAGGACCGCATCGGCCTGGCCATGATCAAGGCCGCCGAGCAGGCCGGCCTGCTCAACAAGGAGACGACGATCGTCGAGCCCACCTCGGGCAATACCGGCATCGCTCTCGCCTTCGTCTGCGCCGCCCGCGGTTATCGCCTCACTCTCACCATGCCCGACTCGATGAGCGTCGAGCGCCGCAAGCTGCTCCGCTTTCTCGGCGCCGAGCTGGTGCTGACCCCGGCGGCCGAAGGCATGACCGGCGCCATCCGCAAGGCCGAGGAGATCGCCCGCTCGTACCCGAAGTCCTTCATCCCGCAGCAGTTCCAGAACGCTGCCAACCCCGACGTTCACCGGCGCACGACGGCGGAGGAGATCTGGAACGACACCGACGGCAAGGCCGACATTCTCATCAGCGGCGTCGGCACGGGCGGCACCATCACCGGCGTGTCCGAGGTTCTCAAGCAACGCAAGCCCTCCTTCCACACCGTCGCCGTCGAGCCGGCCAACTCGCCCGTGCTCTCCGGCGGAAAGCCGGGCCGCCACGCCATTCAGGGCATCGGCGCCGGCTTCATTCCGGAGATTCTCAACACCAAGATCATCGACGAGGTCGTGCAGGTGCACGATGCCGACGCGCTCGCCACGGCGCGCTGGGTCGGCCGTGAAGAGGGCATCCCCTGCGGCATCTCCAGCGGCGCCGCCGTCTGGGCCGCGCTCCAGGTCGGCCGCCGCCCGGAGAACGCGGGCAAGCTCATCGTCGCCATCCTGCCGAGCAGCACCGAGCGCTACCTCAGCACCCCGCTGGTCGAAGACCTGGGCTGAAACCAGGCGCTCAGGCGCGTCCGCCTCGTTCGAGGCGGACGCGATACTCCGCGGGAATCTCGATCGAGGGATCGAGACAGAGAGGCGTGATCGCCACCGCGCCCGCGTCGACGGTGGCGATGTCGCCGCCCGGAGCGATGTCGACCAGGTTGCTGAACCGGTGCAGGTAGTCCCCCTCCGGCCCCGGCACGAACAGCCTCCCGTAGCGGCACCGCGTCACCGAGGTCACCACCCGCGGCGTGGACACGTCGGCGTTGGCCGGCAGATTGACCGAGAACAGGTCGACGCCGGGCGCAAACCCCACCGCCAACAGGTCCTTCACCACCGCCGCGGCCACCTCGGCAACGACGTTCACGCGATCACCGAGCAGCGCCGCGCGGTGTGCGCCGGTCAGACCGTAGGCATCGGCGGGAATGGCCATCGAGAACGCCACCGCCGGCAGCCCGGCCAGGAACGCCTCGACCGCCGCCCCAATCGTGCCGCTGGACAGCAAGAAGGCGAGACCGTAGTTCAACCCCAGATTGACTCCTGAGACCACGAGATCCGGCCGTTCCCCCGGCAGCGTGTGCACGGCCAGGCTGACACAGTCCGCCGGCGTGCCGCTCACCGCCGACAACGCCACCCCCTCCCGCTCCGCCTCGATCACCCGCAACGGCTCGAAGCGCGTGATCGCCTTGGCGATCCAGCTACGCTCGGTGTCGGGAACCACCGTGCGCACCCCCCCGTGAATGCCCAAGGCACGCACCAAGGGTGCCAAGGTCGGTGAATCCATTCCATCGTCGTTGGTCACCAGTAGGTTCGACACGCGACAGTGGTTACCATCTCCGCCCGGCGCCCGAAAGCTACCGGTCGTCGTGTCGTTGCAGGCGAGCCTGCGAGTCCCTTGCACTCCCGCAAGTCCACCATAGCCGCCGGTGCGCGAGCCACGCTGCTATCGCGCACGTGTACTCCTCGGCCTGTTCCTTGCTCGGTACTCCAAATCGTGAATGCGCGGTCCATCGCCGGAGTGGGCGCGTGGGCTGGAGAGATCGATGAGCAGGCGCATGCGCCCTCTGGCGCAGGTCGAGAAGCCGGGAGAAAACGTGGAAGCTGCAGAGATAGACATCGACATGGGGCAGGTGCAGACGATCGCCGGCGGCGAGCCGCGCGAGGCGGAGTTCAGCGGCACCAAGGCGCTGATGCTGGCCGTTCTCGAGGACGGCATCCGCAGCTACCTCAGCCGCGCGAAGGGGGCGGCCGACGAGGCCGAGCTCTGGGTGAACTCCGGGCGGCGCCGCTCGCCGTTCTCCTTTGTCGTCGTGTGCGAGACCCTCAATCTCAATCCCGACGCCGTTCGCCGCGTGCTGCGCGAGATGCGGGCAGGTCAGGTGCCGGCGCGCAAGGCCATCCCGCGCTCCCGCCCCAACGTGCGCATGGGCCACCGCCTGTCGACCCGCCGTCGGGGCTGAGGTCGCGAGCCCGCCGCCGTGTCACGGCGGCGTGGCGGCGGGCGCAGTAGACGGGTCGAAAATGATCTGGTAGCCCCATCGGGCATGCGTGGGCCGGTTCTCTGCGTCGTTCTCGCCACCGTCCTCTCTGCCCAGGCAGCATCCGCCGGTCTCTCGTTTCAGACCCGCGTCGACTATCCGGCGGGCACGGGCCCGACGGCCGTGGCGGTCGGCCAGCTGGACGGCGACGGACTGCCCGATCTGCTCGTCGCCGGCGACGAGGGGATCGACGTACTGCTCGGCACCGGCGCGGGGAAGTTCTCCGAACCCCATCGCATCAAAGGCACCGCCTTTCTCAAGACGATCGTTGCCGCCGACTTCGACGGCGACGGACATCTCGATGTCGCCTACCCCGACTCGACCACCGGCGCCGTCCGCATCGCCTTCGGCAACGGACACGGCGGCTTCCGGCCGGACGTTCACTCGGTTCCGGTCGGCCCCCGTCCGCGGGCGCTGCTGGTCGCGCCGGTGAACCAAGACGACGCGGCGGACCTCGTCGTCGCTCACGACGACGGCGTCAGCATCCTGTTGGGCGACGGCCACGGCGGCTTCACGGCCGCCGGCAAGATCGACGTCCGCTACGTCCCCAGCCTGGCCACGGGCGATTTCCATGGGCGCGGCACGCTCGACATCGTCATGCCCGAGCCGCCACTGGACCAGGTCTGGATCGCCGCCGGTGACGGCAAGGGACAGTTCAAGGCCCCGACCGCGCTGCGCGCGGGGTTGAAGCCGGACGCGGTCGCGGTCGGCGACCTGAACGGGGACATGCGACCGGACATTCTCGTGCTGACGAGCCTCGGAGCGATGGTTCTGCCGTCGACGGACAGCGGGTTCGGCCCACCCATTTCCTTCGCCGGCCCGCGCGACCTGCGCGCCGCCGTCCTGGGCGACTTCGACCGCGACGGCAAGCTCGACGCCGCCCTGATCGACGGCTTCTCCCAAAGCGTCGGCGTGTTCTTGGGCAATGGCGACGGCCATTTTCGCGCCGGTGGGGCCTACAGCGTCGGACGCGACCCGGTCGCCGTCGTGGCCGAGGACGTGAACAACGACAACCTGCTCGATCTGGTCGCCGTCAACCACCTCGGCGACTCGGTCACCGTCCTCCTCGGAGACGGGCACGGCAACTTCCTCGGCTCGTCGACACTGGCGGCCGGGGAGGATCCGGTGGCGGTGGCCGCCGGCGACTTCGACCGCGACGGCACACTCGATCTGGCCGTCGCCAACGAGAACAGCGACAGCGTGGCGGTCTTCGCCGGCAACGGCCATGGCGCCTTCGGCAGCGGTCGCAACTACCTCGTCGGGCGTCATCCTCGCGCCCTGGTCGTCGCCGATTTCGACGAGGACGATCATCCCGATCTGGCCGTCGCCAACTCGGCCAGCGACAGTGTAGCCGTCCTATCCGGAGACGGGCGCGGCGGCTTTGCCCAGCCGATCCTGGTGAGCGTCGGCGCCGGACCGGGAGCGCTCGCGGTCGGCGACTTCAACAACGACCATCATCTCGACATCGCCGTCGCCAACTCTCTGGCCAAGTCGATCACCGTTCTCTACGGCGACGGCCAGGCCCGTTTCCCGACCAGCACCAACTACGCCGTCGACCTGCGGCCGACCTTCCTGCTCACCGGCGATCTCAACCGAGATCGGCGCGTGGATCTGATTGCCGGCGACGGGCACAGCGACAAGGTCGCCATCCTGCACGGCACCGCGCACGGCCTGGCGAGCGCGGTGACGGGGAACATGGGGACCAACGTCCGGCCGCTGGTGTCGGACGACTTCAACGGCGACGGGCTGTTGGATCTGGCCGTCGCCCACGAGTCGGACGACGAAGTGGCCATCCTGCTGGGCACCGGCGCCAACAGCTTCACCGAACCGATCTCCTTTCCCGCCGGCTACCACCCGGCCAGCGTCGCCGCGGGCGATTTCAACCGCGACGGCAAGCCCGACCTCGCGGTGGTCAACCGCGGCTCGCGCACCGTGTCGATCCTGCTCAACACCAGCACCAAGGGGTCGAGGACCCTCGCGCCGGCCCCGACACCGACGCCGACGGCGCCCCGCGACGGCTGGGCGGACGCACGGTAGCCGCGGCGGCGGCCGCGGCCGCTTGAACTCGCACAGGCAATGCTGTTAACCGCGTCATCATGATTGCCTGCCTCGACCTCGAAGGGGTGCTGGTCCCCGAGATCTGGATCAACGTGGCTGAGCGCACCGGGATCGCCGAGCTGCGGGTCACCACCCGCGACGAGCCCGACTACGACAAGCTGATGCGCCGGCGCCTGAGCATTCTCGATCAGCACGAGCTTCGCCTGCCCGATATCCAGCAGGTGATCGCGACGATGGCGCCGCTCGCAGGAGCCCCCGATTTCCTCGATTGGCTGCGCACCCGTTTTCAGGTCGTGATTCTCTCCGACACCTTCGACGAGTTCGCCGCGCCGCTGATGGCGCAGCTCGGCCACCCGACGCTGTTCTGCAACTCGCTGGTAGTCGCCCACGACGGGCGCGTCACCGACTACCGCATCCGCATCCGCGATGGGAAGCGCAAGGCGGTGATGGCGTTCAAGCTGCTCAACTTCGACGTCATCGCCGCCGGCGACTCCTACAACGACATCTCGATGCTCGCCGAAGCGGATGCCGGCATCCTGTTCCGCCCGCCCGAAAACGTGATCCGCGAGTTCCCGCAGTTTCCGGTGACGACGACCTACGAGGAGCTGCGCGCCGCCTTCCTGGCCTCGGCCGGTCTGCCGGGGTGACGGAGGACCGGGCGCTCACGGCATGGCCGGCCTGTATCCCGCCATCGAGCCCCATGCCCACGGCATGCTGGACGTCGGCGGCGGCGACCTGGTCTACTGGGAGACCTGCGGCAATCCGGAGGGCCGGACCGCCCTCGTGCTCCACGGCGGCCCGGGCTCCGGCTGTACGCCGTGGCAGCGCCAGCTCCTCGATCCGACGAGGTACCACATCATCCTCTTCGATCAGCGCAACTGCGGACGCAGCCGCCCCCACGCCAGTGCGCCCGACACGGACCTGTCGGGCAACACCACCGACAACTTGATCGCCGACATCGAAAGGCTCCGGGCGCACCTCGGCGTCCGGCACTGGCTGGTCCTCGGCGGATCGTGGGGTAGCGCTCTGGCGCTGGCCTACGCCGAACGTTTTCCCACTCACGTCAGCGCACTCGTGCTCTTCGGCGTCACGACCGGCCGGCGCGAAGAGTTCGACTGGCTCTTTCGCAACGGACTGCGCCTCTTCTTCCCCGAGGCGTGGGAGCGAAGGCGCAGCGCCCTGCCCGAGGCTCTGCGCGGCGGCGACATCGTCGACGCCTATCACCGCGCCCTCCGGCACCCGGACGCTGCCGTACGCGAAGGGGCGGCGACCGCCTGGTGTCTGTGGGAGTCGGCGACGCCCGATTGGCCCCCGACGTCCGCGCTCGCGCCCCGCTTCCGCGATCCGTCCTTCGCGCTGGCCTATGCGCGGATCGTCACTCACTACGTCCGCCATGATGCTTGGCTCGGAGACGGCAGAGTGTGGCGCGACCTCGACAAGGTCGCCGAGATCCCCGCGGTGCTCATCAACGGCCGCTTCGACTTCCAGGCTCCTCTCGCCGCCGCCTGGGAGCTCCACCGGCGCTGGCCGCACTCCCAGCTCGTCGTCGTCGACAACGCCGGCCACGGCGCCGGCAGCGCCGGCATCACCGAGC
>CAZYMF010000001.1:77267-89172 GCA_964648215.1 uncultured Binatia bacterium (SeqCode) | reverse complement strand
CGCCCCGGGTTGATTGGGAGGCTCTGGCACGTATTGGTACAGGATGGCACCCCGGCGCGAAACCGAGGCCTCGGCTGAATCTCGCCGCGGGAGCCATTTGCCAACCGCGGCCGGATTCTTCTACAAGCTCCTGCACCGATGATCACTGCGACGGAAGCACTGGAACGCCTGCGCGAGGGAAACCGCCGTTTCGTCTCCGGCGTCCGCAGCCTCGACACCCTGATGAGCCAGACGCGACGCAGCGACTTCGTCGCCGGGCAGGAGCCGTACGCCGTGGTTCTCGGCTGCTCCGACTCGCGGGTGCCGGTCGAGATCGTCTTCGACCAGGGCCTGGGCGACCTCTTCGTCATCCGCGTCGCCGGCAACATCGTCGCCTCCTCGCAGGTCGGCAGCGTCGAGTTCGCCGCGGCCAAGTTCGGCACGCGGCTCGTCGTCGTTCTCGGCCACACCCATTGCGGTGCCGTTGCGGCCACCCTGGAAGAGCTGCAGCGACCGAGCGCGACGCAGTCGCGAAACCTGCGCTCGATCGTCGACCGCATCCGGCCGTCGGTGGAGGAGCTGCTGGAAACCGATCTGCGTCACGATCGGGAGGCGCTGGCGCGCCACGCCGTGCGCGCCAACGTTCGCGTCTCCGCCAACCATCTGCGACACGGATCGGAAATTCTCGAGCAGCTGATCCAGGAGGACGGCCTTCTCGTCGTCGGCGCCGAGTATTCTCTGGAGACCGGGGTCGTCGACTTCTTCGACGGGGTGCCGGAAGCCCCCTGACACACGGCCTAATGGGGCGGCTTCGAGCAGCGCCCGCTCAGCAACGCCGAGGACGAGCTGGTGATCGAGCTCGAGGCGAAAAGCCGAGCAGGCACTCTGCTTTGAGGCTTTCGGCTTTTCACTTTCAGCTTTTCGCTTCCCGTCACCACTCCGCCAGCAACGCCTCGATGCGCTGGAAGACGGCTTCGATCGTCTCCTCGTCGGGCAGCAAGGTGATGCGGAAGTGGTCGTTGTAGTCGACGTTGAACGACGACCCCGGCACGACCAGAACGTGCTTCTCCTCGAGCAGCCTCATGGCGAAGGCGTTGTCGTCGAAATCGGGAAGTCTGTCCTTCCGGGCGCGGATGAAGGCGTAGAGCGAGCCCCGCGGCGGGGTCAGGCTGAGATACTGCGAGCGCGCGACGGCGTCGATCACCGCCTGGCGCTGGCGTCCCAAACGCCCCGTCGGCGCCGTCAGATCGAAGATGCTCTGCACCCCGCCGAGCGCCGTCTGCACCGCCCATTGCCCCGGAACGCTGGAGCACAAGCGCAGCGAGGCCAGCATCTCCAGGCAGCTCAGGTACTCGGCGGCGTGCTCGCGGCGGCCGCTGAAGAACACCCAGCCGGTGCGGAAACCGCAGGCGCGGTAGACCTTGGACAGCCCGCCGAAGGTGGCGCACAGCGTGTGCTCGCACAGTGTCGCCACCGGGGTGTGCTTGGCGTCGCCGTAGAGAACCCGGTCGTAGATCTCGTCGGAGAAGATGACGATCTTCTTGGCCTCGGCGAGGCGAACGAGGCTCTCGACGACCTCGCGCGGGTAGACGGCACCGGTGGGATTGTTGGGGTTGACCAGCACCAGCGCCTTGCAGCGCGGGCCGACGAGCTTCGCCACCTCCTCCGGGTCGGGAACGAACTCCCCTTCCGGAGGGCACGGGTAGTAGATCGGGTGGCCGCCGGCAATGACCACCGCCGCGGTCCACAGCGGGTAGTCGGGCGCCGGCAGCAACACCTCGTCGCCCGGCTCCAGCAGCGCCTCCATCGTCATCAGGATCAGCTCGGAGACGCCGTTGCCCATGAACACATCGTCGGCGGTGACCCCGGCGATGCCGCGGGTCTGCGTGTCCATGACCACCGCCTCGCGCGCGGGAAAGATCCCCTTCTGATGGCAGTAGCCCTCCGCCTGCGCCAGGTTCTCGAGCAACGCCAGGCGCAGCGTCTCGGGCGGCCGGAAGCCGAACGCGGCCGGGTTGCCGATGTTGAGCTTGAGCACCTCGTAGCCCTTGCGCTCGAGCTCCTGGGCGCGGCGCGCCAGCGGCCCGCGGATCTCGTAGCGAACGTGCGCGAGATGCCGCGCCGGCGCCAGATGCGGAAGAGTGTCGGGCGGTGTCATGTCAGTCCACGCCGTTGCGCTTGGCGCACTCGGAAAAGAAGCGACCGCTGGCCTTGACGATGCGGCGCTGCGTCTCATAGTCGACGTAAACGACGCCGAAGCGCCGCGAGTAGCCGAACGACCACTCGAAGTTGTCGAGCAACGACCAGCAGAAGTACCCGCGCAGCTTGGCCCCGTCGGCGATCGCCCGGTGCGCCGCCGTCAGGTGAGAGCGCAGGTAGTCGAGCCGCTGCGGGTCTTCGACGCGCCCGCCGATCACCTCGTCCGCGTACGACGCGCCGTTCTCGGTGATGTAGATGTCCGGCGCGTCGTAGTCGCGCGTGATGCGTGTGAGAGCGTCGTAGAGGTGATCGGGATAGACCTCCCATTCCATTTCCGTGTGCGGGCGGCCCGCCGCCTTGACCTGGGTGACGCCGGTCAGCACGGATTCGGGATCGTCCTTGACGATCGCGCGCGTGTAGCTGTTGTGGCCGAAGAAGTCGATCGGCGGCGAGACCGTCGCCAGATCTCCCTCCTCGATCTTCGGCGCCAGCGGCCCCAGCCTGTCGAGGATGTCGGCGGGATACGCGCCCTTGAGCACCGGATCCCAATACCAGCGATTGGTGAAGCCGTCGAAGCGATGGGCGGCGGTGCGATCGGCGTCGGCGTCGGTGGCGGGATAGACCGGCATCGACACCTCGGTGATGCCGACCCGTCCGTTCGGCACCGTCGCCCGCAGCGCGCGCACCGCGTGGCCGTGGGCCAGGTTGAGGTGATGCGACACCTGGAAACCGAGCGCCGGATCGGTCTTGCCGGGGGCGTGAATGCCGAAGATGTGCCCCGCCACCGTCGCCGCCAGCGGCTCGTTCAGCGTGATCCAGTCCTTCACCCGATCGCCGAGCTTACCACCCAGCAGAGCGGCATAGTCACCGAAGGCCGACGCCGTCTCCCGCGCGCCCCAACCGCCGCGGTCCTCCATCGCCTGCGGCAGATCCCAGTGGTACAGCGTGACGAACGGGCGGATGTCGCGCTCCAGGAGAGCGTCGACCAGGCGGCTGTAGAAATCGAGACCGCGCGAATTGGCTGCCCCGGTGCCGCCGGGAATGACACGCGGCCACGACACCGAGAAGCGATAGGCGTTGAGGCCGAGCCCGGCCATCAATGCGACGTCGTCGCGAAAGCGATGGTAGTGATCGCAGGCGACGTCGCCGTTCTGATCGCGATGGATCCTTCCCGGAAGGTGGCTGAACGTGTCCCAGATCGACGGCCCCTTGCCGTCGGCGTCGTGGGCGCCCTCGATCTGATACGCCGCCGTCGCCGTGCCCCACAGAAACCCCTCCGGAAATCGCCGCATGGTCGCCTTGCCCTTCCCGTCTCGTGAGGCAAGAGAGCCGATTGCCGCGGGCGCGTCAAGCCAGCGGCGGCGGCAGCTTGACAGGGCGACGCGCACCGTTCCATACGTGCCGCATCTCGCCCGACAGGAGTCGACATGCGCATTCTCGAAGGCATTCGTCTGGTCGAAGTCGCCGATTGGGGCTTCGTGCCCTCCGCCGCCACCGTGCTCGGGGACTGGGGCGCCGACGTCATCAAGGTCGAGCACCCCGTGCGCGGCGACCCCATCCGCGGCCTGGTGACGGCGGGCATCGTGCCGGGGGCCAAGGGGGTGAACTTCTTCACCGAGCAACTCGGCCGCAACAAGCGCAGCGTCGGCATCGATCTGGCCACCGACGCGGGCCGCGAGATTCTCTATCGGCTGGTCGAGGAGGCCGACATCTTTCTCACCAACTATCTGCCCGAGGCGCGCGAGCGATTGAAGATACGCTACGAGGACCTGCGACCGCTCAACCCCCGGCTGATCTACGCCAAGGGACACGGCCAGGGGCAGAAGGGACCCGACGCCAACCGCGGCGGCTACGACGCCGCCTCGTTCTGGGCTCGCGGCGGCGTCGCCGATCGGCTGACCACACCGGGCCAGCCGCTGCTCATGCAACGCCCGGCGTTCGGCGACTTCATCGGCGGCGTCTTCATCGCCGGCGGCATCGGCGGCGCCCTCTTCCACCGCGAGCGCAGCGGCGAGGGGATCGAGGTCGACGTCTCCCTGCTCGGCAACGCGGTGTGGATCATGTCGCCCGACATCGTCGCGGCGATGGCCTATGGCTTCGAGCTGCCGCAATCGGGCCTGATGGGATCGCCCAATCCGCTGGTGAACACCTACTGGAGCAGTGACGGCAAGGGCGTCGTGCTGATGATGCTCCAGGGCGATCGCTTCTGGCCGCTCTTCTGTCGCGCCGTGCATCGCGACGATCTCCTGCAGGATCCGCGTTTCAATCCGCCCGAGCAGCGCCAGCAGAACGGGCCGGCCCTGGTCGAGGAGCTCAAGGCGATGTTCGCCACCAAGGCTCGCGCCGAGTGGGCGGCGCTGCTCAACGCCTCGGAGTGCATCTGGGCGCCGGTGCAATCGCCCAAGGAAGTCACCGAAGATCCCCAGGTGACGGCCAACGGCTACCTCATGAACTTCGAGCACCCGAGCTTCGGCCCCTTCCGTGTCGCCGCCAGCCCGATCCAGTTCGGCGGCGAGCCGCCCGAGGTTCGCTCCGCCGCACCCGACGCCGGCGCCCACACGGAAGAGGTGTTGCTCGAGCTCGGCTACGACTGGGAGGCGCTGGGGCGGCTGAAGGAGACGGGCGTGATCAACTGATGCCGAGGCCGAGTAGAAAGCCGAAAGCTCCAAGCGAAAAGTCGGACAGCGACACCTTCCGGCTTTGAGCTTTCGACTTTTCGCCTTGAGCCGTCATTCGTTGCCCTGCCCGGTCGGTTGGAAACGATAGCCGACGCCGCGGACGGTGAGCAGATAGCGGGGATTGTCCGGGTCGGGCTCGAGCTTGGCGCGCAGCCGGGCGATGAAGTTGTCCACGGTTCGCAGGGTGGAGAACTCGAGCTTCCACACCGCGTGCAGCAACATGTCGCGGGTGATGACGCGGTCGGGGTTGTGCAGGAAGTAGACGAGCACCTGGAACTCCCGCGCGGTCATTGCCACCGCCTTGCCCGCCCGCGTCACCTGGTGCCGATCGAAGTCCACCTGGACGTCGCTGAAGCCTTCGATGTTGCGACCCGATGCGCCCTGGCGCTTGCGCCGCAGGCTGGCGTTCAATCGCGCCCGCAGCTCGCTCAGCCCGAAGGGCTTGCTGATGTAGTCGTCCGCCCCGAGCTCGAGCCCCACAACCTTGTCGGTCTCCTCCCCGCGCGCGCTCAGGATCAGCACCGGCACGTCGGGGTTGTGCTCGCGAATGCGGCGCAGCACCTCGAGGCCGTTGCGCTTCGGCAGCATCACGTCGAGGAGAATGACGTCCGGATCGGACTCGCGCGCCCGGCGCAGACCGCTCTCGCCGTCGCGCGCCGAGAGCACCTCGTAGCCGTCGAGGGCGAGGTTCATCTCGAGGCCGGCGACGATCGAGGGGTCGTCCTCGATCAGGAGAACGCGTTCGTTGGCCATCGATCTCCTTATGCCATCGCCGGCAACAAAATCGAAAACACCGCCCCGCCCGCTGCGCGGTTGACCACGCTCACCCGCCCGCCGTGGGCCTGGGCCACGTGGCGCACGATGGCCAGGCCGAGCCCGCTGCCCCCCACCTGGCGGCTGAGCAGATCGTCGATACGATAGAAGCGCTCGAAGATGCGCCGGCGTTCCCGTCGCGGCACCCCGGGGCCGTTGTCGAGTACCGAAAGTCGCACCCGCCCATTCTCACGCCGGCACTCCAGCCGAATCCACTTCGGCTCGCGGCCGTACTTGTAGGCATTGTGCAGCAAGTTGAACAGCGCGGCGCTGAGCGCGTCACGATCGGCCAGAATCGGCGGTAGATCGGGGGCAACGTCGACCTCGAAGCGTACCCCGTCCTGCATGCACAGAGGTTCGAAGGCGCGCACGGCCATCTCCACCACCGCCGTCACGGCGTCGCGCTGGCGGTGATAGACCATCTTGCCCGCTTCCATGCGGCCGAAGTCGAGCAGCTGCTCGATCATGCCGCTGAGCCGCTCGGTCTCCTGCCGCAGCAGGCCGACGCAGCGCGCGACCTGGTCCTCCGAGGTCAGCCGGCGCTCGGCCAGCGTGTCGACGAACATGCGAATGCTGGTCAGCGGCGTCTTGAACTCGTGCGAGACCTTCGACAGGAAGTCGACCTGCAGCTGCGAGAGGTCGGCGGCGCGCTTGAACGACACCACCAGCCAGATGCTGCCGCCGATGAGCAGACCGCAGAAGGCCAGGATGAGCACCCCCAGCGTCACGTCGACGACGGCGCGGCTGAACACGAGCACGAGCACCCCGACCACGATCAGCGCCACCGCCGGGGTCAGCAGGAAGAGCGAGGACAGGAACATCAGGCGGGGGACGCGCACGGGGGAACTGTGACGCGGCGTGCGGGAGCGAGTCAAGTCGGCGCCGCTCACCGTGTCGCTCACCGCCGTCCGGCGACGTTGCAATAGCGTGGCGATCGGGATTAACTTGCGCCCCATGTCGTTGCACGGCGCGCAAGAGTTCTCAGCCGAGATCGCCGCCCCGGTCCGGGACTGCTTCGCCACCATCACCGATTTCGACCGTTATCCCGCCTGGTCGTCCACGGTTCGCGAAATTGCCGTTCTGGACCGGCACGCCGACGGCCTCGCGCGGCGCGTCGAGTTCCACGTCGACATCACCATCAAGACCGTCCGCTACGTCCTCCAGTACGAGTACGACGCGCCCGAGAACCTGCGCTGGCACGCGGTCGACGGCGATCTCGAGGCCATCGAAGGCGCGTACGTCTTCGAGAAGCTCAAGCCCAAGCTCACCCGCGCCACCTGCCGCCAGGCCGTCGCCATCGGCTTCTGGGTGCCGGGGCCGATCCGGCGCATGCTCGAGCGCAGCGCCCTGCAGCAGTCGGTGCTCGAGTTCAAGGACGCCGTCGAGACGCGCAGCGCCCGCCGCCGCCCGGCGCGCAAACGTGCCGCCCGCTGAGGCGAGAGAGGCCAGCCGCCATGCCCATGCCGCTCGAAGGAGTTCGCGTGATCGACTGGACCATCTGGCAGCAGGGCCCGGTGGCCTCCCTGATGCTCGCGGATCTCGGCGCCGAGGTGATCAAGATCGAGGAACGCGTCGGTGGCGATCCCGGGCGCGGCATGCTGCGGATGAGCGGCGTCGACCTCAAGGACCGGCCGAACTTCTACTTCGAGGCCAACAACCGCAACAAGCAGAGCATCGCCCTCGACCTGAAGAAGCCGGCGGGGCGCGAGATCGTCCACCAGCTGGTGGCGAAGTCGGACGTCTTCGTGCAGAACTTCCGCAAAGGGGTCGCGGCGCGCCTCGGTCTCGACTACAACAGCCTGCGCCGCCACCGGCCCGAGCTCATCTACGCCAGCGCCTCCGGCTACGGGCCGGAGGGCCCCGAGAGCGCCGCGCCCTCCTTCGATTACATGGGCCAGGCCCGTTCCGGCATCATGCTGGCCGCCGGCGAGCCCGAGATGCCGCCCCTGGCGATCGCCGGCGGCATCGCCGACCAGATGGGGGCCATCATGCTCGCCTACGGGGTGCTCGCCGCCCTGATCGCGCGCGACCGCTTCGGCATCGGCCAGGAGGTGGACGCCTCCCATCTCGGCAGCATGACCTGGCTGCAGGGTCTGAGCGTCGCCGCGCGCCTGATGATGGGCTTCGCCATTCCGCGCCAGCCGCGCGCCGGCGCCAGCAATCCGTTGTGGAACCACTATCGCTGCGCCGACGGCCGCTGGCTCTCGCTCGGCATGCTGCAGCCCGATCGCTACTGGGCCGATCTGTGCCGCGTGCTGGGGCGCCCCGAGCTCGGCGACGACCCGCGTTTCGTCAATCTGCGCGTGCGCGCCGCCAACGCCGCCGAGTGCGTCGCCGCCCTCGACGAAATCTTTGCCACCCAGCCCCGTGATCACTGGCTGGAGACGCTGGCCCGGGGCGGCGATTTCATCTTCACCATCGTCAACAGCGTCGACGATCTTCCCGAGGATCCGCAGGTCCAGATCAACCGCTACGTGCAGGACTTCGACCATCCGGCGTTCGGGCCGACCAAGGTCGTCGGTCTGCCCGTTCGTCTCGGCGAGACTCCCGGAAGCGTCCGCACCCCCGCGCCCGAGTTCGGCCAGCACACCGAGCAGCTCCTGACCGAGCTGCTCGGCTACAGCTGGGACGACGTCGACCGTCTCAGGCGCGAAGAGGTCATCTGACCCGGTGGCGCACGCGTTCCCGCTATGGTAAGCGCACCCGAATGGGCAAAGATTCGCCCGCGAACGATCTCGAGCGGCGCCTCGCCGAGCTGTCGGCGCTCAATGAGCTGATCAAAGCACTGACGTCCACGCTCGATCTCTCGGAGATCCTGCGCATCATTCTCCACCGCATCAAGATGATGACGCACGCGGAGGCGCTGTCCCTGCTGCTCTATGACGGCGACCGCAACGAGCTGGTTTTTGCCGCCACGGAGACCCTGCGCGAAAATGCCCTCGTCGGCATGCGCCTGCCGCCCGACCAGGGCATTGCCACCTGGGTGGCGCACTCCGGGCGGGCCGCACGGGTGGAAAAGGTCAACCTCGACCCGCGCTTCTATCCCGCCATCGACAAGGCGGCGCATTTCTCCAGCAACGCGATCCTCGCCGTGCCGATCCGCAGCGGCCATCGGACCGTGGGCGTGATCGAGGTGGTCAATCGCCCCGACCGGGCTCCCTTCACCGACCAGGACCAGCAGCGCCTGGAAAAGATTGCGGTCGACCTCGCCGCCTCCGCCAGCGCGGACACGCTGGCGCACGATCCCGAGGTCACCCGTTCGGTCCTGGCCCAGGTGAGCACGGCGGTGCCGAGCGAGGCCTGCTCGCTGCTGATGCGCGACGACGCTGGCCACGAGCTGATCTTCTCGGCGTCGCGAACGCTGCAGGCCGGGGTCATCGACGGCATCCGCCTGCGCGCCGATCAGGGGATTGCCGGCTGGGTGGCGCAACATCGCCAGCCGGCGCGCGTCGCCGACGTCAGCCGGGATCCGCGGCACTACCGTGGTATCGAGGGCAAGGCGCAGCTGAAGGCCCGCAGCATGCTGTGCGTGCCGGTGATGTCGAAGGATACGCTGCTCGGCGTGATCCAGGTGATCAACAAACCCGACGGCTCGCCGTTCTCCGAGGAGGAGGAGCGCCTGGTGCAGACGCTCGCCGACCACGCCGCGATCGCCATCGAGAACGCCTCGCTGTACCGCCAAGCGCAGGTAGCGGCGATCACCGACGACCTGACCGGACTGGCGAACACGCGCCACTTCAACCGGGTACTGACGGACAGCGTCGACCGCGCCCGCAGCACCGGCGAGCCGGTGTCGCTGCTGGTGCTCGACCTCGACAACTTCAAGACCGTGGTCGATGCCCACGGGCATCTCGTGGGCAGCCGTACCATCGCCTGCGTCGGCCGCATGATCGGCCACATGGTCCGCCCCGGCGACATCGCCGCGCGCTTCGGTGGAGACGAGTTCGTGGTGGTGCTGCCCGCCACCGACACGGGGACGGCGCGGGAGATCGCCCGCTCACTGTGCCAGGCAATCGAAGCGATCAGCACCCTCGAGGGGAACGGTGTCGACATCTCCACTGTGACCGCGAGCATCGGCGTGGCGACGTTTCCCGATCACGCGACGACCGCGGAGGGCCTGTTCCGCGCCGCCGATGCCGCCATGTACGAGGTCAAGCGCGGCAGCAAGAACGCCGTCGGCGTGGCTGCCTGCATCGCCGGTCACGCCTGAGACCAGGGGCCCGCAAGGGAGTCACGACCAGCAAGCCGGCAAACCGGCGGATCGGGTGCTTTGGTCCGACATTGCCCGGCTCTTCATTTTCGGTTTCCCGTTCCCGGCTTCTCGTCGGACCCTCCGGATCCTCCCGGCGCGCGGCATTCCTTCAGGGTCAGCGTCGGCGCGGCCTTCTCGGCCCGCACCAGCCCACGCGAGATGCTCGCCACGCCGAAGCGGTCGACGATCTCGTCGACGGCCCGATTGAGGGAGCTGCGCTTGCCGGCCCCGGCAACGACCTCGTCGCGGAACAGCGACAGCTGCATCGCCGGCGCCTCGCAAATGCCGCTCACGGCCACGCCCACCAGGCGGATCCGGGCGCCGAGCCGCCAATCCTGCCACAGCTGAAGCGCGGCCTCGGCGAGCACGTGACCGTCGTCGGTTGCCGCCGGCAGAGAGGTCCGGCGCGTCAGCAGCGGATAGCGGCCCCCGCCGAGCCCCTTGGCCAGCTTCACCTTGAGGGTGACGGTGCCACCGCGGCGCCGGTCACGACGCAGGCGCCGCCCCACCGCTTCCGCGTGGGCGATGATGCTGGAGCGGATCTCCTCCCCGTCACCCAGGTCGCGAGAAAAGGTGTTTTCCTCGCCGTACGACTGGCGCTCCCGCCCCGGCTCGACCGCGCGCGGATCGTCGCCGTTGGCCAGCTTCCAGAGCGAGACGCCGTGGCTGCCGAGAGTCCGCTCGATCGCCGCTCTGTCGGCGCGCGCCACGTCACCAACGGTGTGCAATCCCAGGGCGCGCAACCGGCTCTGGCCGATTGGCCCCACTCCCCAGAGACGCTCGATCCCCAGAGGGGCAAGGAACGAGCGTACGGCGTCGGGTGGCACCGCCAGGAGACCGTCCGGCTTGCTCAGGGCGCTGGCGATCTTGGCGACCATCTTCGACGGCGCAATGCCGATGGACACGGTCAACCCGGTCTGTTCGCGCACGCGCTCCTTGAGGCGGTGGGCGATCGCCAGTGGCTCGCCGAGCAGGAGCTGCGAGGCGGTGACGTCGAGGAACGCCTCATCGACCGAGAGCGGCTCCACCGCGGGCGTGATCTCCTCGAAGAGCCGCAGGATCTGGCGCGAGACCGCGACGTAGTGCTCCATGCGTCCGGGCAGAAAAATGCCGTCGGGACACCGCCGCCGCGCTTCCACCGACGGCATCGCGGAGTGCACCCCATAGGCACGCGCCTCGTACGAGGCGGCGCTGACAACCCCGCGTGTCCCCGTACCGCCGACGATGACCGGGAGACCACGCAGCTCGGGCCGATCGCGCTGCTCGATCGAGGCATAGAACGCGTCCATGTCCGCGTGCAGGACGACCCGTGCGACCACCGTCGACCGCCTACTTGTCCGCCTTGTTCTCGTCGCGGCGCTCGAGGCGCTGCCGCTCGGCCGGCGGCATTTCCTGGAACCGGTGATAGTTCCGGCGGATGCGATTGCGCTCTTGCTCCGGCAGAGAACGCCAGCGCTGGTAGTTGCGTTCGATGTCCTCCCGGCGCTTCTCCGGCAGGTGCTCGTGACGCTTGTAGTTCTGCAACGCGTCGTAGCGCTGCCGCGGGCTGTAGTCCTGCCACCGCTGCTGCGCGAAGCGCTGCGGCCCCCGCGCCAGAGCCGGCGACACCAAGCCGGCGACCAGCAGGATGGACAGCACTGCGACCCGGGCGCGCACGGCTAACCCTGCTGCGCCGCCGGGGTGGCGGCGTCCGGCGCCCGGCGGTCGCCGGTATCGAGATGCTCGAGCACGTCGAGCCGGCGGATGATGGCGTACTCACGAAAGAGATCGGGTTGCTCCTGCACGGCCGGCGGCGGCGATTTGAGGCCGAGGCTGATCAGCACCGTATCAGGGCCCCCGAACGCGCTGACGCCGACCCACAGGGCGAGGGAGGCGACGCCGAAGGCGAGCGCCGGCCGCCACACCCGCCTACGCCAGGCTTCGGCGGGCGGGCCCGCCGGAGCCTCGCGCAGGCGGGGCACGTCCGCCGGAGCCTCGCGCAGGC
>CAZYMF010000001.1:50860-77167 GCA_964648215.1 uncultured Binatia bacterium (SeqCode) | reverse complement strand
GCGCAGGCGTGGCTGCAACCGCCGCCAGAGCGCGTCGACGTCGACCGCCGCGCCCAGGCCATCGGCACGCAGGAGGCGCTTCTGGTGGCCGATGCTGCCGCGCAGCTCGTCCGCCTCCCGCGAGCAGGCGCGGCACTGCCGGACGTGCGCGTCGAGCCGGCGCGCCGAGCGCAGCGGCAGCTCGCCGTCGATCCAGGCGACCATGTCCGCCCGCGCCTTCCGACAAGGGACCGACTTCCTACCTAACATCCTGTAAACGCTCCCGAAGAGTGAGTGTTGCCCTATGAACCAGGCTTTTTACCGCCGCCACCGAGCAGTTCAAGCTCTCCGCCACCTCGTCATACGAAAAGCCCTCGACGCGGGCGAGCAACAGCGCCGCTCGCTGCTGCGCCGGCAGCGCGGAGAGAGAGCGCGAAATCTTGTCCAAGGCCTCGTTGGTCAACAGGAAGTCCTCACCTGTCCGCGATTCAGGGTCTGCCGTTTGGGCCGGCGGATCCTCGCTGTCCGTGGGCGGATCGAGCGGAACCATGCGACCGTGATACTCGCCACGCCGAACCTCGCTCAAGCAGACATTGGTGGCAATGCGGTACAGCCAGGTACTGAAACGCGCGCGGGGCAGGTAGCGGCTCCTGGTCCGGAAGACCTGCAGGAACACGTCCTGCGCCAGCTCTTCGGCCCGCGCCTGACTGCCGACGAACTGGCGCGCGAAGCGGACCAGCTGCCGGGCGTACTTTTGAAACAATTGCTCGAATGCGCCGCGCTCATTGCGTTGCACCGCTAGCATGAGTTGCACATCGGGATCGTCGCCGGGCGTCACCGTGTGCACTCGCCTTTAGAACCCGCGACGCCGCGAAAAGTTGCGGCCGTCATTGGCCTGACCGACCGTCCCAATCGGGTTGAATCGGCCTCGCCCGCGGGCCCCGTCGCCGTTCGGCCCCGGGAGCATGCCGCGCGACCCGTTCCGGCGGGCGCACGGCTGGCCGCCGGCATTTGATTTGCCCCCTTCCATGCGCCAGTGAGACAGCACTGCGATCGCGTCATCTTCTCCGAGCCCACCAAGCCTGTCAATGCAACGAATCGGCGCTAGTTTAGCCCAGCGGGGGCTGGTAGAGTCGGGGCCCGTTATGCGGCGTTCGGCCGATCTCCTGCAAACGATTCACCGCGCCTATCGTCGGGACACCGCCGATCTGGCCGCCCGCAACCTCGCCCTGGGCGCGATCGTCTTTTGCACTTTCGCCGCGCTCGCCGCCATCCTCGAGGGCACCTATTACCCCGAGCGCCTGCTTGCCTTCGGCGTCGTCTTCGCCGTGCAGCTGACAGCCGGCGCGGTGGTGTGGACGGCGCGAGACTCCCTGCTCCGCCGCGAGCTCCTGCTATCGGCCTGCGTCCTCCTGGGCAGCGTGCTTGCGCTCTCCCTGAGCGCCTACCAGATCATCACCGACAGCTCCCCCCAGATGATCGCACTGGCCGCCGTGTGCCTGATGACCGGCCTGCCGCTGCTGTTCCCCTGGGGCCTGCGGGGCCAGGTGGTGGTCGTCATGGCGGCGCTGCTCGGTTTCGTCCTCGCTCTCTTCGTCGGCACAGACACCGCCGCACCCTGGCCGTACGTCCTGCTGGCGCTGAGCGGGGGCGCCTGCCTTTCCGTGATCGGTGCTCACTATCTCGACCTCCACCGCTTCGCCATTTTTCGCGAGACGGTGTTGAAGGAGGAAGAGGGAGAGGTCGCCCGCTCACTGCTCGGCATCGCCGACGAGCTCAACGCTTCGCTCGATGCCCCGGCCGTCGTCAGTCGCCTCGTCGACAGCGCCTGTCGGGGGCTGGCAGCCAGCTGGACCGCCCTCCTCGTGTGGGACGAGCGCCTCCAGGTCTTTCGCCTCGCCGGTATCAGCAGCGGCGCGGAACGGGCGCTCGAGGAGATGCAGAAGCTGGACTACTCACCGCGCGCCTTTCCCGTCCTCGAGCAAGTCATCGAGGGAAGGATGCTGACGATCCAGAGTCTCGGCGACGCCGATCCGCTCACGGCGAGCCTGATGCGCCGCTTCGGAGCTCACTCGCTGATGCTGACTTCGGTCTCGCGCGGCGGGCGCCTGCTCGGCATCCTGGTTGCCGGGCAACAGGACGAAGGCGGTTTCTCGCGGCGAGCGCGCACCTTGCTCCGCGGCATCTCGCACCAGGCCGCCATCGCCCTGGAGAACGTCCAGCTGGTGGCCGACTTGCGCCAGGCCGATCGCGTCAAGTCGGAGTTCGTGGCCACCATGTCGCACGAGCTGCGAACGCCGCTCAACGTCATCCTCGGCTACAACGAGCTCTTGCTCGACGGCACCTTCGGCGAGCTCCAGCCGGAGCAACGGAGCACCCTCGAACGCATCCATGCCAGCTCCGCGGATCTGTTGGATCTGATCACCGCCACCCTCAACGTCAACCGGCTGCAGGCCGGCCAGTCGGAGATCCAGCTCGAAACCATAGGGCTGCCGGCTTTGATCGCCGAGCTGAAGCACGAGCTCGGTCGCCTGCCGCGCAAGCCCGGCGTGCTCATCGAGTGGATGTGCCCGCCCGATCTGCCGGCGATTCGCAGCGATCGCGGCAAGCTCAAGATCATTCTCAAGAACCTCGTGGCCAATGCCCTGAAGTTCACCGATCACGGTCGGGTGAGCGTCGCCGTCGGCTACCACGGCAATCTCGGGCAGCTCGAGCTCCTGGTGACGGACACCGGGATCGGCATTCCATCTTCCGATCTGCCCCACATTTTCGAGATGTTTCGGCAGGCGACCGGCGCCACCACGCGGCAGCAGGGGGGCGTTGGCCTGGGTCTCTACATCGTCAAGCGCTTCGCCGAGATCCTGGGAGGAAGCGTCGACGTGCACAGCCGCGTCGGCCTCGGCACCAAGTTCCGGGTTCGTCTGCCGGCTCGGAGGGACGCTCGACGTTGCGAGCAGTGGCCGGTCACTCAGCCGCAACGCCAAGCCGGGTAGCTTAGCTGCGCGCCGCCCGGCGCCGCGTGGTCCGGGCCTTGGTCGAGGCCTTGGTCGAGCGCGTCCGTCGTGTCCGGGTCGGGGTCGCCTTCTTGCGCTTGGCAGCCTGGCGGACGAGTTGGTACTTCACCTTGCTGGGCAACTGACCAAAAAGCATGCCCAGGCGATCGTTGTCGTGGCGGCGGATGGCTTCTTCGAGACGCTGCTTGTGATCTTCCAAGTAGCTGATTTGGTAGGATTTTCCCTGGATGCGCACGGAGTCGGGCACCTTTGAGCGGGCCTCGATGACGCGTGCTATCTCGTGCAGAATCGTCGAATCGATACGTTCGGTCACCGGTCACCCTCCGGTTCCCAGGCAGGCCCTCCGTTTCTCCCCCCGGAAAGCTGCGCTCTGCTTTACCACGAAACCTGCCTCCGTCAAACCCCGAAAATACCCGCTACCGCGCCAACTTCCGCCGCTCTACCGCACCTGACGACGGAGCTCGTCGACGCGATCGTCGCGCTCCCAGGTAAAGAATCCGCCTTCGGGCGCGCGGCCGAAGTGCCCATAGGCGGCCGTCTTCTTGTAAATTGGCCGCTTGAGATCGAGAGTTCCGATAATCTCAGCCGGCTTGAGCTTGAAGGTCTCGAGCAATGCCTGCGCAATGAGGTCGTCGGGCACCGCGCCGGTGTCGAAGGTGTCGACCAGAACCGAGACCGGGTCGGCGAGGCCGATCGCGTAGGCCACCTGGACCTCGCAGCGATCGGCGAGGCCGGCGGCAACGACGTTGCGGGCCATGTAGCGCGCCATGTACGCCGCGCTGCGGTCGACCTTGCTCGGATCCTTCCCGGAAAAGGCCCCCCCGCCATGGCGCCCGTAGCCACCATAGGTATCGACGATGATCTTGCGCCCGGTCAGACCGCAGTCGCCCTGCGGGCCGCCGATGACGAAACGGCCGGTCGGGTTGACGTGAAAGACGGTTTCCGCAGTCAAAAACTCGCGCGGAATCACCTGCTTGATCACTTCCTCGATCACCGCTTCGCGCAGCTTCGCGTGAGGGACCTCGGGTGCGTGCTGCGTCGAGACGACCACGGTGGTGACCGCCACCGGCTTACGGTCCTTGTAGCGAACCGTCACTTGCGACTTGGAATCGGGGCGGACGAAGGGCAGAACCCCTTCCTTGCGCAGGTCGGTGAGGCGCTGCACCAGGCGGTTGGCCATGAAAATGGGGAACGGCATCAGCTCCGGCGTCTCGTTGCAGGCGTAGCCGAACATCAGCCCCTGATCGCCGGCGCCTTGCTCGGCGTGAAGCCCCTGTCCTTCGGTGACGCCCTGCGAGATATCAGGCGACTGACGATCAATCGCCGCCAGGATGGCGCACGTGTTGCCGTCGAAGCCCATGTCGGAGGAGACGTAACCGACATCGGTGACGGCGTTACGGACGATGTCCGGGTAGTTGATGACAGCTTTGCTGGTGATTTCGCCGGCGATGACCACCATACCGGTCTTCGCCAACGCCTCGCAGGCCACGCGGCTATCGGGATCTTGGGCCAGGAGCGCATCCAGGATGCTGTCCGAGATCATGTCGCAGAGCTTGTCGGGATGTCCTTCCGAAACCGACTCCGAGGTGAACACGTAATCCTTCTTCATTTGGTTCCCTTCTCCAATACCGCCCGCCGTCAACACATCGGGCAAAGCTCCCAATTGATATCACGGCGCGCGGAAAAGTGACAATTGTTCACTCGACCACGTCTTGTCCGCTGATGCAACCACGTCCATGGGCACGTCGTGCGGGCCGACGGGCAGATCCTCGACGATCTGCTCGCGGAAGGCGACGCCGAGCCGCAGACCCCGCCCGTGGATGGGGGGTGCCGAGAGCGTCCGATCATAGTACCCCTTCCCCCGTCCCAGCCGCCGTCCGGTGCGGCTGAACCCTAATCCCGGCACCAGGATGATCGCCCGCGCCGCAGCTTCAGCCGGCAGAGCCTTGCCGGCGGCAGGCTCCCAGATGCCCATGCCGCCGCAGACCCACTCGGTGGTCGGCTCCGTCCGCAAGAAGACGAGCGGCTTGCCCGGGCCCTGGACACGGGGGAAGTAAACCGCTGCGCCGCGGCCCACGGCCTCCTGCCACAGGGGGCTGATGTCGACCTCGAAAGGAAGCGGGCGGTACAGGAGAACGGTCTCGGCGTGCTGGAACCCGTGGAGCCCACGCACCTGGTCGCAGACGGCACGGCTCTGCAGAGAACGTTCCTCCGGCGTGAGCGTGTGCAGCCGGTGGCGCAGGCGGTGGCGCCACTGCTCCTTCAGCTCCTGCGTGTCGCCCGCGGTCAAACCCGTTCCCGATCGATCCACTTCGAGGGTACGACCGGCGCCCGGAAATTCAGCATACCGTCGATCAAGCCGGCCGCCTGGTCGCCGACGAGGAAGAGCCGCCGATACTCCGGGCGCAGGAAGCCTTCGGTGACGGCGTGATCGAGCAAGGCCAGCAAGGGGTCGAAGTACCCGGCCACGTTGAGCACTCCGATCGGCTTCGAATGCAGCCCGAGCTGACTCCAGGTGGCGATCTCCAGCAGCTCCTCGAAGGTACCCAGCCCGCCCGGCAACGCCACGAAGCCGTCGGACAGATTGGCCATCAGAGCCTTGCGCGCGTGCATGCTCTCCACGATGCGCAGGTCGGGCAGGCCCTCGTGGGCCACCTCGCGCGCCCGCAGGCTCTCGGGGATCACGCCGACGACATGGCCCCCACGCGCCAGCATGGCATCGGCCAGGCACCCCATCAGCCCGATATTGCCGCCGCCGTAGACCAGGCCGATGCCGCGCTCGGCCAGCGCCTCGCTGGTCTGCCGGGCAACGGCGGCGAACACCTCCCGCGCGCCGCTGCTCGAGCCGCAGAAAACACAGATTCGACGCATTCTTGCGGCTTCAGCCCATCTTCTCGTGGGTGTCGATGTCGAGCGGGGCGTGCATGTGGTCCTTGGCCACGGGCGTACGCAGCACGCGGTAGAAGCAGTAGCTCACCAAACAAAGCACGAAGCTCAGCGAGCTGAGCATCAACACCCAGCCGGACGAGGTCATAGGGCGCCCTCCGGAATGCCCTTGAAGCGGTGCTCGCGCTCCCAGCGCCGCGCGGCCAGATGCACGAGCAGTACCAGGAAGGCCAGAACGAGGACCATGAAGGTCACGGTGAGCAGCGCCGCCGGCTTTTCGACCACGGCCCGCGCCTGACTCGGGAACTTCTGGTAGGCGAAGGCACCGAGGATGATGATCAGGTAGCCCGGGCAGATGTAGCGAATGACGAAGGTGAAGAACGAGGGCACCTTGATCTCGCCGCCGCGGTTGGTCTCCTTGAGGCCACGCTCGGCCCCCAGCACCCAGCCGAAGAGGATCACCTCGAACAGCGCCAGCACGATCAGCATCGCACTGCCGACCCAAAAGTCCATGACGTCGAGCGCCACCGTGTTCTTGCTGAAGTATACCACCAACAAGCTGCCCACGCCCGTGATCAACCCCAGCGTGGTGATCGAGGTCTGCCGTCCCATGCCGAATCCTTCCTCGAAGAAGGCGATGGCCGGCTGCAGCATGGAGATCGAGCTGGTAACGGCCGCCAGGAACAGCAGCCCGAACCACAGGAAGCCGAAGAACCCGCCGAAGGGCAGGTACTGGAAGACCACCGGCACGGCGTGGAACCCCAGCCCGATACTCGATCCGGCCACCTCGGTCAGCGGCGCCGCGCCGAGAAAGATGAAGGCCGCCGGGATGGTGATCAACCCGCCGAGGCAGACCTCGCAGAACTCGTTGGTGGCCGACGCCGTCAGCGCCGAGAGGGCGACGTCGTCGTTGGGCCTGAGATAGCTGGCATAGGTCATGATGATGCCGAAGCCGACCGACAGAGTGAAGAAGATCTGCCCGGCCGCCTCCAGCCACACCTGCGGATCGGTCAGGGCCGAGAACGTGCTGCCGCCGGGATGCTCTGGCTTCGGATTCCACATGAAACCGAGCCCGTTGATGACGTTCTGATCGGGGTGCGCCGGGTTCGGCGTGCCCAGCGTGAGCACGCGCGCGAGCACGATCAGCGCCGCCACGATCAGCGCCGGCATCGCCCACTTGCAGAAGGCCTCGATCCCCTTGGAAAGGCCACGGTAGATCAGCGTGAAGTTGAGCACAAAGCAGACCGCCATGAAGCCCGCCGCCGAGGAGTAGTGCTGGAACAGCGCTCCGTCCGCGGTCACGCCGATGTATTGGTTGAAATGGTTGGAGAAATACGCGGCCCACTGGCTCGGGTCGGCCCCGGGGCTGATGTTGCCGGCCAGGTAGTCCCAGGCATAACCGAGACACCAGGCCTCGATGAAAACGTAGTACATGTAGATGACGATCGGCACGAACACCGCGAGGCCACCGAAAAGGCGTGACGCGGGATGACGCCAAACGACGCTGAAGACCCCCGGTGCCGAGTTGAAGCCGTGCCGGCCGCCGTGTCGCCCGAGGGTCCACTCGACCCAGCAGATCGGGATTCCCAGAATCAGCAAGGAGATGAAGTACGGGATCATGAAGGCGCCGCCGCCGTAGAGCGCGGCACGTCCCGGGAAACGCAGGAAGTTTCCCAAACCGACAGCGGATCCCGCCACCGCGAGAATCACCCCGAGCTTGGTGCTCCAGTTCTCCTGCGCCGCTTTCGCCGTCATCTCCGCCCGCCCAGTCCCGTCTTGACTCGTTGGTAAGGCCCGGCACCATATACGCAGCCGGTGACGAGCGTCAATGTGCAAGCCCACCCCCCCCGGGACGAGTCTCGCGAACGCCCCTTTACGACGCCGTGACAATTCCACTATGAATTACAGCGTGGAATCACGAGGGCGGAAGTTTCTGAGATGAGGGGGCGGTCTATGGCTGACGGGCGGACTCGCAAGCATCGCGGACGGACCTTGGGGCTGGTGCTGTCGGGAGGCGGAGCGCGCGGTGCTTTCCAGGTAGGGGTCTACGAACGCCTCCTGCGCGACCCGCGCTTTGCCAACGGTCCGGCCGCACTCTCGGGAACCTCCGCCGGGGCCATCAACGCCGCGCTCATCGCCGCCGGCAAGACCCCGCGCGAGATGATGCGCTTCTGGAACGAGATCGCCGACAATCCGCCGGTGGCCGCCAGCGCCGTGTTCTTTCAGAGTGCCGTCCGCACCCTCGGCCGCCTCACGCTCGAAGAGGGCGCCCGCTGGCTGCAGTCGACCCAACCGTGGCGTTCCTTCTTCCAGCGGGCCTGCAACCACCTGCCGCCGCGGCCCGGAAGCCTCCTCGCGCTGGTGATCGAGTACCTCCTGACCACCCGCTTCGAGCTCGTCAGCCGGCTGCTGGCGGGGATTCGCGAGCCCTTTCTCACCAGCACCACGCAGCTGCGCGAGCGCCTCGTCGACGCCCTCGGCGGCGAGTGCGTCCCGTGCAACGGCCTGCGCCTGGCCATCAACACGGTGGACGCCCACACCGGCCGCGTGGTGCGCTTCGTCAACACCGAGACGGCTCTGACGCGTCCGCCCGACTACGTCGTCGTCGACTGCATCACCGTCGACATGGTCCTGGCGAGCGCCAGTATTCCGCTGCTCTTCCCTCCGGTGCAGGTGGCCGACCACCTGCTGTGGGACGGCGGCTTGCTCGTCAACACGCCGCTGGCGCCGGTGGTGGCGCTGGGCGCCGACGAGATCATCCCGGTGCTGGTCACCGAGCCTCCCGATCCCGAGCGCGGCCCGCTCGCCCACTTCGGCCGCGCGGTCGAACGGATGGTCGACAGCCTGCTGGAGAACGCCTACAACGTCGACCGCAAGCTGCTGCTCGAACGCAACCGCCTCGCCCATCTCGACGGCGGCAGCTACCGCGAGGTGACTCTCTACGATGCGGTGCGCCCGCCACGCGACGCCGCCTGCTTCAACGCCGGCTCGTACCTGTTCTTCGAGCGGGGGGTACTCGCGGCGATGCAGGCCGCCGGGCGCCGCGCCGCCAACGCCTGGCTGAGCGCCGGGCCGCGCATCGATCAGCTCGAAGAGCACCCGGCCGGTATGGCCGCCTGAGCGAGCCTCGCCTCAGGGCTGCAGCGCCACTTTCAGGCAGCCGTCGCTGCGACTGTCGAAGAGCCGATAGGCCTCCACGCCCTCGCTCAGCGGCATGTGGTGCGAGATCAGCGCCACCGGGTCCAGCGTCCCCGAGCGGATCAGCGGCAGCAGCGTCGGAATGAAGCGGGCAACGTTGACCAGGCCGATGCGGAAGCTGAGGTCCTTCATGAAGGCCGTCCCCATCGGAAAGCTGAAGTCCTGCTGGATCAGCACGCCGACCACCGATACGGCCCCGCCGACGCGCACCAGCTCGAAGGCCAGGTGAACGGTCTCCGGCGCACCCACCGCCTCGATGACGGCATGGGCGCCCTGCCCGTCCGTCGCCTCCAGCACCCGCTGGTGCACGTCCTCGCGGCCGGCATCGATCGGAATCGCGCCGTACTGGCGGGCGCGCTCGAGCCGGTAGCCGACCTTGTCGACGGCCAGGATCTGCGCCGGGCCGAAGAGCCGCGCGCTGAGCAGCGAGAAAAGGCCGACCGGGCCGCAGCCAATGACGACGATCGTCTGTCCCGGCCGGATGTTCGCGTTCTCGGCGGCGTAGTACCCGGTGGGCAGGATGTCGGTCAGGAACAGAACCTGATCGTCGTTGAGCTCGCTCGGCGACGGATAGAGGTTCACGTCGGCGTTGGGCACGGCGATCGCCTCGGCCTGAGCGCCGGGCAGCTCGTGCGACATGCCGTACACCTTGTTGAAGAAGCGGACACAGCCGACGGCGTAGCCGCGGCGGCAGGGATCGCAGTCGCCGCAACCGACGACACCGGGGACGATGACGCGATCGCCCTTCTTGAAGCGCCGCACGTCGCGGCCGACGTCCTCGACGACGCCGACGCACTCATGACCGATGACGACGCCCGGCTCCGACGGCACGGCGCCGTGAACCACGTGCAGGTCGGAGCCGCAGATGGAGGCGCGCGTCACCCGTACCAGCGCCCCGCGGGCATCGGCCACCGCCGGATCCGGCACCTGCTCGACGCGCACGTCCTGAGGTCCATGAAAAACGATGCCGCGCATAGCTCACCTCCTCTCTCCCGCTACCACGGTGGCTCCCTCGCAGCCAAAGGACGGATGTCGGGGTTTGAAGTGACAACTGGCAGCGGAAGCCGGCGGGGATCTCTGCTGTCGCTACGCCGCTGCCTCGGCGCGGCGCCGGTAGAGGGAGGAGAGGAACTCCTGATCCGGGGCGAACTGCTCGGCCCGGGTGAGGATGGTGTCGCGCACCCAGCGCGCGTCGTCGTGCTCGGGATAGTCGATGGTGTAGTGCAGGCCGCGGCTCTCCTTGCGGGTGATCGCCGAGATGACGATGAGCTCGGCCACCGACGCGATGTTGCGCAGCTCGATCAGATCGGCGGTGACCTTGAAGTCCCAGTAGTACTGGCGGATCTCGTCCTGCAGCAGTGAGATGCGCTTGAGGGCGCGCGCCAGGCGCCGGTTGGAGCGGACGATGCCGACGTAGTTCCACATCATCCGGCGGATCTCGTCCCAGTTCTGCGTCACCACCACCGACTCATCGCTGTCCACCGCGGCCCCCGGGTTCCACCCCGGATACGTCGGCGGCCGCGCCTGGTCCGCCTGCAGCAGGGCCACGGCGTGGCACGCGGCGCGATGACCGAACACGGCGGCCTCGAGCAGCGAGTTCGACGCCAGCCGATTGGCGCCGTGCAGCCCCGTCATCGTCACCTCGCCCGCCGCGTACAGCCGCCGTACGGTGGTCGCACCGTGCTCGTCGGTCATGACCCCGCCGCAGCAGTAGTGTGCGGCGGGCACCACCGGGATCGGGTCACGGGTGATGTCGATGCCGTACTCGAGACAGCGGGCGTGGATGGTCGGAAAGCGCTCACGCACGAAATCGGCGCCCTTGTGGCTGATGTCGAGGTACACGTGCTCGAAGCCGTGCACCTTCATCTCGTTGTCGATGGCGCGGGCGACAACGTCGCGCGGGGCCAGTTCGGCCTGCGGGTGGTAGCGCCGCATGAACTCGACGCCGTCGGGGCGTCGCAGCCGCGCGCCCTCGCCGCGCAGCGCCTCGCTGATCAGGAATGACTTCGCCGCCGGGTGATACAGGCAGGTGGGGTGGAACTGAATGAACTCCATGTTGGCGATCGGTACGCCCGCCCTATACGCCATGGCGATGCCGTCGCCGGTGGCGATGTCGGGGTTGCTGGTGTAGAGATACACCTTGCCCGCCCCGCCGGTCGCCAGCAGGGTGGCCCGGGCGCGGACCCGCTCCACCCGTGACACGGTCCGGTCGAGGGCGTACACACCCCAGCACGAGGGGCTGCCGATCGTCGGGTCGAACTTGGCGTCGACCAGCAGATCGATCGCCACGTGGTTCTCGAGCACGGTGATCGCCGGCGTGTTGCGCACCCTTTCGACCAGCGCTCGCATGATCTCCGCCCCGGTGGCGTCCGCCGCGTGGAGGATGCGGCGGTGCGAGTGGCCCCCTTCCCGGCCGAGGTCGTACTCGTCCTCCGTCCCCGGACGCAGGGAGAAGTGGATGCCCAGCGCGATCAGCTCACGCAGGCGCTCGGGTCCCTCGCGGACGACGGTCTCGACGACGTCGCGGTGACAGAGACCGGCGCCGGCGACCAGGGTGTCCTCCGTGTGCTCGCGAAACGAGTCCTCCGGGCTCCACACCGAAGCGATGCCGCCCTGGGCGTAAGCCGTGTTGCTCTCCGGCAAGGGCTGCTTTGCGAGCACCACCACGGAGCCGTGCGGGGCCGCCTGCAAGGCGAAGGTCAGCCCCGCCAGTCCACCCCCGATGACGAGAAAATCCGCTTCCATCGCAACCAGTTGCCGCTTATTTCACGGCCCGCAGGCGCAGGCAAGGCGGAGCGAAAAAAGCGGTTGACGAATACCCCAAAAGCTCCTACCGTACCTCGCGCCATGGGACGGGCAATCGTTGCTGCCTTCGTGGTCTGTAGCTGCTTCATCTCCACTGCTCGGGCCGACATCTACATGTACCGCGACCGCGCGGGCGTCCTGCACTTCAGCAATGCCCCGGCGGAGCCGGCGTATCGGCCCTATGTCCCCGATTTCCGTGGCTGGATTCGCCGCATGGGTCCGATCGTCGACCGCGCCCGCTACCAGCGCTACGACAAGATCATCGACGATGCCGCCTCGCGGCACGGGGTCGAGCCGGCGCTGGTCAAGGCGGTGATCCGGGCCGAGTCGGATTTCGTGCCGTATGCCGTGTCACCTGCCGGGGCGCAGGGGCTCATGCAGCTGATGCCGAAGACCGCGCGCATGCACAAGGTCTGGCGCGTCTGGGAGCCGCGCCAGAACGTGGAAGGCGGCGTGACCCATCTACGGCAGCTCCTCGATCGCTACAGCGGCAACGTCAAGCTGGCCCTCGCCGCCTACAACGCCGGCGAGAAGGCGGTCGACACCTACGGCGGCGTGCCGCCCTACCCCGAGACGATCAAGTACCTCCAACGCGTGCTGCGCTTCCGCGATCACTACCTGCGCCAGCAGTAGCCGACCGCGTCCCCTGCCAAAACCGCCGCCTCCCCGCGGCCCGACGTACCCTTTCCGTGGCCCGGCTTTCGTGGTAGCCGACGCGCGTGGCGCGTTTGCCCAATCTGCTGTCTCTGTTTCGGATCGCGCTCATCCCCCTGCTGGTGTGGCTGCTCACCTATCCCGGACCGGGCCCCGCGCTGCTGGCGACCTTCACCTTCTTTCTCGCCTGCCTGAGCGATTTCTTCGACGGCTACCTGGCCCGCCGCCACGGCATCATCACCACGCTGGGCAAGTTCCTCGACCCGCTCGCCGACAAGCTGATCGTGATGGCGGCGCTGGTGATGCTTGCCAGCATCGAGCGCAGCCCCCGGGTGCCGGCGTGGCTGGTCGTGGTCATCGTCGGTCGCGAGCTCGCGGTCACCGGCCTACGCGCCATCGCCTCCGGCGAGGGCATCGTGTTCGGGGCCGAGGAGCTCGGCAAATACAAGATGATCTTCCAGATGTTCGCGCTGCACGGGCTGCTCCTGCACTACCCTTTTCTCGGCATCGACTTCCACGCCGCCGGCATGTACTTCCTCTGGATCTCGCTCATCATCAGTCTCTGGTCGGGCGCCGATTACCACGTGCGCGTGGCCCGCGCCGTGCTGCGCTCGCGGCCCCGCGCGGCGGGCTGAATCGACCCGCCCGGCGGCACAACCCGTCCCCGCCCCAGTTCTGCGCTTGCAATCCTCGCGCGCCCAGACATAGAGTGCGGCACAAAAGGAGTTTGCGTGCAGCAAGACCTCACTGCGAATGAGAGCGCCCTCGGGCTCTCCGACAGCGATTCCACGGCGCCCAAGGCTTCCCTCGCCCGGCGGGCGTGGGAGGGCTGGAAACGAATCGCCCACAAGATCGGGGTCTTCCAGACCCGGGTCATCATGGTCGTGTTCTATTTTGTGTTCATGTTGCCGCTCGGTCTCGTGCTGCGTCTGGTGCGCGACCCGCTGCACTTCAAGCACCCGCAGGGAACCAACTGGGTGCCGCATCACCAGGAGCCCGACACCCTGGAGAACGCACAGCGCCAGTTCTGAGCGCCCGCCCGCCCGCTTGCGCTCACCCGTCGGGCCGCAGGTAGCGAGCCAGCCCCTCCCGCCACCCGGGCATGTCGTCCAGGCCGAGCGCGGCGAGATGGTCGTGACGCAGCACGGAGTACGCGGGCCGGCGAGCCGGCGCCGCGAATTCCTGTGAGCTGACCGGCTTCAAATCGGCCGCGACCCCGGCGAGCTCGAAGATCGCCGCGGCGAACTCGAACCACGAGCACGCGCCCGAGTTGGTGATGTGGTAGAGGCCATAGTCGGCGCGCCGGAGCACCTCGATCACCTTCGGCGCCAGATCGGCCGTGGCCGTCGGACCGACGACCTGGTCGTCGACCACGCGAATCGGCCTGCCCTCCCGCGCCAGGCGCAGCATGGTCTCGACGAAGTTACCCCCCATCGTCGTGCGACCGGCCCGCCCGTACAGACCACACGTCCGGATGATGAAGTGACGGGAACACGCCTGCCGCGCGAGATACTCGCCCGCCAGCTTCGACGCCGCGTACACACTCAGCGGCCGGGGCAGATCGGCCTCGCCGCAGGCGGAGCCGCTGTCGCCCGCGAAGACGTAGTCGGTGCTGAAGTGCACCAGGGCGGCGCCGTGTCGCTCGCACCAGCGCGCCAGGTTCAGCACCGCGAGCGCGTTGACCGCGAAGGCATCCTCGACCGCCACCTCACAATGATCGACGCGGTGAAAGGCCGCGGTATTGATCACCACGGCGGGGCGCTCCCGCTCCAAGCGCGCCTGCACCGCGGCGTGGTCGCGCAGCTCGAGATCCGCGTGCGACAGAGCAACGACGTCGTGCTCGCCCAGGAGCGGCAACAGGTCCTTCGCCAGCTGCCCGCTGCTTCCGATGAGCACGATGCGCATGCCCGGGTCTCTACTCCTCCAACCGATCTCGCAGGTTGCCCAGCAGCCTCTCGACCCCC
The DNA here is from genome assembly GCA_964648215.1 of uncultured Binatia bacterium (SeqCode). Taxonomy (GTDB): domain Bacteria; phylum Desulfobacterota; class Binatia; order HRBIN30; family JACQVA1; genus CAZYMF01. The sequence continues at coordinate 62,667 of CAZYMF010000001.1, read as the reverse complement.
AGGCGCGTCAGCTCCGGCGCCGAAAACCAGTGCGGTCCGGCGCGCCAGAACATCCACCAGTTGAACAGATCCGAGCTCAGCGGCTGCTGCGTCTTGTCGAAGCTCTCGCTCCACACCGTCTTGCCGCTGGCCAGCGAGAACAAAGACAGGCGGAACGACACCGAGGCCGGCTCGCGCGCGCCCAGCTCGGTGCCCTCGCGCTCGCGATAGCGCGAAACGGTGCCATACAAAACCGAATCCGCCCCCACCGCCTTTCCCAGCGCCCGCGCCCTCTTCGCCAGGTCCTCGTCGGGCGGCACGCCGTGCAGCGCCTGCGCGGTCACCAGGTCGGGGACGAAACGCCACTCCGGCGAGCTCGCCATGACGCCGTAGATCTGTGCCGTCACCACCCGCGCCGCATCCGCCGGCAACGGCGCGGAGCCGACCTCGACCGTAACCGTCTTCGGTTGCGGCGACTCCGCGGCGCCCACGATCGGCAGCACGGCGATCAGATGAACCGGCGGTAGCGCCGCCTCCGGCTGGCCGCGGCGCACGATGCCGCAGCCGCTCGACGCGAGCGCCAACACCAGCGCGACGAGGAACCCTGCCCGGCTCGTCATGCCAGCCTCAGCCCGAGATCCCGCAGCTGGCGCGGGTCGACCGGGCTCGGCGCCTCGGTCATCAGGTCGGCCGCGCGCTGCGTCTTCGGAAACGCGATAACGTCCCGAATCGAGTCCGCGCCGCACAGCAGCATGCACAACCGATCGAGGCCGAGGGCCAGACCGCCGTGAGGCGGGGCGCCGTAGGCGAGCGCGTCGAGCAGGAAGCCGAACTTGTTGCGCGCCTCGGTCTCGCTGATGCCGAGCAGGGCGAACACCCGCGCCTGCACGTCGGGGCGGTGGATACGGATGCTGCCGCCACCGAGCTCGGTGCCGTTCAGCACCACGTCGTAGGCCTGCGCCCGCACCGCCCCGGGATCGCTTTCGAGGCGATCCAGATCGTCGGCCGCCGGCGCGGTGAACGGATGGTGCACCGCGGTGTAGCGCTTCTCCTCCGCCGAGTACTCCAGCAGCGGGAAGTCGGTCACCCACAGGAACGAGAAGCGGTTCTCCGGGATCAGCCCGAGCAGGCGGCCGAGATGCAGCCGCAGGGCGGCCAGCGACTCGTTGACCACCTTGTCGGTGTCGGCGACGAAGAGCACCACGTCGCCGACGCCCGCCGCGCACGCCTCCTCGATGGCGCCGCGCTGCTCGGGGGTGAAGAACTTGGCGATCGGCGACTGCCAGCCGTCCGGATTCAGCTTCGCCCAGGCCACGCCCTTGGCGCCGTACGGGGCGACGACCTCGGGCATGGTGTCGAGGTCCTTGCGCGACAGCCGCGAGCCGTCCGGCACGCGCAACGCCTTGACGATGCCGCCGCGCGCGGCCACGTCGCGGAACACCTTGAACTCGACCTCGCGCACCAGCGGCGTAATCTCCGCCAGCTCCAGGCCGAAGCGCATGTCCGGCCGATCGGTGCCAAAGCGCGCCACGGCCTCGGCGTAGGTGAGCCGTGGCAGCGGCCGCGGCACCTCGACGCCCCGCAGGGCAAACACCTCGGCGAGCATACCCTCCACCAGCAGCAGAACGTCGTCGCGACGGACGAACGACATCTCCAGGTCGATCTGGGTGAACTCCGGTTGCCGGTCGGCGCGCAGGTCCTCGTCGCGGAAGCAGCGCACGATCTGAAAGTAGCGATCGTAGCCGCTGGCCATGAGCAGCTGCTTGTAGAGCTGCGGCGACTGCGGCAGGGCGTAGAACTCGCCCGGGCTGATGCGGCTGGGGACGAGGTAGTCGCGCGCGCCCTCGGGCGTGCTGCGGCCGAGCACCGGCGTCTCGATCTCGAGGAAGTCGTGACGGTCGAGATAATCGCGCACGCTCTTGGTGAGGCGGTGCCGGAGGATGAGGTTGTCCTGCATCGCCGGACGGCGCAGATCCAGGTAGCGGTACTTCAACCGGGTCGCCTCGGTGACGGTCTCGCCGCCGTCGATCGCGAACGGGGTCGGCCGCGCCCGGTTCAGGATGCGCAGCTCGTCGACCATGACCTCGATCTCGCCGGTCGGCATGTTCGGATTCACCGTATCGGCGGTGCGCCGCGTCACCGTGCCGCGGGCGCCAATGACGAACTCGCCGCGCAGGTCACCGGCCATCGCGTGGGCCGCGGGGCTGCGCTCGGGATTGAAAACGAGCTGCACCAGGCCGGAGCGGTCGCGCAGGTCGACGAAGATGACGCCGCCGTGATCGCGCCGGACGTTCACCCAGCCCATCAGCAGCACCTCGCGCGACTCGTCGCCGGCGCGCAGGGTGCCCCCGTAACAGCTACGTTGCCAGTCCCCCAGTTCCACTGCGCTCACTCCTTGCCGCCCTCGCCATCCCGTCCGCGCGCGCCGGCGCTCACGCCGGCGCCGCAGCCTCTGTGTCCAGCCGCGCCAGAGCGGCGCGCAGCTCGCCGCCGGAGAGCGCCAGCGGTACCGCCTTCGGGTAGTCGCGCTTGGCGATCATGTCGCGGACCGTCGCCGCCTGCTGCGCCAGCTCGTCCTCACCGATGATGAGAGCGTAGCGCGCGCCGCTGCGATCCGCGCGCCGCATCTGACTCTTCAGACTCTTGCCCGCCGCGTCGACCTCCACCCGCATGTCCTCGCGACGCATGCGGTGCGCCAGGTGCATGGCCTCCGCTTCCGCCGCCGGCCCCAGCGGGCAGAGAAAAACCTCGGGGGCATCCCCCGCGGGCATCTCCGGCAGCACCATGACCAGGCGCTCGACGCCGAGGGCGAAGCCGATCCCGCCGACGTCGGGTCCGCCCAGGTCGCGCACCAGGCCGTCGTAACGCCCGCCGGCGCCGACCGCGTTCTGCGCTCCCAGCCCGGGAGCCAGCACCTCGAAGGCGGTGCGATTGTAGTAATCGAGGCCGCGGACGATTCGCGGATTCACCGTCGGCTCGACCCGCTCCCGCGCCAGGATCGCGCGCACCGCGGCGAAGTGCTCGGCGCAGTCCGCACACAGGTGGTCGAGCATCGTCGGCGCATCGGCGGTCGTCTCCTGGCACGACGGCGTCTTGCAGTCGAGGAGACGCAGCGGGTTGCGCTCGAGCCGGCGCTGGCAGTTCTCGCACAACCGGTCACGGCGCGCTTCGCCGTAGGCGGTCAGCAGCGTGCGATAGGCCGGGCGGCACTGCGGGCAACCGAGCGAGTTGATCTGCACCTCGACGCCGGAGACGCGCAAGCCGTCGAGGATGTCGTGCAACAGCAGCAACACCTCCGCATCCGCCGCCGCATCCTCGCGGCCGATGACCTCGACCCCGATCTGCGAGAACTGACGCAGCCGCCCCTTCTGCGGTCGCTCGCGGCGAAACATGGGCCCCAGGTAGAACCATTTGGACACCGGCTCCTGCTGCGCCACCGCGTGCTCGACATAGGCGCGCACCACCGAGGCCGTGCCCTCCGGGCGCAGCGACAGAGAGGTACCATCTCGGTCCTGGAACGTGTACATTTCCTTTTCCACGATGTCCGTGGTGTCGCCGATGGAGCGGGTAAAGAGGCTGGTGCGCTCGACGATCGGAATGCGGATCTCGGAGACGTTGTACCTATGGAAGACCGCGCGCGCCTGCTGCTCGATCCACGTCCAGCGCGCGCTCTCGTCCGGGAGGACGTCGCGAAACCCTTTCACGGCGGGGAATTTCATGGGGCATGCTTGTGCCGGAGGCGCGGCCTAGCTATCAGAGGGCCTCTAGCGAGTCAACGAAGCTTCATGCTCGTAGAATCGGCCACAGCAAGGGCCAGACGGCCTCACTCACGGCAAAGGCGGTTCCGCCACGCGACCGGCCTTGCCTTTGTTCTGGCGGTGCTTTTCGTCCTGCCCGCCACCGCCAGGGCAGCCCGCGATTTCGATCGCTTCAACGGCTTCGAGGGTGGTGGGGCCGAGGACTACGCCGCCTTCGGCTCTCCCAGCGGCGATGCCACCGCCCACAGTGGTAGCTGGGGCCTGCTGACCGACGCCTCCTCCGGCGCCTCCGAGTACGTTTCGGTAGACCTGAGCCAGCCCTCCACGACGTTCACGGACGGCATCTGGCTCTGCGTGCAGAGCAACCCCGCCTCCGCCCGGCGCATTCGTAGCTGGGGGTCGGGATCTAGTCCGGCGGTGGCGCTGTATCTCAACGGCAGCAGGACCGTCGAGCTCCGGGTTCTGGGCAGCACGATCGCCATCTCTCCGATCAACATGGCCATCAGCGCCTGCCCGACATTTACCCGTGTCGAAGTCCAGTATGTCGGCACACCATCACCTCAGGTCACCCTGCGCATCAACCGCAACGCGGTCAACAACGTGAGCTCCCCCGGCCCGATCCCCGCGGTCGCCACCACCGACATCGGCCCCGACGACGACACCGAAACCGGCGATCTGCAGATCGTCTGGGACGACCACAGCATCGCCCAAACAGCGACGTTTCCGGGAGCCGTCCAGATCGTCAACCTCGCGCCCACGATGACGGCCGGCGACAACACCTGGACGCGGAATGGCTGCCTCACCACGATCGGCTGCATCGCCGAGCGGCCTCCGGACGGTGGCATCAGCTTCCTCTCGTCAGCGGTGCAGAACGCCAGCGACTCCTTCTGCCATGCGCCCACCAGCCTGGCCGGCATCTTCGGCAACATTCTCGGCGTCAAGACGCTGATGACGGCGAGCGTCGCCACCGGCTCGGCCAACACCGACCTGACATTGCTCTTGAACGCATCCGCCTGCGGCGGCAGCAGCGGCGCTGAGGCACTCGCGTCGAGCTTCTCCCTGAGCAGCGCCTTCACCGCCTACGGCCGCATCGATACCACCAATCCCTACAACGGTGAGGATTGGACCAACAGCGACATCGATCATCTGGCGACCTTGATGACCTACACCGGCGGCACCGGGGCTGCCCAGGTCACGCAGTTGCTGCGCGAGGTCGCCTTCGACACGACGGGCTTCCCGTCGCCGACGCCGACCGCGACGCCGACAAGAACGCCGACACCAACACCCAGCCCCACGACAACCGCCACGCCAACGCTTACGCCGACGATGACGCCGAGCCCGACGCTGACGCCGACGCCGACGCCGACCGCGACGCCGTCGGCGACGGCCACCAACACCGCGACACTGACTTCCACTCCGACACTGACTTCCACTCCGACGCTCACGCCCACCCCCACACAAACGGCCACCAACACGGCCACGTTCACGAACACGAGCACGCCGACATTCACCCCCACGCCGACGAGCACGGCGACCAACACGCCCTCGAGCACACCGACCATCACGCCGACACCGACGTCGACCCCGACGTTCACCAACACGCCGACATCCACCTGGACCTTCACCCCCACTCTGACCCGAACCCCGACCGCGACGCCGACGGCCTCGCCGACCTTCACGGCGAGCGCGACCCCGACCATCACCCCGACCTTCACGCGAACGGCAACGCCCAGCCCGACGGCACCGACGCTGCGCAACATCGATCGCATGAACGGCTTCGAGGCCGGCTGGCTCGAGGACTACACGGGGACGGCGCAGGTGATTCCGAAGACCCAGGGCGCCGCTCACAGCGGCCTATACGCGCTCGAGACCACGGTGGGATCGACGGCAACTCAGATCGCCAGCGTGCAGATGAGCTCCCCGACCGCCGTGTTCACCGACGGAATCTACGCTTGCCGCATCGCCGACAGCCTCGGGTTCACGACCCCCCGCCGTGTCCGCTCCTGGCAGGCCAACGGCACCTCGGTCGTCGCGATGCTGCTCGATACCAATTGGCACGCCATCGTCACGGTGAACGGCATGGAGATCGGTCGCTCGGTCCTGCCGCTGCTACACTGTCCGGCCTTCACCCACTACGAGCTCCAGTACAAGGCGGTGGGCTTCGGCGACACCGTGGAGCTGCACATCAATGGCGCGCCGGCGATCTTCGGCACGAACGCCTCGACCCAGTCGATCAGCAGCACCCGCATCGGTGCCGACGAGACGGCCGCCTTCGACCTTCCGCTGATCTGGGACGATCACACCATCTCCCGAACCGACACCTGGCCGACCAACGTCCGGATCGCCGGCGCGCTGCCGTCAGCCGACGGAAACTACAGGCAGTGGTTCCCCAGCAGCACCACGTGCGGCGACAACGGCGACTACACCTGCGTGAACGCTCGCCCCCCGACTCTCTCCCTGGGCCCGCCCCAGCTGCAGGCGCTCCAGCCCAACCAGTGGGCCTCGTTCTGTCACACACCGCTCGCCTCGCTGGACGTCGCCGGCCGTATCCTCGCCGCCAAGAGCGTGTTCGTGGCCGCGGAAAACCCCGACGGGCCGAATCCGACCACGTCCCTCTTTCTACGCACTGACTCCGTCGCCTGCGGTGGGCAGGCCGGAACTGATTCGAACGATTTCCTGGTCGACCTCAGCGGCTTCGTGCAAGGGTTTGCGCGGGTCGACGAGCACAACCCCGTCACCAACCTGTCGTGGACCCTCGCCGACCTCGACGCCACCGAGATCGGCATACGCAGCTCGCTCACCGGCACCAAGAACTTCCTGAAACAAGCGATCCTGGAGGTTGCGTACGACGACCTCGGCATTCCGCCCACGGCCACGCCGAGCGTCACACCCAGCCCGAGCGTCACCGCGACCGGCACCGACACCCCGACCCCGAGCCCGACAGCGACTCCGAGCGCGACGGCGACGGCCACGGCGACGGCGACGCATACGCCGACGACCACCCCGACCGACACGCCGATCCCGACGGCGACCGCGACGGCGACCAACACCACCACGCCCACGCGAACCGCATCCCCCACCGCCAGCACCACCGCCACCAGCACGCCGACGATGTCCTCGACGCCCACCGTCACCAGCACGCCGACGATCTCCTCGACGCCCACGCCCACGGCGACGCCGACGATCACCACGTCGCCGACGCTGACCGGCACGCCAAGCTCGACCCCGACTGCCACCGTCACGCCCACCTCGAGCGCGACCCCGACCGTGACGGCGACACCCACGATGACGCTCTCGCCGCCGCCGACGGCGACGCCGTCCGACACGCCGACCCGGACGCCGAGCGCCACGCCGACGGCGACGCCTTCCACCTCGCCGACGATGACCCCGACCAACACCCCGACGGTCACCGGCACGCCGCCGACGGCAACGCCGACGTCGTTCCCCCGTAACGACTATCTCATCCCGATAACCGTCACCAACCAGTGGAGCTGCACCACGGACGAGTCGCTCCTGCTCATGCAGACGAGCGGCAACCCACAGCTCACACAGCTGCAGAACCCCCAATTTCACGACCCGGTGCGCGACCAGCAAACCTACCAGGGCATCTACATCGCTCCCAGTCTCGCCCAGAGCGACTACGACACGCTGCGCCAGCTGAGCGCTCAGGGCGGGTACATCGAGCGTTTCGTCGCTCTCGGTGGCGTAGCGATCATCAACGTCGCCAACGCCGCTGGCAACAACCTCCAGCAGGACAACATCGCCCCGGACGGCGTCGGCTTCCTACCCGCCAACCCGGGGCGGGACACGGAGCAGATCCTCGACCTCGACCACCCCTACATCAGCGGTCTCGGCTACGGCGGTGAGAGCCTGACCGCCGCAGACTTTCTCGGCTGGGGCACGACCGACAACGGCGTCCTGCTCAACGTTCCCGCCAACGCGACGGTGCTGCTGCAGAGCTCCGCCGGGCCGACGTGGATCGAGTACCCGCACGGCAACGGCAAGGTGATCGTCACCACGTTGGCCTACTGCTGGCCGGGGAGAACGAGCTCGGACGGCGCCGCGCTGCGCAACCTGCTGCTCTACGGTCGCTTCTTCTCGGGCACGGCCCAGACCCCGGCGCCCACCGTGACCCCTACGTTCTCGCCCACGCCGACGGCGTCGTTCACGCCGAGCCTCACCGCGACCCCCACACGCACCGGCACCCCGACCGCCACCCCGACCGCCACGCCGACGGGACCGTCGCCGACCCCCACGCCGGTGCCCGGGGACGTCAACGGCGACGGCCGCACCGATCAGCTGGACGTGGCGCTCGTGATCGAGGCGATCTTCCAGCCCGCGCCCGATCCGCGCGCCGATATCAACGCCGACGGCCGGATCACCGCCGCCGATGTCACGGCGCTGATGCCGCTGCTCTGAGCCCGGTCCGGCGCGGCGCGGCTAACGCATCGACGGCTGGCTGCCGGAGTCGGGCTCGCTGAGCAGCGGCGGCCGCGCCTTGGGCGGCCCGGCCACCTCGGCGAAGTCCAGCATGTCGCGTTCGAGGACCCGAATCTGCTCGAGGATCTTCTTGCTCAGAGGTTTCAGCTTGGCGCGATCGTCGCTCAACGAGTAACGTGCCGAGGCGATGGTGTGAAACTTCCCCTTGCCCTCATCGGCTACGTCCGTCGCCTCGAAGTTGACGATGGTCTCGCCGCTCGCACCGTTCTGAATGGTGATGCTGGTGATCAGGCGGCGGCGCGTGGCGGGCTCCGGGGTGGGCGCGGGCGTCGGCTGCACCGGCCCCAGATCCAGAATCACCGGTGGCGGTTCGGCCTTCGGCCCTTCGGCCCACGCCACGCCAAAGCCAAGCACAATCGCCACTACGACAACGCCGCGCATCGGGGATCTCCTCATGGCGGCACCATACCGGCGGACGCGAGCCAAGGCAAAGTCGGGCCGCCCGCCGCTACTGGACCCGCACCACGATCACACGCCGGTCGCCGATGTTGCCGCCGATGTCGCGCAGCTGAACGGCCAGCTTCGTGTCTCCCGTGGAAAAGCTGATCTCGCGGCCGACCACGGGCGAGGAGCAGAACTGCTCGGTCGAGTTGGTGCCGACGTACTTCGGTATACCGAGCGGCCCCAGGGTGCAGGCGTCGTTGCTGCTGTCGTGCGGGACGAAGCGACAGCCGAAGTCGTTGAGCACGTCGGCCACCTCCTGCGACGGCCCGAAGTCCAGCGCCGAACCCGGCACACCTCCGAGCGGGGCCGGCGCCGGGCCGACGTCGCAGATTGCCGTGCTGCCGTCACCAAGGGCGCGATCGGGAAGGATCTGCAGATCCGGCCGGACCGTGGGGTCGGTGGGCACGCTCAGGAAGGTCTTCGTCGCCACCTTGGACCCGCTGGCTCCCGGCCGGCCCTCGACCACGATGAGGAAGCCCGAGCCGCCGCTGCGCACGTAGATCGGGTTGCCGTCCGGATCCACCCCGTCGGGCTCGACCACGTTGTTGTCCGCGTTGACGATGCCGAAAAAGGTGACCTGCGGGCCGAACGGCAGCGGCACCGTCGGCGTCCGCGTGAAGGTCGCCGTCCGCGTCGGCGTCAGCGTGGCGCTCGGCGTCGGCGTGCGCGTCGGCGTCTGGCTCGGCGACAGCGTCGGCGTCCGCGTCACGCTCGGCGTCGGCGATATCGTCGGCGTCCGCGTCGGCGTGCCCGTGCGCGTCGGCGTCGGCGTATTGCTCGGTGTCCGCGTGTTCGTCGGCGACGGCGTAGTCGTCGGCGTGCGCGTCGCCGTGATCGTTCGCGTCGCGGACGGCGTCCTCGTGGGGGTCGCGGTGTGCGTCGGCGTGCGCGTCCGGCTCGGCGTTCGCGTTGCGGTGAACGAAGGCGTTCGCGTCGGCGTCCGCGACGGGCTCGCGCTCGGCGTATTCGTCGGCGTGCGCGTCGCCGTCGGCGTGCCCGTAAAGGTCTTGGTGACGGTCGGCGTCGGCGACCTCGTGAACGTGCGCGTCGAGGTGCTGGTCGGCGTCGTGGTCGCCGTCCGGGTCGGCGTCGGCGTCCGGCTCGGGGTTTCGGTGCGGGTCGGCGTCTCGCTGGGCGGCAGGGTGCCGGTGACCGTCGCCGTCGGCGTGTGCGTCCGCGACGGCGTGACGCTCGGCGTCACCGACGGTGACGGCGTGCTCGTGCGCGTGGCGGTTCTCGTCCGCGTCGGCGACAGGGTCACCGTCGGCGTGACGGTGCTGGTGGGAAGCACGCCCACCAGCAAAGGCAGCAACGCGGTGGCGTCGGCGGCCGACACGCGGCCGTCGTTGTTGACGTCGGCCCCGGCGCAATCACCACCGCGAAACAGCGTCTCCTGTAGCGCCGACAGGTCCGCCGCGTCCACCACGCCGTCGCAGTTGGCGTCGCCGGGAGCGAAGAGCTGCGCGCCGGCCGCCAGGGCCCACAGCAGGAGCGGCGCGGCGAGGAGCGCGGCGAGGCCTGCCCTGCCTCTGGCCGTCGTTGGTTTCATCCTCACTCCATTCGCTCCGGCAATCGTCCTGCGGCCGAAAGACTGTTCAACCCTCAGCGATCCGAGAGCACGAAGGCCGTGACCAGGTCGCTCGGCGGTTGCCCGGGCGCGAGCGAAAACCCGTGCAGTTGCGGAATGCCGAAGACGAGCTCTCCGGGACCGTCCTCCTGGGTCCAGTTGGCGCAGGAGAAGTTCTCGCCCCTGACGTCATACACCGTGTTCCGGCCCACGTTGCCGTCGGCGTTCTCGATCTCGACGTGCACCGGGCCGGACAGGAACGGCAACGCCGCGGCTTGCGCCGGCGGCCCGTCGCCGCACTTCTGCATGCACAGGCCGCCCTCGCCGCACTGGGTATCCATTGTGCAGGCCACGCTCGTGTCGTCGCGACAGAAACCCGGCTCGACGAACGAGAGCTCGAACGGCAGCCCACCCGCTCCGGTCGTCGGATCGGGCGTGATGGCCACGGCGCCGCGGCCGCTGTCCCCGACACCGGCGGGCCCGGCCAGCAGCGGACCGTTGCACACCCCGGGATGGGGATCGGACTCGCCCTCGACGGTGCCGCAGCCGAGCGGACCGCACATGGCGCCGCACTGCTCGGCGGTGAAGCCGTCCACGCCGACGATACCGGCGACGTGATTGATGCTCGCCCGGTAGCTCACGTCGAGCTGTCCCTTGCAGGCGATCACACCGACGTTCGCCGTGGGCACCTGCGGCTTGAGGCACACGATCATCGGCGCCAGCGGGCGCAGGTCAGCGGACAGAAACTCGGAGGCGCCGGTGACGCTGATCGCGGCAAGACCCGTCTGCGGATCGGGAATGCCGGCTTGGAGATCGAGGTAGCCCTGGAAGGTGCCGGGCGTGAGCGGCAGGCTGCCGATGACGGCCAGCAGCGGGCTGCTGGCCGGATTGATGCTGAAGTGCCGCGTTCCCAGCGGCTGGGGCGGCGGCGTGCAGGTCAGCACCACCGAGTCGAAGTCGCGACCGCCGTCGCCCTGGGCGACGATGCGCAGCCGTTTGCGCCCCGGCAGGCGGTAGGCCGAGGTGCCCCGGAGGGGGATGGTGACCGACTGCGTCTCGCTGCACACGCTGTCGCTCGTCGGCAGCAGGTTGCTCACCTTCGTTTGCAGGCCGATCAGCTCGGCGTCGCCGCGCGCGTTGCGGATGCGAAAGCTGCCGACACCCTTGGCCGCACATCGCGTCAGGTCGGGATCGTCCTGATTGAGACAGGCCTTCACGTCGAGAACGCACACCCCGTTCACCTCGCCGTCGCTGTCACAGCTGGGATCGCCGTCCTCGCAGGTGGCCAATCGATGGTTCCGCCCGACGATCGCCCCGGCCCCGACGTACTCGGCCAGGCAATCCACGCTCGGCGTGCCGCCACCGGCCAGTGGACAGTCCCCGGTGCAGACGGCGCCTGCCGGCACCGTCCCGACCAGGGCCGCACAGGCCAGGGCCGTCACTAGTCCAAGCAGCTTCGAGCTTCGCATCCGCTCCTCTTCGCCCTCCCTCCGGTCCGGCATTCGACGGCGCCGCACTCTAAACTCTTTGCCCCAGGGAATCAACGCGCTCACCAGCGC
>CAZYMF010000001.1:21231-50760 GCA_964648215.1 uncultured Binatia bacterium (SeqCode) | reverse complement strand
GCGCTCACCAGCGCATCCGCCCGCGCAGCGTGCGCGCCTGCGCCCGGCTGAGCTCCACCTCGGAGCCCGCCTGATCGCGCATGACCAACTTGAAGCGTCCGCCGAACCACGGCACGATCGCCTTCACCTGGCGCAGATTCACCAGGCGAGACTTGTGGGCGCGGAAGAAGACCTCGGGATCGAGCCGATCCTCGAGCTCCTTGAGGGTGAAGTTGGTCATGAAATGACCGGCTTCGACGTGGGCGTACACGAGCCGGTACTGCACCTCGAACCAGAGAATGTCCTCGACCGCGAGCAGGATGATTTGCTTCGCCTTGTGCACCGGCAGCTGCGTCACGTAGCGCGGCTCGCGTTGCGCCAGCAGCTGCTTGAGCTCCTCCAGATCGGGGCCTGCCGCCTGGCGGTCGAGCCGCTCGCGCACCCGTTGCACCGCCTGCTCCAGCCGTGCCCGGCTGATGGGCTTGAGCAGATAGTCGACGGCGTGCACGTCGAAGGCGCGGATGGCGTACTCGTCGAAGGCCGTCGCGAAGACGACGTGCGGCTTCTTGGTGATGCTGCGCAGCACGCCGAAGCCGTCCAGGCCCGGCATCTGCACGTCGAGGAGGACCAGCTGGGGATCGACATCCTCGATGGCGCGGACGGCCTCGATCCCGTTCTTGGCCTGGCCGACGATCTCCACGTCCTCCATCTGCCGCAGGAACGACGCCAGCCTGTCGCGCGCCAGCTTCTCGTCGTCGACCAGCAAGGTGCGGATCATGCCGTCAGACCGTCGTTTCCGGCAGCGGGATGCGCAGCGTCACCGTCGTTCCCTCTCCGGTCTTGCTCTCCACCACCGGTGCGTACTCGGGGCCGTAGAGATGCAGCAGGCGGTCGCGGACGTTCTTGAGACCGACTCCCGACTCGAACACGGTAGCACTGTCGAGCACGCCAGCCCCCGTGTCCGCCACCGTCAGACGCAGATCGCCGCGCTCCAGGGCGGCCTCGATACGAACGCGCCCGCCGCCGATCTTGCGCGAGATACCGTGCTTGACCGCGTTCTCCACCAGCGGCTGCAGGATCAGCTCCGGCAGCCGGACCTCGCGCGCGCGGCTGTCGATGTCCTCCTCGACGGACAGATCCTCGCCGAAGCGCGCGCGCTCGATCTCCAGGTAGGCCTCGGCGATCTGCAGCTCTTCCTGCAGCGGCACGAACTCCGAGTGTCCGCTGCGCAGCATGTAACGAAAGATCTCCGCCAGTCGCTCGACGCAGGCCTCCGCCTTGACGGGATCGGTGGAGATCAGCTGCGCGATCGAGTTGAGGCTGTTGAAGAAGAAGTGCGGGTTGAGCTGCGCCCGCAGCGCCGCCAGCTGCGCCGAAACGGCCAGCTCGCGCAGCTCCTGCTCGCGGCCGCGCAGCAGGCGCATCCGCCACCAGTGCTGGTTGAAACCGACGACGCAGAGCAGCGCCGCGGGGATGATGGGGATGAGGGTGTAGATCAGGGGTGCCCGCTGCATGGCGGCGCGCGAGATGGTCACCGAGATGTCGCCGCCCTGATACGGTCGCAGGATCGAAAAGCCGCCAACCAACGTCGCGTGCGCTTCGGTGACGACGACCGAAAGCAGCGCGAACGCCAGCGCACAGGTCGCCAGCTGCACGGTCAGGCGCCATCCCCGCGGCACCCGCGCGTAGCGGGGCAGAACCCAGTGCCAGAGAACCAGCGTGAGAGTGGAGAACACCAGCGTGGCGCCGATGAACGTCACCAGGGCGCCGGGGGAGCGAAAGAGATAGAGATGGATCAGGCCCAGGTGAAGGCCGAAGGCGAGCCCGGTGCCGTAGACGAAGATCAGCTGTTGGCGGAACGGATTGTCGCTGCCCATGGTCGAGCCGCCGCGGCGGTCGAGCCGCGGGTCCATGCTCATAGCAGGTCGCCCGTTCCGGCTCATCGGCGGCGGCTCGCTTTTGGAGCGACCGGTCGATTCCGGGCGCTGAGCGACATCTTTCGCTCCGTCATCACGATGCCGGCGACCGCTGGACCCGCCCCAGGGCGGTGGCGCGCGTGCGTGCGTGCGACCGCCCGCACTCTCCTTCCCGTGCAACCCATCGAGATTAATTGACAATGGTTTCCGCGGCACATACTACTGTTCGGGTTCGCATTTGCAAAGGGAGAAGAGCCGATGTCGCTACGCCGTCTGCTGGTCGTCTTCGCCGCCGCCCTGCTGTCCTTCTGCGTCTGGCAGCGTCCCGCCGCCGCCCAGGAAGCGGTCACGGTCAAGGGCGAGATCATCGACATGGCCTGCTACATGGCCAAGGGGCTGAAGGGACCCGAGCACAAGAGCTGTGCCCTCCTGTGCGCCAAGTCGGGGGTGCCCATCGGCGTGCTCACCGACAGCGGCGATATCTACCTGCTCCTCGACAACCACGACGATAGCGACCCGTACGACGCCGCCAAGAAGCTGGCCGGCTCACGCGCCGAGATCACCGGCCACAAGTTCGTCAAAGGAGGCATCGCCAGCATCGTCGTCAGCGGGGCCAAAGGGCTCTAACCTGCCGCGTTGTCGCGCTCGCCGTTTCGGTCCACCCGTGCCGCCCCCGTCGACGTCTCTGCCGATCGGGCTCCGCTCCGGGGCCATGGTCCTCGCCGCGATCCTGGCCGCCTCCGGTTGCGCCGGCAACGGGCCCGGCCCCACGGACACCGCGCCGGGCTTGCAGACCATCCAGCAGCAGATCTTCAACCAGAGCTGCATCGCCGGCGGCTGCCACAACACCATCAGCCGCGCCGGCAACCTGTCGCTGGTCCAGGGTGAATCCTACCAGCAACTGGTCAACGTCGTGCCCGACAACGCCGCCGCACGCGCCGCGGGACTGGCGCGCGCCACCCCGTTCCAACCCGACGTCAGCTTCCTGCTGATCAAGCTCACCGACCCCACCGCGAGCGAGGGGAGCCGCATGCCTCTGTCGGCGGCACCGCTGTCGAGCTCGCAGATCGACATGATCCGACAGTGGATTGCCGGCGGCGCCCTCGAGTTCGAGGGGGCCTCGCCGACCGCGACCAGGACAGCCACCCCCACCTCGTCCCCCAGCGAAACGCCGACGGCCACCGCATCGATGACACCCACGGTCACCGCCACGCCGACGCCCACCGCGACTCCGCCGCCGACGAGCACGCCGACGATCACCCCGACCGGGACGCTGGTCCCGACACCCACGCCGACGACGACGCCAACGCCGACAACGACACCGACGCCGACGGACACGCCTACGGCCACGCCCACGCCCACGGCGACGCCGACCCCATCGGCGACGGCAACGGCGACGTTCGACGCCAACGCCACCCTGGCCAACATCCAGACGACGATCTTCGACACCACCTGCCGCGACACGAACTGTCACACCGGGCCCTTTCCCGCCAACAATCTGTCTCTGGATCCCGGTGTCGCCTACGACCAGCTCGTCAACGTCGTGCCCACCACCTTCGCCGCCGCCCAGGACGGGCTGCTGCGCGTCGATCCCGGCCATGCCGACAACAGCCTGCTGCTGATCAAGGTGAGCGGTCCGCCGCCGCAGTACGGCGCCCTCATGCCCTCGGCCAAGCCGCCGCTGTCCGCGGACCAGATTCAGCTGATCCGCGACTGGATCGTCCAGGGGGCGCAGCCGTAGAGAGCCGAAAGAGAAGACAATGGAAAACGGCGAACCGGGAACCGGGAATGAAGAACCGGTCGGCGCGCCGAGCGCCCGCGCGCCTCAGGCGCTCGCCTTGGTCGCGGTCGACTCGGCCACCAGGTCGGCGATCTCGGCGACGATGGCGGTCAGCGTCTTCTCGCCCGGCGTGTAGACGCGAGCGATCCCGGCCTGCTGCAGCCGCGCGCGGTCGCCGTCGGGGATGATGCCGCCGACGAACACCGGGACGTCCTGCAAGCCCTTGGCCCGCAGCAGCTCGACGACGCGCGGCACCAGGGTCATGTGCGAGCCGGAGTGGATCGAGATGCCGACGGCATCGACGTCCTCCTGCAGCGCCGACTCGACGATCTGCTCCGGCGTCAGCCGGATGCCTTCGTAGATCACCTCGAAGCCCGCCTCCTTGGCCCGCACCGCCACCTGCTCGGCCCCGTTCGAATGGCCGTCGAGCCCGGGTTTGGCCACCAGCAGGCGCAGCGGGTGCCCGATCCGGGCGGCGACCTGCCTGACGTGCTGCCGCGCCTGCTGCAGCGTCTCGCCGTCGCCGGCGGCGACCAGCCCCTGCAGCCCGGTCGGCGCGCGATACTCGCCGAAAACCCGCCGCAGCGTGCCCGCCCACTCCCCGGTGGTCACCCCGGCGTGCGCGGCGCGAATCGAGGCGGGCATGACGTTGGACCCGGAGCTGGCGGCATCGGCCAAGCCGCGCAGCGCCGCTTCCACCTCGGCGGCGTTGCGTTCGGCGCGGAAGGCGCGCAAGCGCTCGATCTGCCTGCGCTCGGCCTCCGGGTCGACCACCAGGATGCTCTCCGCCTCCGCCGCCACCAGCGGCGAGGGCTCGTGCTCGGTGAACTTGTTCACCCCGACCACCGTCAGCTCGCCGCTCTCGATGTGTCGCTGGCGCTCGGCGAGGCTCGCCACCAGCGCCCGCTTCATCACCTCGATCGCCGCGGCCGCGTCGCCGATCTTCTCGATGCGGGCCAGCTCCGTCTCGGCGCCCTGCGTGAGCTTGTCGACGTTGGCCTCGATCACCGTCGAGCCGGCGAAGATGTCCTCGTACTCGAGCACGTCGGTCTCGTAGGCCAGCACCTGCTGCATGCGCAGCGACCACTGCTGGTCCCACGGCCGCGGCAACCCCAGCGCCTCGTTCCAGGCGGGGAGCTGCACCGAGCGGGCGCGCGCCTCCTTCGACAGCGTGACGGCGAGCATCTCGAGCAGGATGCGCTGCACGTTGTTCTCCGGTTGCTGCGCCGTCAGGCCGAGGGAGTTGACCTGCACGCCGTAGCGAAAGCGGCGTTTCTTGGCGTCCTCGACGCCGTAGCGCTCGCGGGTGAAGCGGTCCCACAGCCGCACGAACGCCTTCAGCTTGCACATCTCCTCGATGAAGCGGATCCCCGCATTGACGAAGAACGAGATCTGGCCGACCACGTCGGGCATCGAGACGTCGGGGCGCTGGCGCACCCGGTCGAGCACGGCGAAGGCGTTGGCCAGGGTGAACGCCAGCTCCTGCACCGGCGTCGCTCCGGCCTCCTGCAGGTGATAGCTGCAGATGTTGACCGGGTTCCACTTCGGGATGTTCACCACCGTGTACTCGATGGTGTCGGCGGTCAGCCGCAGCGACGGCTCGGGCGGGAAGATGTGCGTGCCGCGCGACAGGTACTCCTTGAGGATGTCGTTCTGGGTCGTGCCGCGCAGCTCGCGCGGATTGGCCCCCTGGCGCTCGGCGGCGGCGACGTACAACGACAGCAGCCAGGCCGCCGTCGCGTTGATCGTCATCGAGGTGTTCATCTTCGCCAGCGGAATGCCGGCGAAGAGCGCGTCCATGTCCTTGACGTGGCCGATCGGCACGCCGACCTTGCCGACCTCTCCCGCCGCCATCGGGTCGTCGGCGTCGTAGCCGGTCTGCGTCGGCAGGTCGAACGCCACGCTCAGGCCGGTTTGACCCTTGGCCAGGTTGCCGCGGAAGAGCTCATTGGCCGCGCGCGGATCGGTGTGGCCCGCGTACGTTCGCATCAACCACGGTTGGTCACGTTGGCTCATGAGCTTTCTAAACCACGCTCCCCGCGCTCTGGCAACCGCGCCGCCCCGCAGTCCTCTCGCAGCGCCGGACACGTCCTTGTGTTCGCCGCCGAAATGACATACGCGGCCGCAAGCCAAGTGCAGCCGGTGGAGGCAGAAAGCAATTTCCATGATCGTTCTCAAGGCCCTGTTTCTCGGTATCGTCGAAGGCATCACCGAGTTTCTGCCCATCTCGTCGACCGGGCACCTCATCGTCGCCTCCACCGTGGTGAACTACCCCGAGGCCTCGCGCGCCACCTTCGACATCTTCATCCAGCTCGGCGCCATCCTCGCGGTGGTGTGGCACTACCGCACGCATCTGTTCGGCCTGGTGCGACGCGCGCCCGCCGACGACCGCGCCCGTGATCTGCTCGGCAAGGTCGCCCTGGCGTTCGTGCCCGCCGCCGTCGTCGGCCTGCTCTTCCACCGGCTGATCGAGGACTACCTGTTCAGCCCCACCTTCGTCGCCGCCACTTTGATCGCCGGCGGTGTCCTGATCATCGTCATCGAGCGCCGCGAGTGGCACTTCTCGGTGGCCGCCATCGAGAGCACCGGCTGGCTGCAGGCGTTCTGGGTCGGCCTCTCGCAGGTGCTGTCGCTCCTGCCCGGCGTCTCGCGCGCCGGCGCGACGATCTTCGGCGGCATGTTCACCGGCCTCGACCGTCCGACCTCGACGCGCTTCTCCTTCTACCTCTCCATCCCCACCCTGTTCGCGGCCAGCCTGTACAGCCTCTACAAGGCGCGGCACCTGCTCACCGCGCACGACGCCGTGCCCCTCGCCGTCGGCTTCGTCTCCGCCTTCGTCTCCGCCCTGCTCGTCGTCCGCGCCTTCATCACCTACGTGCAGCGCCACGATTTCACCGGCTTCGGCTACTACCGCATCCTCGCCGGGGCCGTCATTCTGGCATTCTTTCGATGACCGCGCCGGCGCGTCCGGTTGGCCCCCCGGCGACAGCCTGCGTGCTGCTCGTCCTGGCGACACTGGCGCGCACCGCCACCGCTCTGGCCACCGACACGCGTCTGGTGAGCCTGAACCAGGCCCGCTCCGCGAGCGCCAACGCCGGCTCGGCGCCCGCCGCCATCAGCGCCGACGGCCGCGTCGTCGTCTTCGCCACCGCCGCCAGCGACGTCGTCGCCGACGACGGCAACGATCTCACCGACGTCTTCGCCTATGACACGTTCACCGGCGTTACCCGCGTCATCAGCGCCAACGCCGCCGGCACGGGCACCGGCAACGAGGTCTCCTACGGCCCGCCGCACGGGCCGGCGCTGAGCGCCGACGGCCGCCTCGTCGCCTTCGAGAGCGCCGCCAGCGATCTGGTCGACCTGCCGACCGCGGGCTTCACCAACGTCTTCGTGCGCGACCTCGCCGCCGGCACCACCACGCTCGCCAGCGTCAACGCCTCGGGCAGCGGCGGCGGCGACTCCGGCTCGGCGTACCCGGCGCTGAGCGCCGACGGCCTCGGGCTGGCCTTCCAGAGCAACGCCAGCGACCTGGTCGACCTGCCCACCAACGGCACCACCAACGTCTTCGCCCGCGATCTCGTCGCCGGGCGCACCGAGCTGGTCAGCGTCGATCGCGACGGCACGGCGAGCGGCGATGCCGCCTCGCTCAGCCCCGTGCTGAGCGGCGACGGACACGTCGTCGCCTTCGTCAGCTTCGCCAGCGACCTCGTCGATCTCGACACCGCCGGCCGCAACGTCTTCGCCCGCGACCTCCCCGGCGGCCCCACCTCCCTGGTCAGCGTCGGCGCGGGCGCCACCGCGGCCGGCGACGGCGACTCCAGCCAGCCCGTGCTCAGCGCCGGCGGCCGCTTCGTCGCCTTCACCAGCCTCGCCGGCAACCTGGTCGACAACGACGGCAACGCCGTGAGCGACGTCTTCGTCCGCGACCGGCAGAGCCAAACCACGACGCTGGTCAGCGTCAATGGCGCCGGAGCCGGCAGCGGCAACGGCGCTTCGAGCGACCCGGTGATCAGCGCCGACGGCCGCTTCGTCGCCTTCGTCAGCTTCGCCGGCGATCTGGTCGGCGACGACGACAACGGCACCCAGGACGTGTTCGTCCGCGATCTCGTCGCCGGTACGACCACGCTCGTCAGTGTCGACCGCAATGGCGATGCCAGCGGCAACGACATGTCCGAACAGCCCGCCATCAGCGCCGACGGCCGCTTCGTCGCCTTCGCCAGCTTTGCCAGCGATCTCGTCGCCGACGACGACAATCAGGTGCAGGACGTCTTCGTCCGCGATCTGGTCGCCGGTACGACCACGCGGCTGAGCACCAACGCGCTCGCAACGGGAAGCGCCGACGATGCCTCCATGGAGCCCCTGCTCAGCGCCGACGGCCGCTTCGCCGCCTTCGCGAGCCTCGCCCGGGACCTGGTCGCCGACTTCGTCGACGGCAACGGAGCTCTCAGCCCTGACGTCTTCGTCGCCGCAACCGGGGCGGCGACCGCCGGGGCGACGCCGACACCCGGGGCCACACCGACACCGGCCGCGCCCTGCCTTGGGGACTGCAACCACGATCGCGCGGTGAGCGTCGACGAGCTGGTGCAGGGGGTCGACCTGGCTCTGGACGTCTCCGCCGCGGCGTGCGACGCCTTCGACGCCGACCGCAGCGGCACCGTCACCGTCGACGAGCTCGTGGCTGCTGTCGACAACGCGCTCAACGGTTGCCGCTAGTCAGTCTTCGCCCCGGACCCGGCCCCGTTCTCCATCTCTCCCCGTCCTGAGGGAACGGTCGCCGTCCCGCCTCACTCCAGCTGGCGAATCAGTCCTTCTTGCGCCACGGAGACCACCAGCCGTCCGTCACCGGCGAAGATGCTCCCGGTGGCCAACCCGCGTGCCCCGGCCGCGCTGGGGCTCGCCTGCGCGTAGAGCAGCCACTCGTCGGCACGGAAGGGCCGGTGGAACCACATCGCGTGATCGAGGCTGGCCATCATCAGCTTGCGGTCGGGCGCCCACACCAGGCCGTGCGGCCGCACCGTGGTGTCGAGCAGCGTCATGTCGGAGGCGTAGGCCACCACGCACGCGTGCAACACCGGATCGTCGGGCAGACGGCCGTCGGCGCGAATCCAGACATGGGCCTCGGCGCTGCGCCACTGGCTCGGGTGAACCGCCACCGGATCGCAGATTCGCAGGTCGATGGCCCGCTCGCGATCCACCCAGTCGCCCAGCTGCTCGCGATACGGCTGCAGCCGTTCCTGAAAGGTGGGCAAGCTCTCGGGCGGCGGCACCGCCGGCATGGCCGCCTGGTGATCGAGACCCGGCTCGTCGCGGTGAAACGAGGCGGAGAGGTGGAAGATCGCCTGCCCGTGCTGGATGGCAACCACGCGGCGGGCGGTGAATGACCGCCCATCGCGGATACGATCGACCTCGTAGAGGATCGGCACCCTGGGATCGCCGGAACGCAGGAAATAGGCGTGCAACGAGTGCACGCCGCCCTCGCTCACCGTGCGCGAGGCGGCCATCAGCGCCTGCGCCGCCACCTGGCCGCCGAAGACGCGTTGCCGGTCTTCTTTCGGGCTGACGCCCCGAAAGATGTTGACCTCGAGCGGTTCCAAGTCGAGTAAATCGATCAGGTTCTTGAGGGCCGTGGGCACAGAGCGCGCTCCTTGCGCGGGCGACTCTAGCGCAGGGACCTCGACGCCGAAACCCACCCCGAGCCGAAAACGCGCTCTGGAATGCGAGGCGCCGGACGATGTGGGACGCGCGACGGCGCCGGTTGATTCCACGCGGCGAACGCCCTACCCTTCGCCGCATGGCGAGCGCGCAGAGCTCCGGGCAGCCCGTGCGTCTGGCCGTGCTGCTCTCGGGGAGCGGCACGACGTTACAGAACCTCCTGGACGAAATCGCGCGCGGCGAGCTCGACGCGCGCGTCGTGCTGGTGATCAGCTCGCGACGGGAGGCTTTCGGCCTGCAGCGCGCGCGCCGCGCCGGCATTCCGGCCATCGCCGTGCCGCGCAAGGACTACCCCGACGTGAACGCGTTCAACGACGCCCTGCACGCGGCGCTGTCGGGGCACGCCTTCGAGCTGATCGTGATGGCGGGGTTTCTCTCGCCGTTTCAGCTTCGCGGCCGCTACGACGGCTGCGTTCTCAACATCCATCCGTCCTTGATCCCGGCGTTCTGCGGTCGGGGACTCTACGGCGACAAGGTTCATCGCGCGGTGCTCGAGTCCGGCGCCAAGATCAGCGGCTGCACGGTGCACTTCGCCGACGACCAGTACGATCACGGGCCCATCATTCTCCAGGCCGCGGTCGCCGTGCTCGATGACGACACCCCGGAGACGCTCGCCGCCCGCATCCACGAGAAAGAGAACGAGCTCTATCCCGAAGCCATTCGCCTGTGGGCCGCCGGCCGCTTGCAGCTCGAAGGGCGGCGGGTGCGGATCGCTCCGTGAAGCGGCCCTCCTCGCCGCTGGCCGTCTGCGGTGTCGCCGCGCTGCTCGGCTTCGCCGGCGTGCTGCCGTTGGCGCGCGCGGGCCAGATCCGCAGCCCCGATTTTTCGCAGCTGCCCCCCATCGAGACCCGCACCGTGGCGACGAGCTCCGGCGCCGTGCTGTCCACCACGCGAACCTGGGTCGAAAGGGGGCCGGCGGCGAGCGCGTCCGAGGTGGTGGTGCGCTCGCGCACGTTTCAACCGTTGTCGACGACGGTCGAGGAGCGCACCCTCCTGCGCGCGGACGGAACGGTTCGCTGTCTCGAAGAAGAGCGCCGCGTCGTCGACGCGCAGGGCCAGACCGTGGCCTCGAGCATGAAGCAGTTCCGCCACGAGGCGATCCCGTTCTCGACCGGCGCCATCGCGCCCGACACCTACCCGCCGGGGGCGGCGCTGCTCTACCTCCTCGGCTATCTCCCGCTGGACGGCGACGGCGAGGGATCGTTCCACCTGATGGGTGAAACCATGGTGTGGAAGATGCTCGTCCGGGACGGCGGCACCGACGAGATCACCGTGCCGGCGGGCCGCTTCGCCTGCCGCCGGCTGCGCATGCGGCCCGACCCCGAGAGCCTGGGCTTTCCCGCGTTTCTGCGCCCGTTCGCGCGCTACTTCATCCCCGAGTTCGACGCCTGGATCACTACCGATCCGCCGCACCTCACGGTGCGCGTGAAGGGGCCCCTGGGACCCGCCCGCGACCGCGACGTCGTCGTCGAGCTCGTCAACCGCGGCGCGGCCGCCCCATGATCGCCGCCGGGACCGCGACGATCACGAAGACGGGTTTGTCGAAGCCGGGCGGGCCTCGCCGCCGGCGTCCTTGGACGTCTCCTTCGCGGGGGCTTTGGCGCCGGGCTTCTTCTTGACGCCGGGCGACAGGATCACGCCCATCATCCGACCCTCCATCTTCGGCGCGACCTCGATGGAAGCAATGTCCTGCAGGGCCTCGCAGACGCGCATCAGCTTCTGTCGGCCCAGGTCCTGGTAGGCCATCTCGCGGCCGCGAAAGCGCAACGTGAACTTCACCCGATCGCCCTCACCGAGAAACTGGCGGGCACGCTCGATCTGCCGCTCGACGTCGCCGATGCTGGTGCGGTACCCGAGGCGGAGCTCCTTCACCGTGGTGGTGGACTGCTTGCGGCGAGCCTCCGTCTCCTTCTTGTGCTGCTGGTACTTGAACTTGCCGTAGTTGAGAATGCGGCAGACGGGGGGTTGCGCCGTGGCGGCAATCTCGACGAGGTCGAGCTCCGCCTCCTGCGCGCGGCGCAAGGCTTCCTCGATGGTGACGATGCCGATCTGCTCGCCTTCCGGCCCGATGAGCCGGACCTGGGGTGCCCGGATGTTGCGATTGATACGATGGGTGTCAGGTGGGGGCTGGGGGATAAACCGCATGCCTCTTCCGCGAAACGCCAATTGACCTCCTTTTGCTCCCAATATGGAGCGAGCCACACTTTACAACGCCGGGCGCCGACTGACAATGCATCGCGACCGCCTCTGCCATTGACCCTTCTGGGCGAAGCTCTTAGGATCACGCTCCGTCGGAGGGCCGCGCATGAAAAGCTGGTTCGCCTTGTCCGCCATCGGCGCCGATCGCCCCGGGATCGTCGCCGATCTGGCCGAGCTGATCTACGAATGCGACTGCAACCTGGAAGACTCCAGCATGACCATTCTGGGCAGCGAGTTCGCCGTCCTGCTGCTGCTGACCGGTGAGGGCGAGGGTGTCGAGCAACGTCTGTCGGCGGCCTGCAAGCGCCTGGAGTGGGAGAAGCGCCTGACGGTGTTCTTTCGCCCGCTCGAGGGCGCGCCGATTCCCTTCGGCGCCCGCCATCACGCTCGCCGCTATCAGTTGCAGGCGATGGGCGTGGACAAGGCGGGGATCGTCGCCAAGGTCGCCCGCTGCCTCGCCGAGGAGCGGATCAACATCAACGAGATGCGCACCCACTCGCGCCCCGAGCCCGGCGCCGGGACCCCGATCTATACCATGCAGATTCGCATGGACGTTCCCGAAGCCACCGACGAGAGCGCTCTGCGCCGCAAGCTGGAGCAGATCGCGGCCAACCTCAATATCGAAATCACCCTTCATCCGTCGGAGTAGCGCGCCGGTGCGGCCCTTCAGCCCGCGCCCGGCGGCGCCGCCGGATCCCCCGGGGCCTGGACCAGCTCGATCAGCGTCCCGTCCGGGTCGGTGACGAACACCGCCGCCGCCGCGAAATCGGGGATGTCGATCCGCGTCTGCTCGAGCGGCTGCGCCCCCGCGGCCCGCAGACGCGCGAGCACGGCGGAAAGATCCGCCACGCGGAACGACAGATGGGTGAGCCCGAGCTGGTTCATCGGCCGCGCCTCCGCAGCTCCGACCGTCCCCGGCCGGCGGTAGTGCAGCAGCTCGATTCGGGTGCCGTCGCGTTCGAGATAGACCGCGTGCAGATCGACGTCGGCCAGGCGCAGCAAGGTCGCACTCGGCTCGCCGGCCACCTGCAGCTCCGCGAGCGGCGCGAACCCGAGACCATCGCGGTAGAACCGCACCGAGCGCTCGAGATCCCGGACGCAGACCCCCACGTGCGTCAGCCGCTGAATCGTCATGCAAGGCCGCCTCTCTATGCCCACCGGGTACCCGCCGTCAATCGAACCGGCGAGCGTACGCGGCGACGGTGAGCGGTTGCAGCCCGGTCTGCGCCAGCAGTCGCTCGACCCCGCGCACGAAGGCCGGCCCGGTCCGCAACGCCAGCGGCCGCGGAATCCCGTACGGCGCGATCGCCACCGCCTCCCACGGATGGAAGTAGAGGTGCGCGTAACCGGTGCCCCGCGCGGCGGCGCGGGCCCCGAGACCACCCAGACCCGCGCCCACCAGCCGAAACCAGACGAACGACAGCGGCCAACGACACCAGGGCACCACCGAGATCGGAATGCGCAGCAGGCCCTCCTCGCGCCACGGCCGGCGCGGCGCGCGTAGCGCCTGATAGCGGCCGGGCACCCACGTCGGGTGCACGCTGGCGCCGTAGCGATAGCCCGCCCGGCACACCGCGCGCGCGCTCGGGGAGCGCAGCCGCGGCGCGCGAAAGCCGAGCACGGCCTCGCCGGTGATGGACTCCAGGGTGTGACGCGCCGCGGTCAGACGCGCCACCGTCTCGTCCTCGGCCATGGTGGCGTAGTCGTCCGCGTGCGTGTCGCCATGGGAAGCGATCTCGTGACCCGCCTGCGCCAGCTGGCGCACGACTTCGGGCCGCGCCCGGGCGAAGCAGGCGGTGGTGAAGAACGTCGCCGCCGCCCCGCGCGCGCGCAGCAGCGGCAGGATTCGCGCCAGACCGTCGCAGGTGACCTGGATCTGCTCGGCGATGGGCAGCGGGTGGCCCCGTTCGGCCGGCCAATCGAACTCCTCCAGATCGAAGGTGAGCAGCAGAACGCCTGGGCTCGCCATCGCCTTCAGCCGGCTCGGCGCGCATGGCAGAGCGAGGACAGCCGGCAGTGGATCATCGCCGTCGGCTCGCTCAGGCCGGCGGCGACGAAGAGCCTGGTGATCGTCTCGGCGGTGAAGAGCTGGACGGGCACTCCGTGCGAACGGTGGTAGAGGCGGTAGAGGGTGCCCAGCAACCCGCGGCGCGGGAACAGCAAGACCATGGACCCGCCCGGCCGCAGACACCGGGCGAAGCTCTCCACCGCACGCTGCGGCCGGCGCGCGAACTCCAGCGAGCCGACGCACAGGACCCAGTCGAACGCGGCACGAAAGCCGAGCGCTTCCATGTCCTGCACGCAGACCACATGCCCGGCCTGCGAGCACGTCCGCGCCATCCGCGGCGACAGATCGACGCCGACCGCGCGCGCCCGCCTTTCCCGCAGCCACTGGAGGGTGAAGCCGGCACCGCAGCCGACGTCCAGGACGCGTTCCTCCGGCTCGATGCGGGCGAGATGGCGCAGCGCCGTCTCCTCCTCCTCTTGCAGCACGCTGAGCGGCCAGCGGCGCCGAAAGGTCTCGTAGCCGGCGGCCTGACGATCGAAGTGCCGCACCGTTCCCGCCAGCTGGCTCACGGCTTCTTCTCCAGGTGCAGGCTGATGCGCACGATCGAGGCCGCCGCGTACTCGCGCACCTCCGAGTCCCCATCGGCGAGCAGCGCACCCAGCGTCGGCAGATTTTCCGGATCGGGGACGAAGCCGAGCAGACGGATGAGACGGATGCGCACCTCGGCGTCGCCCGCTCCGGCCAGACGCTGGCGCAACGTCGCGCCCAGCGTCGGATCGCCGAGCTTGGCCAGACCCTGCACGGCCTCCTCCTGCACCACCTCGGAGGAGTCGTTGAGCGCGCGCCGCAGGGCCTTCATCGCCTTGGGTGAGCCGGTGCGCCCGAGGGCACGGGCGGCGAGCGCCCGCAGGTCGGCGTCGCTGTCGTTCAGCAGCACCGTGCTGAAGTTCGCGGCCAGGTCGGGGTCGGCCTGCTCGCTCAAGCCGCGCAGGCCGCGCAGCCGGACCGGACGATAGGGCGAGCTGAGAGCCTGGATGAACTCCTCGCGCGCCTGCTTGGGGGCGGTGAGGATGAGCGCGTCGAGAGCCAGCGACTGCTCGTAGCGGTCGCCCTCGCGGGCCATCTTGCGCAGGCTCGCCACCAGGTTCGGCGCTCCGAGGGTGCGCGTGGCGCGCAGCGCGTACCAGCGCTGGAAGGAATCGGGACTGGCCAGAGCTTGCTCCAACAGCGTGTAGGCAAGCGAGGTGATCGAGCCCGCCGCGTCGTTGGCGTCCTTGTCCTTCAGCGCCCGCTGGTAGGCCTCCGCGTAGCGGCCGCCCTTGATCAGCTCCTCCTGCGACTCGGCGCTCAGGGCCACCGGCACCAGGGCACACAGGGCGACCGCGGCCAGGACGACGCGGACGCCTCTCATGCCGTCCCCCGGCGGCAGCCGTTGCTCGTCGTGCAGCGGTAGACGAACACCTGCGACTGGCCTTGCGTGCGGTAGACCTGCATCTCGGCGCCGGGCAGCCGCTCCTGAATGACCACGCCGAGGCGGCGGAACTCGGGCGTCAGCACGAACACCGTGTCGCGCACCAGGCGGTCGGGAATGTCCGTGTCGCTGAAACCCGACACCGTGCGCGCCCCGTCGGAGAACAGCCGGAAGACGGCGTGGTCCGCATACAGGAACGGCCCGGTGAACAGGTAGTAGTCGACCTTGGGTCCGCTGTTGGTCATGACCTTGAGGACATCCCACTCGCGCGGCATCACGTCCATGCGCCCGAGGAAGTTGTAGTAGCCGACCAGATTGAAAGCCGCCGACTGGAGCAGCACCAGGCCGCAGAGCGCCGCCGCATCATGCGCCCGCAGCAGGTCTCGGCGTTCGAGCACACGCACCGCGGCGTCGATACCGATCGCCACGAACAGGCAGACGACCGGAAACGCTGCGACCAGCCGCGTGTACGACGGCGGGTCG
The DNA here is from genome assembly GCA_964648215.1 of uncultured Binatia bacterium (SeqCode). Lineage (GTDB taxonomy): Bacteria > Desulfobacterota > Binatia > HRBIN30 > JACQVA1 > CAZYMF01. The sequence continues at coordinate 35,212 of CAZYMF010000001.1, read as the reverse complement.
AGCACCAGGATGCTGCCGAAGACCAGTATCAGCAGCAGCCAGGCCAGCGGGACGAAGTAACGTTGCTCGCGCAGGTGCCACAGAGCCAGACCGATCCCGAGAAGGAAGAACGGCAGGGAAAACGGCGACAGAATCGGCTGGTCGCTGCCATACTGCGTGCTGGCGTCGCCCAGGCTGCTGAAGCCGGCGAGCGTGCGCCGGGTCTGCTCGCGCAACAGCCCCCAGGCGGAATGGACATCGTACTTCTGCTCCACCGCCTGTCGGTTCTCGTCACCGAGAACCGACACGGCCCGGGTCCGGTCCGCCTCCAGGACGTCCGGGTGCTTGACGTAGTCGAGCACCAGGGGGAGCAGCGCCATCGCGGCGCCGAGCGCGAACGGCAGCGCCACCCGCATCACCTCGCGCCAGCGCCGCAGCCGCGTGAGCAGCGCGAACGCCAGTGTGACCGCCGCAATCACCGGAATGATGCGCGCCGCGGTGTAGGAATACAGGCCGACACCGGTGAGAATGCCCGCGACCGCGCCGAGCACGGCGCTGCCGCGGGACAGGGCGCCGATCAGGAAGGCGAACACGAACACCTGAACGAACATCACCTCGATGTTCCACAGGCCGATGCGGCTGAAGTGAACCAGCGGATGCGAGACCGCGTAGAGGAACGTGGTCAGCTGCGCCACGCGGGTTCCGAACCACGCCCGCCCGAGAAAATAGAGCGGCACCGCGGCCAGGATTCCCATCAGCGCCGAGGGCAGACGCAGGCTGAAAACCGAGAGGCGGAACGCGCCGAAGCTGGCCGCATAGGGGGTGAAGCTGATGAACGGCGTATTGTACCAGGGGGAGAAATCGAACACGTCGGCCACTCGCCCGGCGAGGATGTCGCGGCCGAGCATGCCGCACTCGGCGGAGTCGCCGTGCATCATCGGCGGCACGGTGTCGAGATGATAGAGCCGCAGCAGGGCCACCACCGCCAGCAGCCCGCAGAACACGAGCAGCTCGCCGCGCGACGCGAAGCGCGGCCGGCGGCTGCGATACCAGCCGCCGTCGAGGCCCGAGGCGAGCAGAAGGATCGCCGCCAGCGCCACCAGCCACGAGACGAAGGCGCGCCCGCCCAGGTCGGCCAGGTGATAGTGGGTCATCAACCCGCCGGCGACCAGCAACAGCAGGCCGGCGAGAAGCCCGATCGTCCGCCGCGCCACGCCGCGGGAGACCGGCACCGGCAGACCGCCGCGCCAGCCGGTGGCCTCTCCCAGCGTTCCCAGCACGGAGCGGAACAGGATGACCCCGAGGTCGCGCAGCAGCACGGCGCTGTCGCTGGCCAGGCGAATGGTGCTGTGCTCGCCGTGACTCTCCACCACGACCGGCACCTCGACCACCGCGAGCCCCTGCTCGCGCGCGAGCAGGAGCATCTCGACGTCGACGCCGAAGCGGCGGCAGCGCAGGCGTCCGGCCAGCGGGCGCGTGCTCTCGACGCGCAGCCCCTTGAGACCGGCCTGCGTGTCGTGCATGCCCGGCAGCAGCAGCGCCCGCACACCGAGATTGAGAATGCGTCCGACGACGTAGCGCAAGAAGTGGTGGGGCAGCTCCGAGCGATGCAGCCGCAGACGCGATTGCGGCAGCTGGCGATTCGCCACGGCGAGATCGGCCCCCCGCTGCAAGGCCGCGACCAGCGGCGCGATCTGCTCCGGCGCGTACTCGAGGTCGGCATCGAGAATGACGGCGAAACGCCCGCGCGCGGCCCCCAGCCCGCGCGTGATCGCCGCGCCTTTGCCCTCGTTGCGGTCGCCGTGCAAAACGCGCACGGACGGCGACGCGCAGGCACACGCGAACTCTTCGCCGATCGCGCCGGTGCGATCGGTGCTGCCGTCGTCGACCAGAATGATCTCGCTGTCGTAGGGCTGCCCCCGGAGAAAATCGGCCAGGCACTGCAGGTTGGCGGCGAGAAAAGGGGCGGCGTTGTACGCCGGCACCAGGACGGAGACCTCGGGGTCGCGGGGGTCGCTGTTTGCCGGGCTCGTCTCCATGCTCCGAGAGGGGTGCTGGCCTGTGCTAGGTGTCCGAAAACGCTGCCGTTCGCCGCCAGCGACGGGAGCCGTCTCGGCTGGCGGGCAGATTGCCACCCGCCGCGGGCGTTTGCAAAAGGCTCGCGGCGCTCAACCGCGATGGCCCTCGATGCGGAGCCGGTGCGTGGCCGGATCCACGCGCAGCGCGGCACGGCCCTCGAGCAGGCGCAGCAGATGCTCGCCGGCGATCTTGCGGCGCCAGCCCTGGAGAATCGGCAGCTCGTCGGCGCCGCCGCTGCCGTGACGCACCGCCAGCGCCTCCAGGTCGGCCGTCGTCGCCAGCAGGCCGGGGGCCATGTGCGCCTGCTCGGCGCGCACGCGCAACACCGCCTGCAGCACCTCGACCAACCCGGTGGGCGCCGACTCCGTCGTCGTGCGCGCCGGCTCCGGCCACTCGGTCTTCGGCAACGCCAGCGCCCGCGCCACCGCGGCCAGAATCTGATCCGCGCTGCGCTCGATCTCGCGCGAGTGAAACCCGCGCAGACCGCGTAGCATCGTCGCCGTGGTCGGAGCCCGCCGTGCCAGCTCCACCAGGATCTCGTCGCGCAGGATGCTGCCGCGCGGCTTGTCGCGCTGCCGCGCCTCGCCGTCGCGCCAAGCGGCCAGCTCGCGCAGGATCGCCAACCCCTTGGCGCGCAGGCCGCCGCGACCGCGAACGCGCCGGTAAGCCGCTTCCGGGGCCGGGCGCCCGGCCCCGGCGTTCTGCTCCAACCGCCGGAACTCCTCCTGCACCCATGCCACGCGGTCGAGCTCCTCGAGGCGGTGAACCAGGTGGTCGTGGAGCGGCAGCAGGTAGCGCACGTCATCGGCGGCATAGGCCAGCTGCGCCGCCGTCAGCGGCCGTCGCGTCCAATCGGTCAGCGTCTCGGTCTTCTCCACGGTCACGCCGAGCACGCGCTCGACCAGCGGCGCGTAGCCGGGCTGGGCGCCGTAGCCGACCATGGCCGCGGCCACCTGCGTATCGAACAGGGGCGTCGGCACCTGCTGCGTCAGCGCGAAGAACAGCTCCAGATCCTGCTGGCCGGCGTGGAATATCTTCTCGATCCGCTGATCGAAGAGAACGGGCAGAAACGGATCGAGCTTGCCCAGGGCCCGGCAGTCGAGGATGGCGCAGACGTGCTCGTTGGCCACCTGGATCAGCTCGAGCTGGGGCACGTAGGTGCGCTCGCCGACGAACTCGGTGTCGAGGCCGAAGCGCTCGCAGTCCGCCAGCCGCCCGACCAAACGGCGCAGCGCGGCCTGATCCTCCACGTAGAGAAACGATTCGTCGCGCGCGCGGGCTGTTCGCGAAACGGTCATGCGCCCCCGTCATGACCCAATCACGGCCACACCGCAACCCAGGTCTCCGGGCGGCGCCCACCGATTCGACCGGCCGCCGGTGCTTTCGCCCGTTCGTTTTCGGCCTTCAGCGGAAGTTGGGGATGACCTCCTGGGCGAAGCGGCGCAGCATCTCGCCGTTGTACGGCGGCTCGATGTGAACGATCACGTGGGTCACCCCGGCGTCGACGTAGGGACGGATCTGCTCGGTGATGTCCTTGGGCGAGCCGACCAGCAACGAGCGGGAGATCCCCTTCCCTTCGACCATGCGGGCGCCGAGCTTGAGCGCCGGACCCGCCAGCGGCACGTCGGAGATGGAGTACAGGATCAGCAGCGCCGAGACCTCGATGTTACAGGGCTTGCGGCCGATGCGGTCGCACTCTTTGTGAACGATCTCCATGCGCTTCTCGATGCCCGCGGGGGAGATTCCGATCGGCACGTTCCAGCCGTCGGCGTAGCGCGCCACCAGCGGCATGATCCACTTCTTCCCCTGCCCGCCGATGATGATCGGCGGGTGCGGCTGCTGGCTCGGCGGCGGACTGAACGGGGCATTCTCGAGCTTGTAGTACTTGCCCGTGAACGTCGGGTGATCCTTGGTCCACAGCTGCGTCATGACGTCGAGCGCCTCGCCGAGCCGATCGGCGCGCTCCTTGGCCGTGTAGTAGGAGAAGCCGTAGGCCGTGTGGTCGGTCTCGAACCAGCCGGCGCCGATGCCGAGATTGAGGCGCCCGCCGCTGATGATGTCGACGGTGGTGGCCATCTTCGCCAGCAGCGCCGGGTTGCGGTAGGTGTTGCCGGTGACCAGCGTACCGATGCGGATCTTGTTGGTATTGGCCGCCAACGCGCTCAGCAGCGTCCAGCCTTCGAGGCAGGGGCCGTCCTTGTCGCCGCGGATCGGGATGAAGTGGTCGAAATCCCAGGCACTGTCGAAGCCGAGGGTCTCCGCCTCCTTCCAGACGGCGACGAGGTCCGCGTAGGTCGTGTCCTGCTGCCCCGTCTGGATACCGAAGAGGATCTTCTTCGCCGCCGAAGGCGTCTCCTGCGCCGCGGCCGCCGAGATCAGGGTTGCCACCAGCAATGCCGAGAGAGCGAGTCGCATCGTCGCCTCCTTTTGCCGTTGTCGAACAGGCAGGCTGGAATCATCGCCCGGCGACGAGCCTGGGTCAACGGGAGAAATGGGCCGGATCGCCCCTGCGCCTGCACGCGCCTGATATCGTCATCCCCTCACCCGGCCCAGCGGTGGCGCTTTTCGCGCCGCTGGCGCAAAAGGGCAGCGAACGACCGCGGAACGAAGGCAGCAAGGCCGTCGGCGGACGAGCCGTCACGCCTCCCTTCCGCCTCAAATCTCGGCCGCGTTGCCGCGCTCCGGACACTCGCACTTCATGCCGATCTCCCGCTCGAGCCGGTCCCGCAACGCGTCCCGCGCCTTCGGCTCGCCGTGGGTGAGGAAGACGCGCGGGCGGACGTCGCGGAAGTTGCGGGCCCAGGCGACGAGCTGGGACTGGCCGGCGTGGGCGGAGAAGCCGCCGAGGGTGTGGACGTTGGCGCGGACGGCGAGCTTCTCGCCCATGAGCGTGATGGCCTTGGCCCCGTCGACCAGGGCGCGGCCCGGGGTCCCCTGGGCCTGGAAGCCGACGATGACGATGTGCACCTCGGGGCGCCAGACGTTGTGCTTGAGGTGGTGCAGGATGCGACCGCCGGTGCACATGCCCGAGGCCGACAGGATGATCGCGCCGCCGTCCACCTCGTTGAGCGCCTGCGACTCCTGCGCCGTGCGGGTGAAGTGCAGGTTGGGAAAGTTCAACGGCGTGTCGCCACGCTCGATTATCGCCCAGGCCTCGGCATCGAACACCTCGCGGTGGCGCCGGTAGAGCTCGGTGGTGGCGATGGCCATCGGGCTGTCCAAGTAGACGGGCACGTCGCCGAGCCGCCCCTGTCGCCGCAGCTCGCCGAGGTGGTAGATCAAATCCTGGCTGCGACCGACGGCGAATGAAGGGATCAGCACCTTGCCGGCCGGCCGCCGGGCCTGCTCGAGAATCGCCGCGAGCTGCTCGATGGTCTCCGGCAGCGGCCGGTGGTCGCGATCGCCGTAGGTCGATTCCAGCACCAGCACGTCGGCGCGCGTCAGCACCGACGGATCCCGCAGCAACGGGGTCGCCGCGTTGCCGAGGTCCCCGGAGAACACCAGGACGGGCCGCCGGCCGCCGTCGTCCACCGTCAGCTCGACGATCGCCGAGCCGAGGATGTGCCCGGCATCGACGAGGCGCAGGCGAACGCCCGGGGCGATCTCGTGCGGCGTATCGTAGGGCACCGCCTCGAGCTGCGACAGCACCTGCGCCGCGTCGGCCTGCGTGTAGAGCGGCTGCAGCGCCGTCTTGCCGCGGCGCTGGCGCTTGCGGCTATAGCGCAGCGCATCCTGCTCCTGCAGGTGCGCCGCGTCGGGGAGCATGATGCCGCACAGATCCACGGTCGCCGGGGTGGTGAAGACCGGGCCGGTGTAGCCGAGCCGCGGCAGCAACGGCAGGCGTCCGGAGTGGTCGATGTGGCCGTGCGACAGGACGATCGCGTCCACCGACCCGATATCGAACGGCGGCAGCCGGCGGTTGCGCACCTCGGCCGTCGGCCCGCCCTGGAAGAGGCCGAAATCGACGACGACTCGCGCCTGCCGCGTCTCCAGGAGATAGCAGGAACCGGTGACCTCGCCGGCGGCGCCGTGAAACGAGAGGGTTGTGCCATGTCCCACGCCCGCGTGATGTCGCTTGCCCATACGTCTGCTCCGCCTTTCCCGCCGGTCACACGGCTTCTCGAACCGGTCACCCACCATTCTAGCGACCCCGCGATTGGATTGCTTGCCTCACCGGCGCCCCGCGGTTACAAAGGCGCCTCCGACGAAACACGGCCCTCGAACACGAAGCCTCCCCAACCGGAAGGAGACCATCCCCATGTCTGTGAGCCGCCTCGATTTCGGCATGTTCATCGCCCCGTTCCATCCGGTGCGCGAAAACCCGACGCTGTCGCTGCACCGCGACTTCGAGCTGATCGAGTGGCTCGACCGCCTCGGCTACGACGAGGTCTGGGTCGGCGAGCACCACTCGGCCGGCTACGAGATCATCGCGTCGCCCGAGGTGTTCATCGCGGCCGCCGCCGAGCGTACCCGTCACCTCCGCCTGGGAACCGGCGTGTCCTCCGTGCCCTACCACCATCCCCTGATGCTCGCCGATCGCATGATGCAGCTCGACCATCAGACCCGCGGGCGGGTGATGTTCGGCGTCGGCCCCGGGGCGCTGCCATCCGACGCCTTCATGATGGGGATCGACGTACAGCGCCAGCGCGACATGATGGACGAGGCCCTGGCCGCGCTCGTGCCGCTGCTACGCGGCGAGACGGTGACGATGGAGACCGATTGGTTCAAGCTCCGCGATGCTCGCCTGCAGCTGCGGTCGTACACCAAGCCCCACATGGAGATCGCCGTCGCCTCGCAGGTCTCGCCGGCGGGGGCGCGCGCCGCCGGCAAGTACGGCCTCAGCCTGCTGTCGATCGGGGCGACCACCACCGGCGGCTTCAACGCCCTGGCCAGCAACTGGGAGATCTGCGAGGCCAAGGCGGCCGAGCACGGCCACAGCGTCGATCGCAATCGCTGGCGCCTGGTCGGCCCGATGCACATCGCCGAAACGCGCGAGAAGGCGCGCGAGAACGTCCGCTTCGGCCTCGAGGCCTGGCTCGACTACTTTCGCCGCGTGGCCGCGCTGCCCCTGGCCCCGGAGGGATCGATCGACGACGCCGTCGACGCCATCAACGCCACCGGCTTCGCCGTCATCGGCTCGGTCGAGGACGCCGTCGCCCAGATCGAGCGGATGCAGACACAGTCGGGTGGCTTCGGCTGCTTCCTGCAGATGGCGCACGAGTGGGCCGACCGCGAGGCGACGCGAAAGAGCTACGAACTCATCGCCCGCTACGTCATGCCGCACTTCCAGGGATCGACCGAGGGCACCGTGCGCTCGCGCGACTGGGCCGCGGAGAATCGTCCCGAGTTCATGGGTGCCGCGGTGCAGGCGATCATGACCGAGGTGTCGAAGCACACCGCGGAGCAGGAAGGAAAGGTCAAGAAGGCGAGCTGAAAGCCGCGTCTAACCGGGCTTTTCCGGCGTTGCCAGAAACTCGCGCAGCGCCGTGACGTACGCGTCTTTCGCGACCAGGAAGTTGTCGTTGTGACCGCCGCGCAGCCGCACCAGGCGCTTCGGCGGGCGCGCCGCCCGGTGCAGGCGCTCGGCCATCGCGAAGGGCACGATCTCGTCCTCGCTGCTGTGCAGAAGCAACAGCGGTGCGCTGACGCTGGGGATCTTGGCCAGCGCGTCATAGCGCACCGACAGCAGCAAGCCGGCGGGTAACAACGGGTAGTGCGCGCGGGCGACGTCGGGCATGTTCGTCGGGGTGCTTTCGAGAATCAGCGCGCCCACCGGGCGACGCGCGGCCAGGTCGGTGGCAACGCCGCCGCCGAGCGACTCGCCGTACGGCACCACGGACCCCGGTTCGATGCCGCGAGCTCTCAACCAGTCGTAGGCGGCGTCGGCGTCACGATAGGTGCCGGCCTCGCTCGGCTCGCCCCGGCTCAGACCGTAGCCGCGGTAGTCGAGCAGCAGCACCGACACGCCGAGGTCGTTGAGAATCGACAGCTTCTCCAGCCTGTGGCTGATGTTGCCGGCATTGCCGTGCAGGAACAGCAGCGTCGGACGCCCGGCACCGCCGGGAACGAACCAGGCGTGGAGGCGGACACCGTCCGCCGTCCGTAGCGCCACGTCCTCGTAGGCGAGGCCGATCGTCGCCGGGGTGCCGCCGTCGAGATCGCGCGTCGGGAAGTAGACGAAGCGGTCAGCCAGCCCGGCCATCGGCGAGCATCCGTTGCTGAAGAGGAGAAACAGCGCCGTCGCCAGACATTTGCTCAGCGGGGGGCGAGCCGGGTAGAACTCGACCGCGGGCCTGGCGGACGGTATGCTGCGTGCGATGGCGGAGGGGTTGAACACGACATGGATCTGAGCCAGCTGCTCGGCGGTAACATTGCCTCGCTGGGCTTCGGCGGCATGGCCGGCCTCGTCGTTGGCTATACCGCCAAGAAGGTCACCAAGCTAGTCGCCATCGGCCTCGGGCTCGCCTTCATCCTGGTGCAGGTGCTCGCCTACAACGGCTTCATCACCGTCAACTGGATGGCCGTTCAGAGCACCGCGGAAACCGTTTGGGTCGATCCCCACGGCGTGACGCTGGCCGATCGCGCCTGGACCATCCTCTCCGCCAACCTGCCTTTCGGAGGCGGCTTCCTCGCCGGCTTCCTCCTCGGCTTCAAGCTGGGGTGACAGAAACGCTTCTTCTCAGCTCTTCTTTCCTCTTCCGGTCCCTTTCTTCGCTTTCACCTTTGACCTTTCACCTTTCACCTTTTCTCTTCCCGGCTGTTCTTTTTCCCCGCCGGTTGACAAGCGCTGCGTCGCTCGCTTCACCTGGACCATGAGCTCCCGTTACGACGCCCTCGTCGCCGCGCTGCGAGAGTTGCACGACCTCAAGAGCGTGTTGGCGCTGCTGCACTGGGACCAGGAGACCCAGCTGCCGGCCGGGGCCAGCGCCGGTCGTGCCCGCCAGATCGGCGCCCTGGCCGCCGTCGTGCACGGGCGTGAGACCGCGCCCGACTTCCTCGCCCTCGTCGACGAACTGGCCGCCGACCTGGACCGCCTCGACCCCGCCGCACAGGTCGACGTGCGCGAGACCAAGTGGCGTCTGGACCGCAAGCGACGGCTCGACGCGGCTCTGGTTCGCGAGCGCGCCGTGCTCAAGAGCGAGGCGCATGCGGTGTGGATCCGCGCCCGCCGGGACGACGACTTCGCCCTGCTCTCGCCGTACCTCGCGCGGCTGGTGGCCATGGAGCGCGCCGTCGCCGCCGCCATCGATTCCGGCCGCGCACCCTACGACGTGCTGCTCGAGGGGTACGAACGCGGCGCGACCACCGCCATGCTCGAGGGCGTCTTTCGCCAGCTGCGCGACGGCCTGACGCCTCTGGTCGCTCGCCTCGGCGACCCGCCGCAAGCCGCCGCCCTCCGCGGTCACTTTCCCGCCGATGCGCAACGGCGCTTCAATCGTTCCGTGGCCGCACGGCTGGGCTTCGACTTCGAGCGCGGGCGACTCGACGAGTCGGCGCACCCGTTCACCACCGAGGTCGGCGACGACGTGCGCATCACCACGCGCATCAGCGAGGACGACCTGCGCTACGCCCTGTTCTCGACGCTGCACGAGACCGGTCACGCCCTCTACGAGCTCGGCCTCGCCGGCGATGCCCGCGGCACGCCGCGCGGATCCTCGTGCTCGATGGGAGTGCACGAGTCGCAGTCGCGCCTGTGGGAAAACCTCGTCGGCCGCTCCGAGGCGTTCTGGCGTTGGTTGCTGCCGGCCGCCGCGCAGGCGTTTCCGGCGCTCGCGAAGCGCTCCCTGGATGCGGTGCTGCTCGCCGCCAACGAGGCGCGCCCTTCGCTCATTCGCACCGAGGCCGACGAGCTGACCTACAATCTCCACATCGTTCTGCGCTTCGAGCTGGAGCAGGCGCTGGTGGCCGGGAATCTGAACGTCACCGACCTGCCCGGCGCGTGGCGCGACGGGATGCGTCGCTATCTCGGGATCGAGCCGGCCACCGACCGTGACGGCGTCCTGCAGGACGTCCACTGGGCCGAGGGCCTCTTCGGCTACTTCCCCACCTACAGTCTCGGCAACCTGTACGCGGCGCAGCTCTACCAGGCGGCCGAGCGCGAGCTCGGCTCGTTCGACGAGGCCTTCGCCCGCGGCGACTTCGGCGTGCTGCTCGCCTGGCTCGGCCGCCGGGTACATGTCCACGGCCAGAGCTACCACGCCCCCGAGCTGATCACCCGGGCGACGGGAAGCCCGCCGAGCGCGGCGCCCCTGCTCGCCCATCTCCAACGCAAGCTCGAGTGGCGCGACGCCCACGCGGCCGGGAAACACTGAGGATCGCCACAGTTGCCATTTTGACGTTTTCGCTTTCGCTCGGTCCGATGCTATGACCAGCCGCACGCATGCTCGCCGTTGATCTCATTGTCGAGCCTGAGGTCGAGCCAATCGTCAGCCTCGCCGCCGACCGGCACTTCATGCACGCGGTGCAGCGGGCGTCACGCACGCGCAACGCCGTCCTTCGGGTGTACAGCTTCGGCGGCGACGTCCTCGCCCTCGGCCGCTATCACCTGGCGCCGTCGCCGAGCGACGCGGCCAGCCCGGTGCGGCTCACCCGCCGGCACACCGGCGGGCGCGCCATCCCGTTCGGTGACGGCTTCGTCGGCGTCTCCCTGGTGCTGCCGCATCGCTCGGCCCTGGTCTCCGACGATCCCTTCAGCCTCGCTCCGCACCAGGTGATCAACCGCTACGTGCGCGGCATCCTCGAGGGCTGCAAGCTGGCGCAGGTGCCCACGTTCTACCCCGGCCGCGATTTCGTCACCGTCGACGGCCGCATCCTCGGGCTGGTGTCGTTCGAGATCGACGAGCACGGCGCCCTGTTGTTCGAGTCGGTTCTCGCCAACACGCGCGACTTCAGTGTCCTGCCGCACTTTCTCGAGGCCGTCGATCCCGCCGGCATCGTCAAAGCCGAGATGCTGACGCCGGAGAGCAGCACCTCGCTGGCACGCGAGCTCGGCACCCGCCTGAGCCTGACCGAGGTGGCGGAGCTGCTGCGACGCGGCTACACGAAGCAGTTCTCCCTGAGCATCGAGCCCCACACGCTCAACACGCTCGAGGTGCAGGCCATCGAGGCCGTCGCCGCGCGCGAGTTCCCGCCCGACACCTGGCTGCAGGGACGCCGCGCGCGGCAGGACCTCGACCGCCGCTCGTCGGTGTGGATGCAGCTCGGGGTCTTCGAGGCGCAGTACTCCCTCGAGCAGGACCGCTTCCTGAAGGAGATCCAGTTCTCCGGCGACTTCATCGCCAACTCCGCGGCGATCACCAAGCTGGAGCACAACCTGCGCCTGTGCCCGGCCGAGTGGCGGGCCATCGACGCGATCGCCACCGAGATCTTCTCGCAGCCCGAGCACTTCATTCTCGGAATCGGTCGGGCCCGCGCCATCGCCGACCTGATCGTTCGCGGGTTGGGCGCTTGAACCGCGCCGTTCAGGAGCGGCTGCGGGCGCTGGCTCGGATCAACGACCGGCAGGTGCCCGATGCCGATGGCGTCGCCTTCCTCCTCGGCTGTCTCGCCGCCGCCGACAAGCGCGTCCGGCGCCTCGCGGCACAGACACTGGGGCGGCTGGCCGCCGGCGACGGCTCGATCGCCGAACGCCTGCGGGCGGGGCTGACTCACCCGACCTTCGTCCACCGCTGGGGCGCGGCCTACGCCCTCGCCCTGAGCCGCGGCGCGCCCCCGCCACAGAGCCTGCCGACGCTCCTGGAGGCGCTCGGTGACGACGACGGCGACGTGCGCTGGGCGGCGGCCGGGATCCTGCAACGGATGAGGCCGACGGTGACCGGCACCCTCCTCGAGCTGGCCGCCGCCGGCACCCCGATCCAACGGCGGATGGCACTCTACTGTCTGCGCGACACGACCCACGCTCCGCCCACTCTCCAGCCAACCCTGCTCGCCGCGGCGGCCGACCGCGATGCCAACGTCCGCCTCGCCGCCATCTCCGCCCTCGCCCGCCGCGCCGCCGATCGCGAGAGCGCCGCCGCCTGCCTGCTGGCCCGGCGCGACGACCCGAACGCCGGCGTTCGCCGGGCCGCCGTCAGCGCCCTCGGCACGCTGGGCTATCGCAGTTCCGAGGTCGAGGCCGCCCTCCGCGCCGCCGAGCAGCAGACGGCCGACCCTGCCCTGCAACGCGCCGCCACCCGCGCCCTGCGGCTGCTTGCAGCAGTCGATAGTTCATAGTCGATAGTTGATAGTCGATAGTTGATTGCAATCTGTCCTGCATTGACTGTCGACTATCGACTATGAACTATCGACTTTCTTCCCCCGCCACAGGTGGAACCATCGGGATGTGATGCGCACCATCGGATGGCCCGCCGGCTCCAACGCCATGCGGCGGTACTGCGGGTAGCGCCGCCGCAGCAGGGCAAGGGCCTCGTCGTACTCCGCCGGCGCAACGACGCTCTCCGCCGTGCCGCGCACCAGGAGATAGGCCAGGCGGCTCCAGTCCTCGTCGTAGTCGTCGACGACGAACGCCACCCGCGGGTTCGCCGCGATGTTGCGCAGGCGCTTGAGGGCCCGGGCCGGGCCCCGCTTGGGCTTGTCGTCGATCACGAAGTAGAAACGATCGCCGTCGCGCGCGTAGCAGAAGGGGATGACGTGCGGCACGGCATCGGCGTCGGCGGTCGCCAGGCGACCGACCCGGTGGGCATCGGCGAACGCCGCGGCCGCCGCGGAGAGAACCATCAATCCGGCCGGTCCTCGGGAATCTCGCCGGCGAACGTGGCCGCCGCCTCGGCCCGCAGCCGCTCGGCGTCGCCCTCGTAGCGCGGCGAGAAGTGGAACACCTCGAGCCTCTTGGCCCGCGCCAGGCGCGCCAGCGTTCCAGCTTGGCGGGCCGTCATGTGATAGCGCAGGCTCGCCTGCTCGCGGTCCTCGTCGACGAAGAGCGACTCGCAGTAGAAGACGTCGACGTCGCGGGCCAGCTCGGCGATGCGCGCCGCATTGTCGCGACTGAAGATGACGTCGGTGACGTAGGCGATCGCCTGGCCGGGAGTCTCCACCAGCAGGCGAGCGCGCAGCTCGGCGAGGCGAAACGACCGTTGCCGGTCGGTGCCGTTCTCGCGCCACTCCGCCACGACCGCGGTGTCGTCGGGGGCGCCGGCGCGCACGGCGTCCTTGAACACCGCCAGCCAACGACCCGCCGGTACCCCGAGCGCCACCAGCTCCTCCGGCCGCACGTTGAGGTGTCGCTCCTCGCGAATGGCGAACCCGAGGCAGGGAATCCGATGATCGAGCACCGCCGCGTGGACGCTGAAGTTGGGCTCCTCCACCAGAACACCGGTGAACGGTCTCTCGCCCTGCTCGGCCGGCCTGAAGGCCGTCGTCGCCGGCAAGCGCACGGAGCGTATCCCGCCCTCGAGCCCGACCTCGTGGACACTGAGCACGAAGCCGTAGCCGTCGACCAGATTCCACGTGTACCCGGCCAGCTTGCCGAGCACGTTGGCAATGATCCCCGGTGGGCCGAATATCTGCAGGTGCGCCTCGCGGGCCAGAAACAGGCGCAGCAGGTGGTCGAAGCCGATGAAGTGGTCGATGTGGGTGTGCGAGACGAAGACGTGCGTGAGCTTGAGCAGCTCGCCGGCCGGCGTGCGATCGATGCGGCCGAGGTCGAAGAGCAGGGCGCGCCCGCGCCAGCGCTCGCTGACGTAGAGACCCGGATCGCCGAACGGGCTGTTGACCAGACGCGGAACGAAAGCGCTCTTCACGGCGGCATTCTACGGGATACGCTCTGAAGCACAAACCAGAAACGGACCGGGGCCGGCCGGTGGAGCGCCGCGCCCGCGAATTGACTCGCCGCGACACGGCCGCTAAGCGGGAATCGCACGATGAGCCAGACGATCGAGAGGATACAGGGGGTGCTGCGGGCCGAGGCCGAGGACGGACCGGCGGC
>CAZYMF010000001.1:2114-21131 GCA_964648215.1 uncultured Binatia bacterium (SeqCode) | reverse complement strand
CCGGCGGCGCGCGACGACGCCGAGGTCACCGCTCTACCGGCCCAGGACGCCGTGACGCCGCCGCTGCTGGCGGCCACAACGAGGAACGCATGAATCGATCCCAATCCCAGACAAGCGCCTCCGACAAGCTCGCGGCCCTCATCGCCCTCACCGTGGCCGGCGCCTTGATCACCGTACTGTTCGTCTCCTGCGGCGGCGAGGATCTCACCTTTCCCGGGACGGGGGTCTTCACCGCAACGGCGGCGGCCACCGATACGCCCGTCCCCACCGACACCCCCTAGCCCTCGTTTGACCGGCTTCGCGGCCGCGTGTTAGCGTCCGCGCCGTCGGTTCCGTGAGCGCACACAGAAATCCCGTCCCGACGGTGGACACGATCATCGAGCTCCCCACCGGGATCGTGCTGATCAAGCGCCGCTTCGAGCCTTTCGGCTGGGCCCTGCCGGGCGGCTTCGTCGACTACGGCGAATCGCTGGAAGCCGCGGCGGTGCGCGAGGCGCGGGAAGAGACCGGCCTGCAGGTGACTCTCACCGAGCAGTTCTACGCCTACTCCGCGCCGGACCGCGACCCCCGCCGGCACACGATCGCCACCGTCTTCATCGGCCGGGCCACGGGCACGCCGCAGGCGGGCGATGACGCCGCCGACGCCGCGGTGTACGCGGAGGGCAACCTGCCGCAACCGCTGGCGTTCGATCACGCCGCGATTCTGGCCGACTACTTCCGCTACAAGAGGCTCGGCGTGCGGCCGTTCCATGCCGGATGATCCGCCCGACGCGCCGGCGCCGCTGTCTCCGGACGAGCGTCGGCTTCTTCTCCGCCTGGCGCGCAACGCCATCGCCGCGGCCCTGCGCGGCGCCACCCCACCGTCACCGAGCGATCCGTCGCCGGCCTTGCAGCAAGCGGCCGGCGCCTTCGTCAGCCTCCACGCCCGCGGCGAGCTGCGCGGCTGCGTCGGCACCCTGAGCTCCGACCGACCGTTGTGGCAGACGGTGGTGCGCATCGCCGTGGCCGCCGCCTTCGAGGACCCGCGTTTCCCACCGCTGACCGAGGCCGAGCTCGCCGACACCGAGATCGAGATCTCTCGCCTCGGGCCGCTGCATCTCACCCGCCCGGCAGACGTCGTCGTCGGTCGGGACGGCGTCTGCGTGATGCGCGGCCAGGCCCGCGGCGTGCTCCTGCCGCAGGTGGCCGGACATTACGGCTGGGACCGCGAGCGGCTGCTCGACGAGGTCTGCCGCAAGGCGGACCTGCCGATCGATACCTGGAGAAGGGCCGGCTGCGAGATCCACCGCTTCACCGCCGAGATCTTCGCCGACGCCCCGGCGCGCCAGGCGTGATCGGGCCGCCGGCCGTTACAGCTTGGCCAGGGCGGCCGCCATCCGCTCGATGCCGCGGCCGAGGTTCTCCATCGAGTTCGCGTACGAGATGCGGATGTGCTCGGGATAGCCGAAGTCCGTGCCGCCGACGACGGCCACCCGCGCCTCCTCGATCAGATAGGCGGCGAGCTCGTCTCCCGTCTTGGCCGCCGCGGCGCCGCGGTTCAGGTAGGCGCCGACGTTGGGAAAGACGTAGAACGCCCCCTGGGGCATCGGGCAACGTACGCCCGGGATGGCGTTGAGAGCGCCGACGACGAAGTCGCGGCGCCGGGCGAACTCCGCCATCATCGGCGGCACGGAGTCCTGCGCGCCGCCGAGGGCCTCGGCCGCCGCCGCCTGGGCGATCGAAGTCGGGTTCGACGTCATCTGCCCCTGCAGCGTCGACATGCCCTTGATCACCTCGCGCGGGCCGGCGGTGTAACCCACGCGCCAGCCGGTCATGGCGTAGGTCTTCGACACCGAGTTCACCACCAGCGTGCGGGCGCGCAGGTCCGGCTGCACCCGCAGCACGCGCCCACAGCGAAACCCGCCGTACACCATCATCTCGTAGACGTCGTCGCTGATGACGAAGAGGTTGCGCCGGTGGATGACCTCGATCAGGGCGCGCATCTCGTCCTCGTCGTAGGCGACGCCGGCGGGGTTGCTGGGGCTGTTCAGGATGATCGCCCGCGTCGCCGGCGAGATCGCCTCCTCGATCTCCTCGGGGCGCAGCTTGAAGCCCGTCTCCTCGCGGGTGGAGACGATCCGCGCCTTGGCCCCGGCCAGCGCCAGCATGTCGGGGTAGCTCACCCAGTAGGGCGCCGGCACGATGACCTCGTCGCCGGGACCGAACAGCACCTGGAAGGCGACGTAGAGCGCGTGCTTGCCGCCGCAGCTGGCCATCACCTCGCTGGGCTCGTAGCTCAGGCCGTTGTCGCGCTTCAGCTTGGCGATGATCGCCTGCTTGAGCACCGCCGTGCCGCCCACCGGCGTGTACTTCGTCTGCCCCGCCGCCAGGGCCCGCACCGCCGCTTCCTTGATGTGCGCCGGGGTGTCGAAGTCCGGCTCGCCCGCGCCGAAGTCGATCAGCTCGATCCCCTTCGCTCGCAGCGTGGCCGCCTTCTCGGTCACCGCCATCGTCGCGGACGGCTTGATGGCCCGCACACGGTCACTCAGAGTCATGATGAGGCTCCTAAAACACAAATTGCCGGGGCACGCCATGACGCGGCGCCCGCGGCCTTTCGACGAGCGTGAGAGTCCAGCTCCGGCTCAGATCTTCTGCTGCTGCAACTTGGCGAGCAATCGTTTGTGCACGGCCTCGGACACCAGCCCGCGGACGTCGCCACCGAGGCCCGCCACCTCCTTCACCAGGCGCGACGCGGTGTAGAAGTAGCTCTCGCTCGCCATCATGAAGAAGGTTTCCACCCGCGAGTTGAGGTGGTGGTTCATCATCGCCATCTGGAACTCGGCTTCGAAGTCCGACACCGCGCGCAGTCCGCGCACCACCACCGAGGCACCGACGCGATCGCAGTAGTGGACCAGCAGACCCGCGAAGCTGTCGGTGGTCACCCGCTCGCCGACGTCGGCGAGCGACTCGCGAATCATCTCCACGCGCTCGGCCGGCGTGAACAGCGCCTTGTCCTTGTGCGGATTGTAGGCCACCGCCACGATGACCTCGTCGAACACGTTCAGGGCCCGGCGCACGATGTCGAGGTGGCCGTTGGTGATGGGATCGAAGGATCCGGGATAAACTGCCTTTCGCTGCATGGCTCGGTCGTCCAACTCCTCGGGGGCTCGCAATACGGTGACGCCCGTCTTTCCATAGCGATGCGGCGCCGTCAAATATGCCATCGGCGCGGCCGGGGGCGGCTCGTCGACGTGATGCTCGACGACGACCCACGCGCCGGGCCGCAGAACGGAGGCGGTCCGCAACCGCTCGAGCGTCGCCGCCACCAGACCCTGGCCGTAGGGCGGGTCGAGCAGCACGCCGTCGAAGCGCTCGCTCCCCTGCGCCAGCCGCCGCAGCGCCTGGGTCACCGGCAGGGGCAGCACGCGAGCGCGCTCCGCGAAGCCGCAGGCGGCCAGGTTCTCGCGCAGGACGCGCAAGGCCGAGCGCCCTTCCTCCACGAATACCGCCGCGC
The DNA here is from genome assembly GCA_964648215.1 of uncultured Binatia bacterium (SeqCode). Taxonomy (GTDB): domain Bacteria; phylum Desulfobacterota; class Binatia; order HRBIN30; family JACQVA1; genus CAZYMF01. The sequence goes on along the minus strand of CAZYMF010000001.1, from coordinate 17,638 downwards.
GGGCGCCGCGACTGAGGGCCTCGATGCCCAGGGCGCCGCTGCCGGCGAACAGATCGAGCACCACCGCGCCCGCGAGATCGACCCGGCTGCCGAGAATGCTGAAGATCGCTTCCTTGACCCGGTCGGCGGTCGGCCGCGTCGCCCGGCCGGGGCTCGTCTTCAAGCGCCTCCCCTTGGCGCTGCCGGCAACGACACGCATCCTGCGGCAGCCCATAGTGGAAGGCGCCACGGCTGGCAACGCCGGAGCGGAGCGTCGCCGGTCAGCCCGCCACCGCGGCCGTTCACGCCCCTGCGCCGCCAGTCGATCACGATTTGCTTGGCGCGACCGTCTCGTTTGGGTAGACTCGGACCACGGCAATAGGGGGGGGAATGCGACGATCGGCTGAGCGCGCCGGGCCTTTGGTCCTGGCGACACTGTTTCTCGGTTTCGCGGCAACGGCCTGGGGCCACGGCGGCGAGCCGCCGGACCTGAGCTTCTACGGCAACTTCGACCACGGCACCGCCGCCTGCCAGCGGATCATGGGCTTGGCCGCCCGCGCCTGCTTCAACGACGTCCTCGCCGCCGAGCAGGGGTGCATGGAGGCGCAGATGGCGGGCGGCAACTGCGACACCCCCGCGCGCGATGCCGTCGTGCTGGCGGCCAAGCAGAAGGCTCGCGATCGCATCGCCGCCGTGTGCAACGAGGTCGAGCTCGGCATCCTCCAGTTCAGCAGCCTCGAGGACGCGGCCACCGACGCCGCCGAGGCCTGCGACAACGAGGTGGCCGCCGCCATGTCCCTGATCTACGCCCCGGTGAGCAACGGCGGCGGCGCCGATCTGCCGAGCGATCACCGTGCCTGCGTCGACGCGGTCGGCAGCGAGACCGATCGCCTGATCGGCGCGACGCTGCGCGAGCGCACGCGCGGCCTGAACCGCATCGCCGCGCGCGGCATGGCGCTCGGCCGCAAACAGATGCGCCTGGCCAGCGCCAGCGCGCGCGCTTCGCGGATCCGCCAGCACGCGACGCAGCGGATCGACGCGGCCTGCGGCTCCCTGTTCGGCGACCTGTACCACAGGTCTCTCGCCACCTTCCTCGATCAGACGCAGTCGCGCGCCGACTGCCTGATCTCCGCCGGCTACATCCAGGGTGCCGTCACCTGCCCGACAGCAGTGTGCGGCAACGGCGTGAAGGAGCCGGGCGAGGAGTGCGACGACGGTAACACGACCGACACCGACACCTGTCACAACAACTGCACCCGCAACAACTGCGAGTTCTTCCCCACCACCTACGATCTCATCCAGACGGCCATCTTCGACCAGAAGGGCTGCACCAACGCGGTGTGCCACGGCGAGGCGCGCTCGGGCGGCCTCGATCTGCGCGCCGGCGTCTCGTACGACAACCTCGTCGACGTCCCCTCCCTGGCCAGCCCGCTCAAACGGGTCGATCCGGGCGAGCAGGAGCTCAGCCTCCTGTGGCTGAAGCTGGCGGCCAAGACGCTCGGTCGCACCGGCGTGCCCGGCAGCCCGATGCCGCTCGATCCGCAGCCGGCGCTGAGCGCCGACGAGCTCGAGGCCATGCGCATCTGGATTCACGATGGCGCGCCGCGCGCCGGCGTCGTCGCCGGCGTCGCCGGCCTGCTCGACGCCTGCGCTCCGCCGCCCGATCCGATCCAGATCCGGCCGCCGACGCCGCCCGCTTTCGGCACCGGCGCCGAGATGCGCATGCCGCCGTATCCACTCCCCAAGCAGAGCGAAACCGAGGTCTGCTTCGCCAGCTACTACGACTTCAGCGGCCCCGGCGTCGTGCCGGCGCAGTTTCGCGGCCCCGGCGGTGACACCTTCCGCTACAGCCGTCACCTGATCACGCAGGACCCGCTCAGCCATCACATCATCGTCAGCCTCTATCTCGGCTCGAAGTCGTGGATGGACCCCTCGTGGGGCGACTTCACCTGCAAGGGCGGCCCCAACGCCGGTCAGGCCTGCGACCCGACGCAGGCCGGCGCCTGCGGCGCCGACGGCGAGTGCGGCAGCCCGCCGGTGCGCAGCGTCGCCTGCATCGGCTTCGGCCCCTTCGACTTCCAGGCCAAGGCGCCGAACTTCACCGGCACGCAGAAGGCCGTCGACGACATCGTCTATCCCGACGGCGTCTACGCGGAGCTGCCGCTGAAGGGCATCGTGGTGTGGAACTCCCACGCCTTCAACCTCACCGACCAGGACTCGGCGATGCACGCCTGGATCGACTTCGATTTCGCCACCGACCAGCGCTATCCGGTGCAGGGCATCTTCGACACCAGCGCCATCTTCGTCCAGAACGTCCCCGCATTTCAGGAGCGCGAGTACTGCCACACCCACACGCTGCCGCAGGGGGCCCGGCTGTTCGAGCTCAGCTCGCACATGCACAAGCACGGCAAGCGCTTCACCATCTTCAACCCGGCCGGGGAGCTGATCTACACCAGCCTCGTCTACAACGACCCGGTCAAGCTGCGCTACGATCCGCCGCTCGCCTTCGACGATGCGGACCCGGCGACGCGCACGTTCAAGTACTGCGCCCTCTACGACAACGGCTTCACCAATCCCGCCGAGGTCAAACGCAAATCGACCACGCCACCGAACGCGCTGTTCACCTGCATTCCCACCCACTGCGCCGAAGGCCTGGTCGGCCAACCGTGCAGCGGCGTCGGGCAGGTGGCGCGCGATCAGTCGTGTGACAGCAGCCCGGGAGCCGGCGATGGACGCTGTGACGCCTGTACCCTGACCGGCGGCGTCAGCACCGAGGACGAGATGTTCATCCTCCTCGGCTCCTACTACATGCAACGGTAACCGCCCCCCAAGCGCAAGGGGCCAGGTCGGTCGACCTGGCCCCCCGTTGCATTCCCCCCCGCGGGGTCTCTCTCACGTGCGGTAGTCGGAGTTGAAGCGGACGTAGTCGACGCTGAGATCCGAGGCCATCCGATGCCCCACCGCGCGGCCCGCGTGCAGATCGAGGGTGAGTGAGAACTCGGGCTGGCCGACCACCCGGGCGGCGCGCTTCTCGACGCGGCCGACGATCTCGACGCCGCGCCGCACCACCGGCACGTCGTCGAGAAAGACGTCCAGCCGTCCCGGGTCGAACACCGCGCCGCTGTAGCCGGCGGCGCAGACGATGCGTCCGGTGTACGGGTCGCCGCCGTAGAACGCCGCCTTGCACAGCGGCGAGCGGGCGATGGCGTCGGCGACGCGCTCGGCGTCCGCCACGTTGCGCGCGCCGCGCACGTTGATGTCGATCACCTTGGTCGCGCCTTCGCCGTCCTTCACCAGCATCCGCGCCAGGCGGCGCATGATGCGCGCCACCGCGCCGGCCAGGGCCGGAAACTCGCGCGCGTTCGCGGTCAGGGTCCGGTTCCCGGCAACGCCGTTGGCGAGCAGCACCACGGTGTCGTTGGTGCTGGTATCGCCGTCTACCACCGCCGCGTTGAACGATTGGGGCAGCGCCAGCTCCAGGATTCTGCGCAGCGCCGGCCGCGAGACGCGCGCGTCGGTCAACACGTAGCCGAGCAGCGTCGCGTGCGGCGCCATCCGCGGCGCGATCATGCCGGCGCCTTTCGCCAGACCGGCGACGGTGATGTCGCGGCCGTCGATGGTCAGCCCCTCGACCGCGAACTTGGGGAACGAGTCGGTGGTCATCATGCCCTCGAGAGCGCGGTGAAAGCCGTCCGCGCTCAGGTCCTTGCAAGCCGCCCTCACCCCCCGGCGCACCGTCGCCTGCGGCAGTTGCACCCCGATGCGGCCCGTCGACGAGGGGATCACCAGGCGCTCCGCGATCCCGAGACCGCGCGCCGCGAGGCGGCACATCTCGCGGGCGATCCGCAATCCGTCTCGTCCCGTATAGGCGTTGGCGTTGCCGCTGTTGACGAGCACCGCCTGGGCCCGACCACCTCGCAGGCGCTCCTTGCCGAGGAGAACCGGGGCGGCCTGGACGCGGTTGGTGGTGAACGCCGCCACAGCGGTGGCCGGCACCTCGGAGACGATCAGCGCGATGTCTCGTTTCCTGCTCGCCTTCAGACCGCAGGCGACACCGCCGAAACGAAAACCGGGCACGCGCACCGGAACCTGCTCGACATCCACCTTCATGGCGCGGCTTCGTACCGAAGTGCCCGCAGCGGCGCAAGCCGGGGCGGGGAAGAACGACACAGGCTGGAAGCCTGTGATGCCTATCGTTATCGCGGACTCACGGCAAATCGCGGCTGAGGACCATCGCGCCGGCGATCGGTCCGCCGCCGTTGGCGGCGAAGGCCACCTTGGCGTCGGGCACCTGGCGCTCGCCGCAGGCCCCGCGTAGCTGCTGCACGGCTTCGAGCACGGCGCCGATGCCATGGCTGCGTCCCTCCGACAGATTGCCCCCGTGCGTGTTGGTCGGCAGCGAGCCGTCGAGCTCGATGGCGCCCCCGGCGATGAACGGGCCGCCCTCCCCCTTCTTGCAGAAGCCGGCATCCTCCAGCCAGCACAACGCCAGGAACGAGAAGCCGTCGTAGAGCTCGGCGACGTCGACGTCCCGCGGGCTCAGTCCCGACTCCAGCCAGACGCGATCGGACACCTCCTTCGACGCCATCGTCGTCAGGTCCGGCCACATCTCCCACTCCTCCATCGTGCCGTCGCGGCGGGCGCAGCCGAGGACGTAGATCGGCTTCCGGCGCAGGTCGCGGGCGCGCTCGACGGTGGTGAGCACCAGCGCGCCGGCGCCGTCGATGGGGAAGTCGCAGTCGAGCTTGCGAAACGGCTCGCTGATCCACGGCGAGCGGTAGTACTCCGCCAGCGTCAGCGGCGCCCGCAGCGTCGCCCGCGGGTTCAGACCGGCGTGCTTGCGCGTGGTCACTACCAGACGGCCGAGGTGCTCGCTGGTGGTGCCGTACTCGTAGAAGTGCCGCATCGCCCACAGCGCCAGCCACTGCGCCGTCATCGTGTGCCCGTAGGGCACGGTGAACTGCTGGATGCCGCCGATCCGCGGCGCGACGTTGCCGGTCCCCGGCGGCACGCCGCGCTTGCGCTTGTTCGCCTTGTAGGTCAACACGACCGCGCAACGGCCGCTGCGGATGGCCTCGACGGCGGTGTGGATGCTGGTCATCGCCGCCGGCGCCAGCGCCATCAGGTCCTCGCGCAGCTCGAGGCGCTCCTCGCTCAGGCCAACGCCGGGAATCACCGACGACAGCTCCGCGTGCTCGTAGGCGCCGAGATAGGTCGCAATGCCGTCGACGTCCGCCGCAGCCAGTCCGGCGTCGGCGAGAGCCTGGTGACAGGCGGCGATGGCCAGCGCGTCGCCGTCGGCCTCCAGCGAGCGGGCGAAGTCGGAGTAGCCGATGCCGACAATGGCGACGGGCCTGGCGCTCGGCATGGTCCTTTCTCAGCCGAGCAAGGCGTTGAGCGCCTTGGTGCGCGCGTCGCGCACCAGCATCACGTTGCGGATCGCCTCGCGGCAGCGCCGCTGGACGCCGGCGGTCAGCGCCACCTTGCGGAACAGCGCCTCCGCCTTGTCGCCGTGATCGGGCTCGGCGTAGGCGTGCACGGAGAAATTCCTGACGTCGAGGCCGTAGTGGCGCTTGAGCCCTTCGTACATGGTCCTGGCGTAGCCGCTGCGCGCCGCCAGCCGCTCGCCGGCGAAGCCGAACACCGCCAGACCCTCTTCGTACGAGCGCCGCACGTAGTAGAGCATGGTGCACGTGGTGGCGATCGTCTCCGGCAGCGGCACGTAGGCTTCGAGCTCTTCGGCCGTGATGCCGAGCTGCTGGCACCACTCCCATTTCATCGTCACGTGGTTGGGGTCGCGCAGGTAGCCGGCCTCGTCGGCGAAGTTCTGGCACCAGTGCGCGTAGTGCTCGGAGTGCTCCGCCGTCAACGCCCAGGCGTCGGGTGCGTTGGCGATGAAGGTGGCGAACTCCGGCGTCATCCAGCGACCGAGGTAGTAGTACTCCTTGGCCACCTGGCGGACGACGGGCCGCGCGGCCGTGCCGTGGCCGATGGCCGCGGTGATCTGGTCGCGCGTGACCATGATCGCCGCGATCATCCGATCGAGATCCGCCAGGTAGTCGTCGACCGGCTCCGGCGCCTCCACTCCGTGCGACTTGATCACGTTCTTGAAGGTCGATTCGCTCACGGGACCCTCCTTGATCGTTCCGCGAAGGCGGCGGCTGCCAACCTTGACGAGATCTTTTTCGCCCTGATAGGAGTCAAGCGATTGATTGAATTTTCTGCTGGCTTGTACCCGGGCCGCGTCCGCGTTGTCAACGCGTAGGCGGGCGTCCCCCGGCAAGGTTCGAAAGGGAATGGAGAACACGCCCAGCCCCCAACCACAGGAGACGGCCATGCGGCTCAAGGATCAGGTGGCACTCATCACCGGCGGCGGCCAGGGGATCGGCCGGGCGTACGCGCTGCGCTTCGCCCGTGAAGGGGCGAAGGTGGTGATCGCCGAGATCAACGACGACAACGGCCGCAAAGTGGCAGAGGAGGTCCAGGCGCTGGGAGGGGAAGCCCTGCACCTGAAGACCGACGTCTCCAGCGAGGACAGCTGCGCCGAGATGGCGGCCAAGGCGCACGAGCGTTTCGGCCGCATCGACATCCTGCTGAACAACGCGGCCATCTTCTACGGCCTCGACCGCGAGGATCAGTCGCTGGCGTACTTCAACCGCATCCTGTCGGTGAACCTGACCGGCGTGTGGCTGGCCACACGCGCCGTCGATCCGTACATGAAGCGACAGCACAAGGGAAAGATCATCAACCAGTCCTCGACCGCCGCCTACATGGGCAACGTCGGCGCCGTCGATACCAGCGATCCGAACAAGCCCTCGCCGCCGTTCCACTACAGCGTCGCCAAGATGGGCGTGAACGGTCTGACCAAGTACTTCGCCGGCGCGCTCGGCCCCTGGGGCATCAACGTCAACGCCATCTGCCCCGGGGTCACCATGACCGAGGCGACCAAGTCCGTCGTGCCCGAGGACATGCTCAGCATGCTGGTCATGTTCACCGCGCTGAAGAAGCCCTTGCAGCCCGAGGACCTCACCGGCACCGCCGTGTTCCTCGCCTCCGCCGACAGCGACATGATGACCGGGCAGGTGCTGGTGGTCGATGCCGGGATGATCATGCTAGGCTGACGAGGTGAGCCGGCCGCTCCTGCACGATCGCGGAATCTCCGCGGCGCGGCGGCGGCCAGGGGGGAGAGCCAGCATGCTCGAACGGTTCAAGACCATCCTCGTCACCACCGACTTCTCGGAGCTCGGCGATCACGCCATCGTCCAAGCCTTTCGCATCGCCGCCGACACGGGGGGCTCGGTCATTCTCTGTCACGTGCTCGAGACCATCGTCACGCCGAGCCCGCTCTACGCGCAGTACTACCCGACCGACCTGGTCACCCCCGAGGTGCGCGCCCGCGCCGAGGAGGACGCCACCAAGGCACTGCTGGAGCGAGTGCCCAAAGAAGGGCCGCTGTCGCAGGTGCCGCACTCCGTGCGGCTGATTCACGGCAGCCCGTCGCGCGAGATCGTGCATCTCGCCGAGGCGCTGGAGACCGACCTGATCGTCATCTCGACGCACGGGCGCACGGGATTGAAGCACTGGCTGCTGGGCAGCGTCGCCGAGCAGGTGATCCGCCACGCCCACTGCGCGGTCCTGGTGGTCCGTTGACGCACCTTGAACCCCGCCGGTAGTCGGCGTAGGCTGCGAACAAGGCGCAAACGAAAGCGACCAGCAGTCCGGGAGCACGGCCCCGGCAGGGAGTGGTATCGATGACGCAACTGCAGGCAGCGCGCAAAGGGATCACCACCGAGGAAATGCGGCGCGTGGCGCAACGCGAAGGCGTCACCCCGGAGTTCATACGCGACGAGGTCGCCCGCGGGCGTCTGGTCATCCCCGCCAATCACCATCACCTGGCCGGCAGCGGCGGGCACGCCCCCGCGCGCAACGGCAACGGCCACGCTCGCCATCCCTACCCCGACTCCAGCCCGGGCCACCCCGGTGCGCGCGCGAACGCGCCGTACTGGGTCAACCAGACCGTGGCACAGCGCTGGGCCGTCATCCAAGATCCCGACGTGCTGCGCGGCGAGCGGACGCCGAAGCGGCTCGACCCCACGGGCATCGGCCGCATGATCACCACCAAGATCAACGCCAACATCGGCGCGTCGCCGGTGACCAGCGGCACCGAGGAAGAGGTCGAGAAGCTGCACTGGGCACAGAAGTACGGTGCCGATACGCTGATGGACCTGTCCACCGGCGGCAACCTCAACAAGTGCCGCCAGGCGATCATCGACAACAGCACCATCCCCATCGGCACGGTGCCGATCTACAGCATGATCATCGGGCGCCGCATCGAAGATCTGACCTACGACGTGATCCTCAAGGAGATCGAACGCCAAGCGCAGCAGGGCGTGGACTACTTCACCATTCACGCCGGCGTGCTGCGCGAGCACCTGCCGCTGATCCGCCAGCGCGTCACCGGCATCGTCTCGCGCGGCGGCTCGCTGCTCGCCAAGTGGATGATCGAGCACAACAAGCAGAACCCGATGTACGACCTGTTCGACGAGATCAGCGCCATCATGCGCGAGTACGACGTCACCTACTCGCTCGGCGACGGCTTGCGCCCCGGCTGCCTCGCCGACGCCTCCGACCCAGCGCAGCTCGCCGAGCTCAACGTCCTCGGCGAGCTGGTGCAGCGCGCGCGCGAGGCCGGCGTGCAGGCCATGGTCGAAGGGCCCGGGCACGTGCCGCTCGACCAGATCGCGTTCAACATGCAGCTCGAGCAGCGGGTCTGCGACGACGCCCCCTTCTACGTCCTCGGCCCGCTGGTCACCGACGTCTTTCCCGGCTACGACCACATCACCAGCGCCATCGGCGCCACCGAGGCGGCGCGCGCCGGCGCGGCCATGCTCTGCTACGTGACGCCGAAGGAGCACGTCGGCCTGCCCAAGGCCCAGGACGTCAAGGCCGGCTGCATCGCCTACAAGATCGCCGCCCACGCCGGCGACATCGCCCGCGGCATCGGCGGCGCGCGCGAGTGGGACGACGACCTGTCACGGGCACGCGCCGCGCTCAACTGGCCGAAGCAGTTCGAGCTGGCTTTCGACGGCGAGACCGCGCGCGCCCTGCACGACGAGGACCTCGAGGTCGACACCGAGTTCTGCGCCATGTGCGGCCACGACTGGTGCAGCATGCGCATCTCCAAGGAGATCACGCAGTTCGCCAGCGGCAAGGACCCCGGCTTCCAGCCCGAGCGGGCGGCGATGCGCAGCCCCGGCATCGGCGCCGAGGGCCAGGAGCTGCTGCGGCAGCGGGGCGCGCTCCCCGTGGTGCACGGCAAGCACGCCTGCCACAGCGAGCTGACGCCGGAGGCGGAAGCGGCCCAGGCGCTGCAGCAGGCGGTCACCGCGCATCCGGATTGATCCGGCCAGGCCCGCTGGAGGGCAGCGCTCCGTCGCTGCCGCGCCCGCGCCGCCCCGCCCGGCTCTGACGGAGCAGCGCCCTCCACGTGCCACGCTGCGCGCAAGACGCCGCCACCCAAACCGCGAGAACAAGCCTCGTTACGGTGTCGGCGAGGCGCCGGGAAGGGCCAGGCGCACGGTGAAGCAAAACGTGCTGCCGCGGCCGGGCTCGCTCTCCACCCAGATCCGGCCGCCCATGAGCTGCGCCAGCTGGGCGCAGATCGCCAGGCCGAGACCGCTGCCGCCGTAGTTCCGCTTGGTGGCGGCATGCGCCTGCGAGAAGACCTCGAACACCCGCTGCCGATCCTCCTCCGAGATGCCGAGGCCGGTGTCCTTGACCGAGCACAGCAGCGTGCCGCCGCCGCCCGTGACCGGCTCTGCCAGAGCGATCGCCACGTCCACCCCGCCGTGATCGGTGAACTTGATCGCGTTGCCGACCAGGTTGACCAGCATCTGGCGCAACCGGTCCGGATCGCCGATGAGCTCCTCCGGCACCTCCGGCATCACCTCGCAGCGCAGGGCGATGCCCTTCTCGCCCGCTTTGACGGCGAACGTCTCCAGCGTCCGCTGCACCATCTCACGCACGGCGAACGCCCGCACTCGCAGCTCGAGCTTGCCGGCCTCGACGCGGGAGATGTCGAGAATGTCGGCCGCCAGCGTGACCAGGCTCTCCGACGCCGCGTGAATTCTCTCCAGGCACTGCTGCTGCTCCTCGTCGAGATTGGTCGCCGCCAGGATGTCGGCCATGCCGATGATGACCGTGAGCGGATTGCGGATTTCGTGGCTGACGTTGGCCACGAAGGTGCTCTTCGTTCGCGTCGCCTCCTCGGCCGCCTCCTTCGCCTGGCGCAGGGCCTGCTGCGCCGCCAGGCGCTCGGTGACGTCCTCGGAGATGGCGACGACGCGGTAGACCTGCCCCGCATCGTCGCGGACCGGAAACGAGCGGCTGCGAATCCAGCGCTGCGTCCCGTCCGGGCGTAGGATGCGGTACTCCATCTCCGTCGCCTCGCCGTTGACGTTGCGCAGGAACGTCTGGATCACGGTCGGCCGGTCCTCTTCGCGGACGGTTTCGAGAAACGAGAGAGGCTGCTCGAAGAGCTGCTGGCGCGGGCGCCCCCAGATCTCCTCGAACGGCGGGCTGACGTAGATCACCTCGTTCGTGCGCGTATCGCGCAGCCAGACCACCTGGTGAATGTTCTCCGCCAGATAGCGAAAGCGCTGCTCCGCCTCCTGCAGGGCGTCGTCGGCGTGGCGCAGCTCGGTGATGTCCGTCGAGTCGCCGAGAACGCACGCCGACGGCCCGAGACCCGCGACCAGCGAGTGCCGGTACCACCACAGGCGCTGCTCTCCGGTCTTGGTGATGACGGGCATCGCGCCCTGGGCCTTGCCATCCGTCCGCAGCCGCTCCATCGCCAGGCCGAACAGCGGCTGCACCGCGGGTGTCAGGAACTCGATGAAGTTGCGGCCGCGGAGCTCCGCGGGCTCGTACCCCAGGGCGTGGGCCGCCGCCGGGTTCATGTAGCGGATGGCACCGTCGAGATCGTGGATCCCGATCAGCCCCGGGCCGCGATCGGTGATCAGCCGCGCCCGACGCTTGCGTTCGCCCACCGCCAGTCGGCGCTGGAACGCCGGCGAGTCGAGATCCCGCGGCAGGACGTCATCGACGCCGTCGTCGAGAAGTGCGTCGAGCGCCGGCACCGATGCCTCCGGCTCGACGACGGCGAGGTAGCAGGACTCGCCATGCGGCAGCGCCCGAATCATCCGGCCGAGCTCGGGATCGTCCACCACCACCATGGCGGGATCCTGGTCGCGACAGAGCGCCAGGCCGTCGGCCGCCGCCGTGCGCGTCGCCACGTCGTAGCCGCGGGCGGCCAACGCATCCTGCAGCCGGCGGCGCACGGCGGCCTCTCGCACCACGATGAGGGCCTTCATGCGCGTGACCCGCACCGCTCGGCCGCGGCCGCCAGCGCGCCGATCTCCTGCGTCGCGTCTCTGACCCCGGCATCGCGCCCGAGCCGTTCGATCGACAACGGCAGCCGCCAGTTCCAGTTCTCCGCGCTCGGCGTGCCCGGAAGGTTGATTCGTTCGGTCCACAGGAAGAGATCCTGGATTGGCAGGATGACGAACGCCGATCCCGCCTCGTAGAGCCGGCCGATGATCCGGCGATGGAGCGCCGGCGTTAGCTCGCCGCCGTCGGCCTCCGGGAGACGGAGCGCCGCCGCCACGCCGCGGTGCTCGTCGAGAGACAGCGCGCGCCACCAGTCGACGAGGCTGTCGGTGTCATGCGTTCCGGTCGTCGCCACCGAGGCGCCATCGTAGCCGCGCGGGTCGAGATAGGTCGAGTCCCGCCGCTCCCAGCGAAACACCTTGTACCCGGGCACACCGTGCACGTGCAGGATCTGCCGCACCCACGGCGGCACGGTGCCGAGATCCTCGGCGATCGCTAGAGCCCCCGCGCTCGCCTCGAGCACGGCGTGCAGGAAGGCCTCGCCCTGGGCCCGTTGCTCCTCCTCCGTCGCGGGCACGAAGCCCGGAGCGCCGCCGCGATCGTTGGGAATCGCGTACGTCCGAAAAAAGCCGATGACGTGGTCGATACGGAACAGGTCGTAGAGCTCGCGCGCCTGTCGGGCCCGCCGGCACCACCAGGTGAAGCCCTGCGGGCGGATGCGCTCCCAGTTGTACATCGGCAGTCCCCAGCTCTGGCCGCTGGCGCTGAACTCGTCGGGAGGCGCGCCGACGGAGCACCGCAGGTCGAACTCGTCCTGGCGCGCCCACACGTCGGCGCTGTCGCGACTGATGACGAACGGCAGATCCCCTTTCAGCCAGACGCCGCACTCCGCCGCGGCACGACGCGCCTGGCCCCACTGCTCGGCGGCGATCCACTGCACGAAGCAGAGGAAGTCGATCCGCTCGCCCAGCCGCGAGCGCGCTTGCACCAGCGCCTGCGGATCACGTTGGCGCAGCGGCGCCAGCCAGCTCTCCCAGGAGTCGGGACCCTGCTCGTCCTTGAGGGCGCGGTAGAGCGCGTAGTCCTCCAGCCAGTCGGCCTGAGCGGCCCGGTAGGTCTCGAATCTCCGCCAGCGACGCCCGCCGCGAGCACGACGCAGGCGGGCGAACGGCGCCGCGAGCGCCCGCATCTTCGCCTCGCGGATCGTCTCGCGCGGCAGGCGCTGGCCGCCGCTGGGAATCGGCGCGACCGGCGCGGCGTCGCGAACGCCGCTGAGGCTGATGTAGAGCGGGTCGACGGCGAAGGCGCTCAACGCGTTGTAGGGGCTCGCCTCGCCCGGCCCCGTCTCGTTGATCGGCAGCAGCTGCACCACGCGTTGTCCGAAGCCCGCCGCCCAACGCACCAGCGGGACGAGGTCGAGGATTTCGCCGATTCCGGCGTCGCGCTCGCTGCGTAGCGAGAACAGAGGCAGCGCAAATCCCGCGCAACGATCGGCGACGGACGGATAGGGCATTGCCTTCGGCGGCAGGGCGCGCCGTCAGGATCCTTCGATCTCGAACGACGGCCCCGAGAAGCCGCTGGGAACCTCCGCCGGGCGCTGGCCCTGCAGCGTGCTGCCGCCAGCGGTGAAGCCGCCGTCCACCACCATCGCCGCGCCAGTGACGAACCCGGCCTCGTCGCTGGCCAGGTAGAGCGCCATGCCGGCGATGTCCTCGGGAGTGCCCGAGCGCGGCAGCGGTTGAATCGTCGCCAATAGCTGTGCCGCGACGCCCTCGCCCCCGGGGATGCGGGTGGAGATCAGCGGCGTGTTGATGCCGCCGGGACAGATGCAGTTGACGCGGATACGGTCCTTGGCCACCTCGATGGCGACCGAACGGGTCAGGTTGATCACCGCGGCCTTCGCCGCGCTGTAGGCGTGCGGCCCGGCGCCACCGCGCAGGCCGGCCACCGACGCGGTCGACAGGATCGAGCCACCGCCGTTGCGGCGTAGCAGCGGCACGGCGTGCTTGATGCCGAGGAACACGCCGCGCAGCAAGACGGCCTGCGTCCGGTCCCAGTCCTCCACCGCGAGCTCCTCGATCGGGCCTATCGCGCCACCGAGGCCGGCATTGTTGAAGACGACGTCGAGGCGCCCGTACTCCTCCAGCGCCCGATCCATCAGCCCACGCACATCTCCCTCGTCGGTCACGTCGGTGCGCTGGAAGCACGCGCGCCCGCCGGCGCCGGTGCCTTGCGCCACCACCGCCTGCCCACCCGCCTCGTTCAGATCGGCCACCACCACGGCGGCACCCTCCTGGCAAAACCGAACAGCCGTCGCCGCCCCGATGCCGCTGGCGGCTCCGGTGATCACCGCAACCTTCCCCTCGAGTCGTCCCACGTCTGCTCTCCCCTCGCTTCCGGATCTGCTGGGCGTACCCTAGGTGGACGCCCGCAAACGGTCAACCGTCTACCGGCGAGCTCAGGCTGGAAGCCCAAGCCCGTGTTGGCCTCCCAGCACAAATGGCGCTAAGAAAACCTTGCAGGAGGACCCCCATGGCTTTCGTTCAGGACGCGCCGAAGCTCGACAACCAGTACGACAGCGACCGCCCGCTGCGCGATCTTCTGGCGCGCACCGTGCCGGCCGATGCCCTGCGCGAAATCGAGCCGTCGCTGCGCGACATGGGCGAGCGCGCCGCCGGCCGCCTCTTCGAGCTGAGCCGGACCTATCGCAAGGCCGAGCCGGAGCTGATCCAGTGGGACCCGTGGGGCAACCGCATCGACGAGATTCGCATCACCCCGGCGTGGGCGGAGTACGCGCGCACCGCGGTCGACACCGGCCTGGTCGCCACCGCCTACGAGCGCCGCCACGGCGAGTACTCGCGCCTCCACCAGATGGCCCTGGTCTACCTCTTCCATCCCTCCTCCCAGGTCTACACCTGCCCGCTGTCGATGACCGACGGCGCCGCGCGCACGCTCGAGGCGCAGGCGACCCCGGAGCTGCGCCAGCGGGCCATGCCGCGTCTGCTCTCGCGCGACCCGAGCCAGGCGTGGACCTCAGGACAGTGGATGACCGAGAGCATCGGCGGCTCCGACGTCGGCCTTTCGGAAACCGTCGCCCGGCAGTCGCCCGAAGGCTGGCGCCTCTACGGCAACAAGTGGTTCACCTCGGCGGCCACCTCCGACATGGCACTGACCCTGGCGCGACCGGAGGGCAACGGTCCCGGCGGTCGCGGTCTGGCGATGTTCTACCTCGAGCTGCAACGGCCCGAGGGCGGCCTGAACGGCATCCGCGTCAACCGCCTGAAGGACAAGCTCGGCACGCGCGCGCTCCCGACCGCGGAGCTGGAGCTCGACGGCACTCTCGCCCAGCCCGTCTGCGGGCTGACGGACGGCACGCGCATGATCACCACGATGCTCAACATCACGCGCACCTGGAATGCGATCTGCGCCGCCGGCTTCATGCGCCGCGGCGTGGCGCTGGCGCGCGACTACGCGCGGCGCCGCGTCGCCTTCGGCGCGACGCTTTCCAAGAAGCCGCTGCACGTCGACACGCTGGCGGGGATGCAGGCGGAGGCGCAGGCGGCCTTCGAGCTCATCTTCCGCTCCGTCACCCTGCTCGGCCGCGAGGAGACCGGCGTCATCCGCGACGAGGAGCGGGCGCTGCTCCGGCTGCTGCAGCCCATCGCCAAGCTGGTGACCGGCAAGCAGGCCGTCGCCGTCGTCAGCGAGAGCCTCGAAGCCTTCGGCGGCGCCGGCTACGTCGAGGACACCGGCATCCCGATGCTGCTGCGCGACGCCCAGGTGCTGTCGATCTGGGAAGGCACGACCAACGTGCTCTCTCTCGACGTCTTCCGCGCCATCGCCCGCGAAGGCGGTCTGACCCCGTTTCTGCAGACCATCCGCGCCAGCGCCGCGGCGGCCACGCATCCGAGCCTGAGCGGCCCCGCGCGCACGGCGCTCGCCGCCGCCGAGCACGCCGAGGCGTGGCTCACGGCCGCGCAACGCCGCGGCGGCACCACCCTCGAGACCGGCGCCCGCCGCTTCGCCCTGACGCTGGGGCGCACGATGGAGCTGGCGCTACTGATCGAGGCGGGACAGTGGGGCATCGAGCAGCGCCGCGACGGCCGTAGCGCCGCCGCCGCGATCCGCTTCGCCAGCCACGGCGTCGACTGTCTCGA
>CAZYMF010000001.1:0-2014 GCA_964648215.1 uncultured Binatia bacterium (SeqCode) | reverse complement strand
TCAGTAGCCGCTCAGCTCGGCGTAGCGGTTGCGGTGGTAGGCGGCGTCGCCGAAGGTGAGCTGGGCCGCGCGCGCCCGCTTGGCGAAGAAGCCGATGTCGTGCTCGTCGGTCATGCCGATGCCCCCGTGCATCTGGATGCCTTCGTTGCCGATGAGGACGAACGCATCCGAGCAACGCGCCTTCGCCAGCGAGACCAGACGTGGTCGGTCGGCGTCGTCGGTATCGACCGCCTGCGCGGCCGCCATCACCGCCGAGCGCGCCAGCTCGGTCTCCGTGTACATCTTCGCGGCGCGATGCTTGAGCGCCTGGAAGGTGCCGATCAGGACGCCGAACTGCGTCCGCGTCTTGAGGTAGTCCAGCGTCATCTCGAAGGCGGCGTTCATGCCGCCGAGCATCTCGGCGCACAGCCCGACCGTCGCGCGGTCCACGACCTCGGCGAGCAGCGCCCCGCCCTGCCCCACGCCACCGACGACGTCCGCCTCGCCGGCGGCTACGTTGTCGAGCTTCACGAGCGCGTTGTTGCGGCCGTCGACAACCTGCTGGCGGGTCGCCGACACGCCGGCCGCCTCGCGGTTGACCACGAACAGCGTGATCCCGTCGCGGTCGTTCTCCGCCCCCGCCGTCCGCGCGACGACAACGAGACGGTCCGCGACGTGCCCGTCGGGCACCAGCGTCTTGGTGCCGCTGATCTTCCAGCCCTGGCCGCCGCGCTCGGCGCGGGTGGTCACCCGGTGCAGATCGTAACGGCTGCCCGGCTCGTGAGCGGCCAGGGTGAGCAGCAGCTTGCCCTCGAGCAGCGGCGGCAGCAGGGTCTGTTGCTGGCTGTCGCCGCCGCCGAGCAGGATGACGTTGCCGCCCAGCAGGATGGCCGACAGCATCGGCTCCGGTGCCAGGCCGCGCCCGAGCTCTTCCATCACCACCGCCAGGTCCGCGTAGCCCAGCCCGGCGCCGCCGAACCTCTCGGGGAAGACGATGCCCAGCCAACCGAGCTGGGCCATCTCCGACCACAGCTCGCGGGAGAAGCCGACGGCGTCGCCGCTGTCGCGGAGCGCGCGTACGCGCTTCAACGGCGAGTTGTTGTTGACGAAGTCGCGCGCGCTCTGGCGCAGCAGCTCTTGCTCTTCGGTCAGGACGAGGGCCATGGGTACGAGCTCCAATCAGTCGGGCAGGCCGAGAACGCGTTTGGCGATGATGTTGAGCTGGATCTCCGAAGTTCCGCCCTCGATCGAGTTGCCGCGCGAGCGCAGCCAGTCGCGAGTGATCCCCAGCTCCTTGTCGTCGAAACCGGCGCCTTCCCAGCCCAGGCCCTGCGGGCCGAGGATCTCCACCATCAGCTCGCGGCGCCGCATGTTGGTCTCGGTGCCGTAGTACTTGAAGATCGACGTCTCCGGACCGGGCTTGTGCCCGGCCTTGGCGCCGTCGCGCGAGCGATCGAGCGTCAGATCGAGGCAGCGCTGGTCCATGTCGTTCTGGGTGATGCGATCGCGCGCGATCGGGTCGGCGATCCGCCTCTCGCCGCCGATGTACTTGCGGGCGAGATCGACGAGCGGGTTGCCCGGCACGCGATCCTTGAAGACGTCGGCGATCATCGTCCGCTCGTGACCGAGCAGGGCCTTGGCCATCGCCCAGCCACCGTTGAGCTGACCGACGACGTTGGCGCGCGGCACCCGGACGTTCTCGAGAAAGGTCTCGCAGAACGGCGACGAGCCGCTGATCAGGAGAATCGGCTTCACCGAGACGCCGGGGGTCTCCATGTCCATCAGCAGGAAGGTGATGCCGCTCTGCTTCTTCGCCTTCGGATCGGTGCGCACCAGGATGAACATCCAGTCGGACTTGTCGCCGTAGGAGGTCCAGACCTTCTGCCCGTTGAGGATGAAGTCGTCGCCGTCGATCTCGGCGCGCGTCTGCAGGCTGGCCAGATCGGAGCCCGAGCCCGGCTCGGAGTAGCCCTGGCACCAGCGGATCTTGCCGTGAATGATCGGCGGCAGGTGAGTTCGCTTGAGCTCCTCGCTG